>CAISEZ010000037.1 GCA_903884535.1 uncultured Verrucomicrobia subdivision 3 bacterium
ACGAAGTTCATTATATTTGCGGCTGCGAAAGCAGGTTCACGGCTTGACGCTGATCAAATCGGAATGCGTCTGGCCTTTCTCGGTGATACGCGCCATGAAATACGCTGTGCCGTCGAGGCCGATGCAGAGAGAATTCACATAGAGCGGACGCTGGCCATTCGGATAATAAATTGCGCCGCGATCTTTGCTCACACCGGCTTCAATGTCGTAGGTGACCAGATGTAAATCTTCTAATCCCTTCGCTTCACCCATCGCAGTTTTGGATTTACCTGTGAGGCGCTTGCCGTTTTCGTAAATCGGGCCGCCGGTCAGGTAATAAATCGTTTTGCCATCGTGCGCGAGACCGAAGCCGAGGTAGCCGTAACTGAATTGATCGAACATACCACTTGCTTTGGAAGGATCCGAAGTGATGCGGTCGAGCACCTGCACCTGTTCCGTCTTGGGATTGAAGCGAAAGAGATAGCCGGAATTGCCGTGCACGCCGTAGATCATGCCATCGGCTTGACGATAAAATGTTTGCCGCCAATTGTAACCCATGTGACCAGGCGAGGTGTAATCGTAGATGCCGAAATAATCTTTCTTGAGATTGTCGCCCTTTACTTTTTCCACCGTATCACTATCAGCGCGGTATCGAAAAATGTCGCCTTCTGAGGTGGTAAAATATGCCGAACCATCTTCGGGGTTCACGCAAATGGAGCGACAAATCGTGCGATAGTCCGCCCCCACGCCGTCTTCGCCGAGCGCGCACATCTTACCAAAACTTTTCAGGTCGTGCTTTGCGTAATCGTAGCGGAAGAAAATTCCGCTCGGCCACGTCAGCCCGAAACCGCGTCCGCGTTTTGTGTCTATATTGAAGGCCAGAATGCCTTCCTTATTCGGAGCAATAGCGTAATCCTCAAATTTGCCACTCTTCAGATCATACGCGAGCAGATGGCCGCCGGGATACGCGGTCCAACCCTCCGGCGGAGTGCCCATCGCTTCTTTACCGTTTATGCTGCCGTAGAATCCGAGATGCGACGCGAAGAATAATTTACCATCCGATTCAACAAAATTGACGTGGCTCTTGCCCTGCACGATGGATTTCTTGTCCTTCTCGCCGCACGTCTCGGTGAGGTCGGAGATGAATTTCACTTTGTCCGTAGCCGGGTCGTAACAGAACATCCGCGCGCCGACGTCATATTTATCCGCGCTTAGGACGTAATAAATTTTTCCGTCGCTCGCGCAGCCCATGCTGTTGTAGGGATCGTGACCGTCGGGAAAACCGGAATCGTGCGGGATGCCGCTGAGCTTGTGCGCTGGCTGAAACGGATCAGCGGCGAACGCGGCACACGCAGCCGTGAGTGCGAGGGTGCAGATGAGTTTGGCAGTTCGTTTCATAAATTATTTTTGGGTTGAAGATTTACGGGCGAGTTTCACGCCCTCGGTGGTGGTGAAATATTTTGCGATCATGTTCGGTTTTTCCCAGGCGGGCAGCGACTTGGGATGATGCACGTAATCGAGAAAACGGCGCGTCAACAAGGCGAAATGCGCTTCGTGGCCGATGCGCAGCGCGTCAGGAATCATGAGTTGGAATTCATCGCCGTGCGATTGTAGCGACACGCCGGGATAATTCTTTTGGAGCGCAGCAATTTTATTTTTTAACGCGGCTCCAACTTCCGCCTTAAACTCTGGCGCGGTCGGGATGACATAAACCATCGGTAGATAGTTTTCCTCTTTGCCCTGACGAAACTCGACGCGCGATTTCGAGCCGCGAAAAATGGCGAGTTCCGAATCCTTGCTGCCAGCAGGTGCTTCGTAGCCCCACTTCACTGTGAGCTTCACAAAAACGCCGCGCAGCTGATACGTCAGCGTGTCATTGGCGAAATATTCCAAATAACCGCTAGGGATAGATGGCTTCAAATAGTAGGGGAAATTCGGCTCACCGGTGACACGTTGAAATTGTGCCAGCGAAATCTTCGTCGGCCAGCGACTCGCGCTCGTCAGTTGGATGTCCTTTTTGAAATCAATCGCCTGCTCCGGAAATAAAGTCCATTGCACAAGGTCCACGAGATGCGTGCCAATGTCCGCAAGCGCTTCGCCCTGTTGTGTGATGTCGAAATACCACGCAGGTCGCAACAAAGGCACGCCTGCGACTTCCTTCAGCAGATAGTGAACGCTCTCCATTTCCACGGCGGGCTTCGTCGCCGAGCCCACCTCCAATTGACCAAACACAGCTTCGTCATTCACCAGTTCGCGCGGCAATTGGCACGACACTTCAAACCGCTGCGTCATGCCGTCATAAGCGATCACGCCATTTTCATCTGCGGAGTCGAGCGTCGTCGCGAGTTTTGGAAAATCTTCCGCCTCAATGATCCATGGTTTATCCGCCAGCACGTTGAGCTTCGCACCGACCATTCTTTCTAGCGCATCAATCTTACCGCGATTTTTTCCCGACACTATCACGACGTTGCCAGGTTTTTCCGTGAGCATTTGCGCGAGCGGATTATCATTCGTGTGGACCACTTCCTGCCAGTCTGTGGGATTTACTTTGCGCGTGTTAAACTGCTCAATCCGCTTGAGGTGCGCGTCCAGAGCGCCACCAGCCTTGGCATAAACATCTACGCGCTCTGCAACGTCCGGCTGCATCTCCTTCTGGATGAGCGCCGCGTGAAAGTGCGCCGGCTCAAACGTCATCAGACGGACAGGCGCGTTCGTCTCAGCGGATGCTCCGAAGCTCATGGCAAAAATGGCGGCGACGATGAAACGCATGAGTGAATTTTCTTCAACCTTTAGCGAGTTCCGTCGCATGCGAATGAATTTTTTTTACCGCCGCCACGATGTCGTCCATGTCTGCGCGCGAACCGAGCAGCATGTTCTGCGTGAACCAAACCGCTTCGTTGCAAACATTGTCGTTCGCAGGACAACGCGTGCGCTCCGCCCAACCTGCCAGAACATCCGCCGCATAAACGCGCTGATAAGCACGAGTTTTAAAGGCGTTCTGGATGAACGGCTCGGTGTTCAGCGGCGAATAACCGCCCGAGCACGGAATGCCTTCATCCGCCAATGCGGCCAAAAATTTTGCGCGCGGTAGCCCGGCGAATTGGTCCTTACGATAGCGCATCATAAACAGGTGATGTGCGCTGCGCGTGCAGCCGTCATAATTTTTGGCGGGCACTATTCCGGGAATTTCCGCCAGCTGTTTCGTAAGATACGCGGCGTTCATATCGCGCGTCTTCGCCTGTGTTTCCAGCCGCGCCAACTGCGCGAGCAGCAGCGCGCCTTGAAATTCCGCGAGCCGCAAGTTCGCGCCGCGCGTGCCGCGATAGGTGAAATTGTAGCTCGTCGTTTTGCGCGCTCGGCAGTTATTGTGGAACGAGTAAAGGCGCTCGGCCAGTTCGTCGTCATTCGTGATCACCGCGCCACCTTCGCCCGATGTGAGGTTTTTGCTCGCCTGAAAACTGAAGCAACCGGTCACGCCGTAAGTCCCGACTTTCTTTCCGCGCCACTCGGCGAGATGCGCCTGACACGCGTCCTCGACCACCGGAATTTTACGGCGTGCGCCAATTTCCAAAATCGTGTCGAGGTCTGCGGGCGAACCGCCGACGTGAACGGGTATGATTGCCACGGTGCGGTCGGTGATGGCGGATTCGATTTTTTTGGCGTCAATCTGAAACGTCTCCGGGTCGGTGTCCACAAACACCGGCAATGCGTGGTGCATCAGCACAGCGTTGATGGTCGCGACGAAGGTATAAGGTGGCACGATCACCTCGTCACCCGGCCCAACATCAAGCGCGCCGAGCGAGGTTAGCACCGCGCTCGTGCCGTTGGCGGTGGCGACGCAATGTTTCGCGCCGGTAAGCTTCATGAAACCGTCCTCAAACTGATTGACGTGCTGGCCCTCGCCGCGAAACCATTTTTTGCTATGTAACACGTCGAGTAACGCCTTCTCCTCGGTCTCATCGTAAACCGGCCAAGGCGGAAAAAGCGTGGTGCGAACCGGCTTACCGCCGAGCTTCACGGGCAAGTCGGTTTCGGCGGCGAAAATATTCGGCACGTTAGCACTGAACATTCCTGCGACGGCGGCGTAACGCAATGCCACCGCGCCCGCGCCAGCTTGGGTCGCGGATTTGAGAAAGTTTCTTCGGTTAAGATTTTTTTTCATGGGTGAAAATGTTGCGGTCATTTCACTTTGATTTTTTCTCCGCTGACCATTGCTCAAATAGTGATTTGATGACGTGATATTTTTCAGGACTTTTGTCCTCGTATTGATGGCAGAAGATTAAGACACCGTCCGCACAGCGCCGCGAAATCCTCATTACCTGCCGAACATATTCGGGCGACGAGTCGTTCAACTGTGAATGTTTCGTGGCATACACATCCACAAACACTGGCACGGACGGGCCGAAATCCTGACGGAAGACGGCGATTTCTTTTTCCAGCGTGTCCCAGTCGGTCAAATTCCTCTGCCCTATTTCGTGCCGATACGGAAACAAAATACCGTCAACATAAGGCCGGTATTTCTCCACAAGCGCGGGCTTCATCTGCTTGACGTAAAGGCACGGCACGAACGCCAGCTTGGAATTTATAGCGTGCGAATCTTCCACCATCGCCCTGATGTATTCGCTCGTGAAAATTTTCGCGTCATAGGAAAAATCATCAATGCTCCATGCAACCAAATTAGGTTCTTTCAAACTCAGCTTTGCCAACTCGATGGCCCAGCGATGAAAATCCAACTGAAAAGGTTCGGCGAACGGCGGTTCGCTCGGGGGCACGAGCGTCACCCAAACTTTGATGTGATTCGCTCGTGCTAATGGCAGAAAAATTTGCAAATCATCCCAGTCGGTCGACGCGTGGTGAATCAGAAAGTTGTAGGTGTTAGCCTTGACCTTGACGAGTTCTGCGACGAGGCGGTCGGTGTCCACGCGTCGATCGGCTAAACGCGGTTCCGCGGCGTAAGTGCCGAACGTGCCGGACAACAGTTCGATCCGCTTCCGTTGCGCCGATTTATTTTTCGAGTGCTGTGTCGCGCAACCGCAATAACAAAGTGCGCACGCGGCTATTACGCCGAAATTCAAAACCAAATTTGGCATGCGGCGCATTCTCATTTTTGAATTTCCCCCACGAGTTCTTTTGCGCCGCCAGTGATCAAGTCTTCCACGTTTTCGCCCCAGCGTTTGGCGGGCAGGCCATACACCACAAAACAATAGCTACCCTCGTAGCCCCAACGTGCGCCGGGTTTCGTCACTGCATCCTCGCGCAACACGCGCAGCGACGGGATGTAAGTCATCACGTCGTTGCAATAACCAGCCACCCAGGTCTGCGGGCCGAATGACTGTTTAAATTTATTCGCGTAATCCACCACCGGTTCGCCGCCGAGCGTGAGGAGCAATTGTTGTCCGCCAAATTGCCACGCTTGAATGGGAAATGGATAATCGCGCACCGTCGTTTTCCCAGATTGCAAAAAATCCAGCCAGCGCGTGGCCCAGCGGCGCGTCGGCGCTTGCGAATCGTTCTTCAAAGTCTGTAATTCATCAACGGTCAGTGGCTTGCCGAACGGCAGCGTAACCATTTTCATTTTGGTCACGAGCTCCGGCGGCAGGTTGTGCGGCGGCGCGAGCAACACTTCTTCCACCGCTGACGCAAGCATGTGGCCGTAGCGCTGGCTAATATAAACTTCGTGCCGCGGCAACGGATTTTGGTCGCCGCCGCAGCCCATGAAAAACATCGCCTGCGTGCCGGGATGATTTTTTTCGAGGGCGATTTGCGCAAAGCCCGCGTAGTCGCCGCTCCACTCACTGAGTTGCAGCGTGGTGTTGTGGCACGCGTATCCGAACAGAACGGACTTTAATTTTCCGTCAGGCGAATACACCGCCAGCACCGGCACGGAATGATCCACCGGCCCTTTAAGTTCGCCAGTCTCGATCAGGTCGGAAACTTTTGGTTCTGGATTATTTCTACGATTCACCGCAAAAGCGGTCGTGCCTTGACCGGCAGTGATTCGCACCGGTTCCAGATTGGCAATGGCCGCGCCCGCGACATCAATCATCTGTGATTCGAGCTGGGTCGTGTATTTTTCAATCAAATCACGCTGCGTCTGGTCGAGCGGATAAATGTCGTAGAGCGCATCGCGCAACACCGGTCCGCAATGCGTGTGCGACGCGCAGAGCAAAATTTGATCCGGTTGCAGCGCGTATTTTTTTTCGATGGCGGCGCTGACGTGCTGATAAACACTTTGCGGAATGCCAAGCAGGTCGGCCGTGAGTATGACCGCGCGATGTCCTGACGCATCTTCGAGCGCCATCGCCTTGACCCACAGATCCATCAGCTTACTGCCGGTCGCCGGATTGGTGCGGTTTGCAAATCCGGCGAGCCACATTTTTTCCGTCGGCGTGATGACGGCTTTTGCGGTGCCGGCTTTCCACGTCGCCTTCGCACGCGCCGGGGACGCCGTCAAAAACAGCGTGCAGACCGTGAGGAAAAAGATCGGTTTGAGGCGGTCAATTCTCATGCACTAGTGTTTTTCCGGAATCCGCCCTGACCTGTTGATGAACTTTTGTGATCACATCTTCCAACCGAATTATCGCGCCGTCTCTGTCCTTGCTCTCCTGCGCGGCCTGCATGAAGGCCATGATTTCAATCGTCTCCTCCGGCGGCACCGGCGCGACGCCATTTTGGAAAAATTTCATGATCGCCTCGTCCAAGGGCGCGTAGCCGTCGAATGAACCGATCTTCGCCTCGCCTTTCTCGCCCTTGGCGATACCGTGGTAGTTTGCGTTGTAATTTTTTTGTTTTTCCTCACGATAAATTCCCGTGCGCCCGCCATGCCATGTGCCAACCACTTCCACCAAATCGTTTGTGCCGATCCGACGTTGGACGGTTTCGCAGCCGGTGCCCATCACCGTAAATAGTGATTCCACGCCATGCACGCCATACCAGAAGAGTTCGGGATGGTGCGGTTCCAATTCGAGCGGGCTGGTAGTCTCGGCGTAAAAAACTTTGCCAATCGAGCCGCTATGCACGGCCTGCGTGTCTTTCGCAAATCGCAGACTTGAGGAACTGAAAATCGGCACGTTCGCCGCCTTCGCCAGTCGGAACATTTCGAGCGCATCTTCCAACGACGCCGTGCACGGCTTGTCCACAAACACCGGCTTGCGCGCGGCGATCACCGGCCTCACTTGCGCGAGGTGCGGCCGGCCATCCACGCTTTCCAACAAAATCACGTCCACGTTTGAGCACAATTCCTCGATCGTATCATAAATCTTCACGCCGTATTTCGATTGAAGATTCGTAGCAATATTTTCGACGCGCGAAATGCTCTGCGGCAAATCCGCGCTGCCGCCTTTGTAAGCGGCGACAACTTTGCCGCCCGGCACATACGACTTGCCCTGCGGATTGTTGAACGTCTCGGTGAATGCCGCGCAATGCGACGTGTCGCAGCCGATGATGCCAATGCGTAGTTCAGCCCCAACAGCAGATTGCGTCAACCACAGTCCGGCAACCAAAATGAGTTTCCCAATTCTCAACCAGTGTTCACTTTTCATAAATTTTTAAGCAACCGGGCGCACCACGCCCAATCGTCCGACGAGCACAAACACCAGCAACAGCGCGAGCGGATAAAGCCCGGCGCACGCCATAAAAATTGGCGTGAATCCCCAGGCATCCACCACGCGACCAATGTAAAGTTGCGACAGCGCGCCCATCCACGAGCCGAGCATTCCGCCCAAGCCCGTCACCGTTGCGACGGCGCAGGTTGGAAAAATTTCTGCCGGCAGCGTGATGTTGCTCCAGCCGGCGTGGCAAAAAGTCATCGTGGCCACGAGCGCCAAGGCCAGTCCCGCCTGCGCCACTTGCGTGGCGCAGATTGCGCCAAAAAAAATTCCGGCGGTCATCACAGACATCGTCGTCTTGCGCGCCTTGTCCAACGACCAACCGAGCGAAATCAGATAACGCGGAATCACCCCGCTCATCAAGCTGCCCAAAGCGGCGGCGGCAAACGGAATCCAGACAAACAATCCAATTTTCGTAAGATCAAAGCCGTGACGCTTCTGAAAATAAAGCGGAATCCAGAACAGCAAAAAATAACTGATGGGATCGGTTAATGCACGGACGAGCACGCAGCCCCAGGTTTCTTTCATCTTGAGTAGGCGGGACAGTGGCGGTGATTTAGTTTGAGCCGAAGCCGGACGGCCATCCTCGATTAATTTCCGTTCGTCCGCTCCGAGACGCGGATGTTGGCTGGGAAGTTTGTAGAGAAACCACCAGGCCGTCACCCACACCAAACCCAGCAAACCCGTGGTGAGAAACGCCGCACGCCAGCCGTAATGCATCGCGATCAACGACACCACCGGCGCGGAAATCATCGAGCCGATGGCTGTGCCGGAATTGAAAATGCCAATCGCCAATGCGCGATCCTGCATCGGAAACCATTCGCTCACCGCGCGCACGCCACCGGTAAAACTACCCGGTTCGAACACACCGAGCAGCAAACGAAAAAAAGAAAATTGTCCGACCGTAGTCGCGAACATATGCATCATGTTCGCCAGCGACCAGCCAGTCACAAACACCACAAACCCGCGCCGCGTGCCGATGAGATCAATCACCCGACCGCTCACGGCATACATCACGCCATAGCTGGCGAGAAACCAAGCGTTGATTTTTCCATAACTCGCGTTGGTGAGATGCAGCTCATCTTTGATGGTTCCGATCAGCACGGAAAGCGTCTGCCGATCCAGATAATTCAACGCCGACGCGAGACACAACAAGCCCGCGATATACCAGCGCAAATTTTTTATCGTCGCCACAATCATGCGACCACCTCCTGAATCGTGAGCTGGAAATTCTTTTCATCCCATTCGCCGATCACGCGGCCCGCCGGCTTCATTCCAAAAAATTCCGCCGGACGGTTCGAGGCCATTCCCCAAACGGTTTCCATTGGCAGGCCGGTGAACTTGACCGTGTTGGCGACCGCGCAATTCATCGTCAACGATGATCCCGCCAGCCACGGTTTTCCCGGCGGCGAAACGCGGCCATCGGCGCTCACGGTAACTGGTTCGCCGTTCAATTGATAATTGCCCGGCCCGCAGCCGGCCGCCGCCATCGCGTCCGTGGTAAGGATGATTCGCTCGACACCTTTTGCGCGCACAATCGCCTTCACCGTCGCTGGCGGTAGATGATGGCCATCCACGATCAGCGACGCAAACAAGCAATCATCCGCGAGTTGTTCCCAGATCAGATTTGGATGCCGCGGCATCTCCAAATGGCAACCGTTGCCGAGATGCGTTGAGAGCGTGGCTCCGGCTTTCACCGCAGTGGCAATCTGATCTGGCGTGGCGGCGGTGTGACCGATGGCAACGCTGACACCGAGTTGGACGAGATGTTCAATGAGCGGCAATGCACCAGGAACTTCCGGAGCAAGTGTCACCAAAAGAATTTTTCCCTCGGCCGCTTCCTGCCGCCGGGAAAAATCTTCGATGCTTGCGTTGGAAACAAACGGACGCGGATGCGCACCGCGCGGCCCGTCTTCGGGGGAAATATAAGGGCCTTCCATGTGAAAACCCGCGAAGCCTGCCGGTTTTACACGCAACATTTTTTTTGCACATCGGCTGAACCGTTCGATCGAGGAGGTAATCAATGCTGGTAAAAAAACAGTGACACCAGTGTCGCGCAGTTTTTTGGCGGCGCGCAAAATCTCGTCATCCCCGGCGTCAGGATCATTGAAATCAACGCCCGCAAAGCCGTTGACCTGCAGATCAAAAAATCCTGGCAGGTCAATCCGCATGGGTAATCGGCGGACGGTTGTTCAACAACGATGCGGAGGCGGTGTCCAAGAACACCGTCACGTCGGGATGCTGTTGCAAAATCGAAGCCGGCGCATCTGGCACCACAGAACCTTCCAAACAATTTTTCACTGCCAGCGCCTTGCGTAAATCCGGAACGATGCAGAGGATTTTTTTCGTCTTCATGATCTGGCGGATGGACATCGAAATCGCCTGTTTCGGAACCTCGTCCATGTTTTTGAACCAGCCTTCGCCGACCTGCTGACAGCGACACGCTTCGTCAAGGTTGACCACCAAATAAGGTTTTTCCGTCTGAAAATCTGCCGGCGGATCATTGAACGCCAGATGCCCGTTCTCGCCGATGCCCACGAACGCCACGTCAATCGGTGCTTGGGAGATGAGCGTGCCGGTGCGTTCGCAGACGCCGACCACATCGCGCTCGCCATCGAGTAGATGATAATTTTCAATGCCGGCGCGGTGAATGAGTCGCTCCAAAAGATATTTCCGGAAGCTCGCCGGATGTGTGACCGGAAGGCCTACGTATTCATCCAGGTGGAACATCTCCACCTTCGACCAGTCAATGTCCGGCGTGGACGTCAGCGATTCCAAAAATTTGAATTGCGAAGCCCCCGTCGCAGCGATGATGCGCACGTGACTTTGCTGCGTGATGCAAGATTTTAAAACCCCGGCCGCAGTCGCCGCAGCGGCTACGCCCAATTCATTTCTTTCCTGGTAAACTTGTATTTTCATGAAGTGACCCCGGATTCATAGCAGATTCCGCAACGGTAAATTATTTTATTATCCGCGAACAAACCAACTGCCGTTACGGCTGCATGACCCAGTAGTTGCAAAGCGGATTGCCGCTGGTATCGGCCGCCCAGAGCGTTTTATAGGGCATCCGCTCCACATGGCCATCCAGACAGCTGACATTCGCCGCATTATTATGAACCGTTGGACGACCGTTGTTAAATGGGGAATAACTCGTGTTGCTGTCAGGAATTCCGTCCCCATTCGCATCGCCATTCCACGGATTATACAGAGGCGAATAGACATAATACGCCTCCACATCCATGAACATCAGCGCAGCCGAAGGCTGAGAAATCATGCTGGCTTTCACCGCCGGATTCATAGGATCCGTCTCATTAATTTTGCCATAATAAAACGGGGCGTTTAGTTTCGGGTATTTGGCGGGATTCCAGAGCCCAAAGTTGACCCCGATATGACAGTTCCAATTGGTAGGCCCCCAGGCCGATACCGCTCCGCGTCCTCCAACCGAATAAAATGGCGGAGCACCGTAAGATCCACCCGGGCAAGTGCGCACCGGATCATCCAGCCAAAGAGTTATTCCTTGGACAGCGCTGTTAACTTTGCTTGGATTAATATATGGATATAAAAAATCAAAAATCACATTCTTAGTTGTCGGGTCGGAGGGATACTCGCAGACCGCAAAGTAGGGGATGAAATCCTCGCTGTCGCCCTGATACATAACCAAGGCCATGCCCCAGTTTTTCATATTGCTCATGCACTTCACACCCTGTGCCTTGGCCTTGGCCTTGGACAAGGCGGGCAGCAGCATCGCCGCCAAAATGGCGATGATGGCAATCACTACCAGCAGTTCTATCAAAGTGAACGCGCGTTTATTCTTCATAATCAAATACTCCTACCAGCCCGAGGCAGCACCCAAGGTTGAACCTGGGTGCTGCACCGATAAATGCAAAGACACATTAATGTTTCAACCGGTAAAACACACTGCCGTTCGCCGGGTTGATGGGAACAGTAATTGTGTTGTTAACGGTCGGCACCGTCACCCAGTTTGAACTTAATCCCACATTCAATGTGTTTGTCTGCGACTGCAACACATAGCTGTAGTAAGCCAACGGCCATGACAAAGTCAGGCTGCCGCCGGTCGAACTGGCGGTCAGGGAAGGTAGGTTGGTCGGCTCGGACACCGCGCCACCCGAAATGAGGCTTCCATCCACGCTCAAGTTATTTGTCCAAATGTAGCCCGATGGCAAATTGACAGTGGTGAAATTGCTGGAAATGACCGCTGACGAAAACAGTTGGAACTTGTCGCCGTTGGTTAGTCCGCTGCCGGAGAATACCACGTTCACCGTGCCGCCTAGTTGCAGTCCGCCGGAAACGCCTAATTGCGAGTTGGATAGCACACCGTTGGTTTTGTTGATGCTCATGTTCGCGGTGCCGGCCAAGAACGCATTGCCAACGTTCGATATGGTGCCGAACGGGCTGCCGGGAGCAATGATGGCATTGGTCAACACCACCAGCGTGCCCACAACCATGCCCACACCGCTCAACGTCTGACTTGCGGCCACGGTCAACGATCCATCCGTCCGCGCGGCGGCGTTCAGCACGCCGCCGACCAGAGCGATGTTGGTTGCGAGAGCCACAGAACCACTGTTAGTGAGCACCACAGTCCCGGTTTGCACCACTAGGCTGCCATTGAAGGTGTTTGCGCCCGCCAAAATGAGGGTTCCCGTTCCCGTGCTGACCGGAGTCGTGGCGCTGGCCGAATGAGTGCCGATGCCTTTCACCAGGCTTCCGCTGCCGGAAATGAGGCCAGAAATGTTCAATATGGAATTGGGCGAGACGTCAAATACGTCAGAACCATTCAAGCTGATGTTTCCACCATAGATGTTACCTTGGACGTTGGTAAATCCGCTCGTGATATTGGTCCCCGTTCCGCCGGTTCCATAAATGCATGAACCATTCTGCAAGATGGCGGAATTTGTGACTGCGGCCCGGACCCACACGTTGTTCATCTCCAAAGTTGCCCCGCCAGCCACAGTGATGGTTTTGGCCGCGTTCGTTGTCAGCAAGCTGCCGTTTTGCACGCGCAAGACGCCGGCACTCACTGTGATGTTACCGATGTTATTGGTGAACACGTTAGTGGAGTTATTGTATAAAGACACGCAGTTGCTGCCCACCTTGGTTAGGTTAAAGCCGTTGCCGGTCAAGCCGCTCGGGGTGGCGCTAATTCCGTTCAAGTCCATGCGGAAATTTCCGCCGACAGCAGCGTCACCCGCCATAAACACCTGCATCGTTGCGTTCGCTTGTGCCACCCCATTGTTCACCAAAGCACCAATGCCATTGTAACCGCTGCCTGAAATAGTTATGTAATTCGCCAAGTTGAGGCCGTTAATGTCGAAAGTGCCGGAATTCGTGGCGTAAATCAGCTTGGTTGTAGGCGTCGCATTGGAGCTAATCGAAACCCAATAGGCGGAAGATAGGATGCCGTTTGTAACTTTATAGGAGCCGGAGTAGGTTTGGTTTGTGCTGATGAGGAACACCGTTCCGGGGCCTTCCACGGTCATCATGCCTGCCCCCGTCAAAGCATTCGTCAGGTATTGGATTTGATTTAGGGGAACGTCGATTGCCAAGTTGCCGCTGGCACCAATGTTCACCGCACCGCTGCCAGGAAACCCGGAAGTAGAAACACCGTTACCCAGCCGCAAGGTGCCGGCGTTAATCGCTGTTCCGCCGATGTAGGTATTAGTGGTCAGCAGGTTCAAATCGCCATTGCCGCCCTTGGTGAGCGAAGCGCCGCCCGCGATCTGTCCGGATCCAGTAATCGTATAATTCTGGTTGGCGGTGGTAGTCACGGAAGTAGGATACACCGCAGCGGTCAAATTCACCGACGGGCTCGCTGAGCCGCTGTCGCTGAAGGTCACCGAGTCAAATTGATAGAACTTGGACGCGCCGCCGCCGTTGTTCCAATTGTTGGCCCCGACGACATCCCAGGCATTGGCGGTTCCGTCGCCGACCCAGGTCAAGGCCGTTGGCGTGGCGATGGAAACAATCATGTTAATCACGCCGGGGTTGCTGGCATCAAATGTAACAACATAGGAGCTGTTGGTAACCGGTCCGCCGGCGACCAACTGCGTGGCCACGTTTCCGGTAAGTCCAAAATTGCTGCTTCCATTGGCATCTAGCCAGGCGGTGTTCGTGTTGTAAGTTAGAATCGGATAGGTGCCCGGTCCAAATCCCGCTACCGGATTGACATAAATCTGGTTGACGCCAGCCAGCGTGATGTTGCCGTTCACATTGATCTTATCGCTGCCGGTGCCGATGTCCATCACGAGCGCGCTGTTGTTGAGAGAGAGACCCACCAAACCATTGCCGTTGTTGGTGACGTAGGTGCCGTCCAATTGCAACGTGGTGGCACCGGGAACCGTGTTGGTAACACCAATCGTCAATACATCGCTGTAGCCCAAGCCACCGGGAGACAACGCCTGACCGCTTAACAGGGCGAAGTTAGTATTTGGGGGCAGGACGACAAGATTGCTGACGCTCAAAGTTGCAAAATTCTTGATGGTGCCTTTGGCAAATTGGAGTAGAGAGCAAGAAATGTTGCCCGGCGGCTTAGAGAGGTTGGGCTGCATATCCAAGGTGCCGCCATATTGAACATACAACCAAGCGGCACCGCCGCCCGGACTTCCGTTGTTCAAAATGTTGCCCGATACATTTACCAGTCCACCGTAAACAAACAAGAAACCCCGTGAAGCCAACGAACTGCTGGCACCGGGCGGCGTGTTGATCAAACGGATGTAATTGTTAACATTGAGCGTGCCATTGCTATAAACCGTGACGGATCCCTGGCACGGCGCGGTAAAGTTTAACATGTCTCCAAGTTCCAACTGGTTGACGTCAATAACGCTCAAATTAGTGGTTCCCGAACCAAAAGTCAGCGCACCGACCGCAGTGCCAGTAGAGTTCAGCACCGTATTTGTCAGCGGGGTTGCACCGCGACCGCAGTAAATGGTATCTACCAACGCATCCACGCCACCGCGTGCAAAATTGACGTTACCGTAGGTGGACGTGGTCGTTCCCAACGAAAATAAGTCATCGCCCAGAATCCAGGCAGTTTGACGGCTCACACCGTCAATGTTTCGAAACTTCGCATAACAATCGGTCAGGGCCGGCACCCCGCTGTTGGCTCCTAGCGGGGCTGCGTAGTAGTTAACCGGCATAAAATACATACCGCCCACCGAAGATGACATTTTTGGCCCGCCAACCAACATTTGGTCGAAATTCAAATAGTTTAGCTTGCCCAAACAGTTGGAGATGCAAAAGGAACTGCCATTGTTGTTATTCTCATAACCCACAATCAATGCCGGAAAGTTTGTATCCAGCAGCGTGATGTTGTTGGTTAACGCAAAAAAGATTGCACCTTGCGGACGGGCATAGCCGGTCAAGGTCGGATCGGTTCCGGAATTCACGGTGTTAAAATCACAAGCGGTATAAAGTCCGTTTAGAACACAGTTGAACGTATTCAGCCCGCTCATATCCAAAATGGCCGCATGCGTTCCCGCAGCAACGCCGGCACCCTGCGAACCCTGCCCCACCCACATGCAACCATTGGGATTCGTCACATTCAAGCTTCCTGGGCCGCGAATGGTGGCATAAGCAAGCACGGTTGCACCTGATGAAGCTGTGCCATTACCATCAAAGCCGGTGCCGATAGCCACCGTGTTGGAAAAGATATGGAGGATATCTTTTGGAGTGCTGCTGACAATGTTCAGCTGGTTGGTGATATAAAGATTATGGCAGCCGTTGGTGAACTGATTGCCCACCACCCAATTATTATACGCATTCGTCTGCGGCACCCATAGCCCGGCAATGGTCATGGAATCCACAATGGACGTCGGCGGCACCAATCCATCATACGAATTGGTCCAGCCAGGATCAGTGGCCAGACCTTTTATGTATTGAAAGGGGAAAGGAACGCCGCTGTAATCGCCGCCGGCAGGGCCAGTATAACTTGCCATGGAAGGAACTGAATTAGACAAAACGACCACATCGTTTGGGCCGGGAGCCACGCCGCCAACCCAGTTGGCACCGTTCGGCCAGTAACCGCCCGATCCAGGGGTTAAGAGGTCGGAATTGGTCAGCAGCAAATTTGCGGCGAAACCGGTATGCGCGGCTAACCAGGCGGCTGCAAAGGCCGTCAGGGTCTTTTTAAGGATGGGATTTTTCATGGACGGGTTTGTTTTGTTTTTGGGTTGTTAATGGTTAAGCTTGTAATTTAGGGAAAGCGGCTCCCAGCGACAAGGCCGTTGGGGGGTGGGAGCGGTTCCATTCGGATGGTTCACGGGCGGTGGGCGTTGCGCGGATTCCTTTTTCAAAATGATTAGATTTTTGAACGGGACAATTTTTTAAACCGAACGATGAAGATTCTACCAACTGACTAAAATAAAGATATACCTCAATTGGAGTAGCGCCCGATCAAGCACCCATGTGGCGGCGCGATCCTTTTCCGCCAGGGCGGTAGCAAATGCCACAAACCAAAATGGCAGCGCCACCGCCGCTCAATTCCCCGAAGATTTCTTCTCGGTCGCGGGCATGGCCCTGTCCGGTAGCGGCGATCCCCGTTCCTGCAAATATTTTAACATTGCCTCAGTGCGGGAGCGCACGTGAAGTTTTTCGTAGATCCGCCGCAGATGCACGCGCACGGTGAGATAGGAAATGTCCAGCTTGCCGCCGATTTCCTTGTTGGCAAAGCCCTGCGCGACCAAGTTCAAAATTTCTTTTTCGCGCACGGAAAGTTCCGAACGCGCGGGCGCTTCCGACTGCGGTTCACGGAAGGCGTCCACGAGCCTGCGCGCGATCTCACTGGTCATTGGCGCGCCACCCTGACGGACTTCGGCGATGGCCTCCAGAATCTCCGCCGAGTAGGCGCGTTTCAAAACGTAGCCACAAGCTCCGGCACGCAGCGCACGGAAGATACTGTCGGTGTCTTCATACACGGTGACGATGATGACTTGCGTATCCGGGCTGAACCGTTTCAAAGCTGCCGTGCATTCGATACCGGACATTCCTGGCAGGTTGATGTCCATCAAGACAATTTGTGGACGCAATTTTTCCAGCGCGGGCAGCGCGGATTTGCCATCCGGCCAGTCGCCGACGAGTTTCAGATCCGGTGCGCGGCTGATGATGCGCATGAGGCTGCGGCGCAGACCGGAATTATCTTCAACAATAGCCACCGTGGCGAACTTAGCAGCGACGGGCAGACTGGATAACTTATCCGCAATTTCGACGGCGGCAGAAGCCGCATCTACACCGAATGTTTTTTTTCCGGCTTTGTGCATCGAGTTTGTGGTTAAAATTTTTGCCGGATAGGCAACCGGAAAACAATTTTTGTTCCCTGTCCGGTGGCGCTTTTGATTTCACAACTACCTCCAATTTTTTCCATACGTGCGTGCAAGTTGATCAAGCCATCCTGTGCCTCGCCGCTCGGGTTGGTTTCAAAACCGACGCCATCATCGGCCACCCAGAATACAAAAATATTTTCATCCAGCTTTGCCCCAATTCGCACCTCTCGCGCGTGCGCGTGTTTGAGAATATTGTTCAGGGACTCCTTGAAGCCAAGAAATAAATTGTGGCGCCGCTCTGAACTCAATGGCAGTTCGGCCAGGTCCGGCTGCACTTCCATCCGGCAACTAATCCCTGTCGTCTTAAAAATCCGATCCGCATACTGGCTGAAATAGGCTACCGAGGATTTCACCGAGTCGTAGCGCGGATTGATGGCCCAGACGATTGCATCCATGCTTGCCACCAATTCGCGAGAACGCACGCTGATTTCGCGTGCAAACTGCCGCGCCTCGGACGGCGGCAGCGAAGGGTCTTCCGCCAACTCACTCGTCAGCCCGATCTCCGTCAACCCTGCGCCGATGTCATCGTGAATGTCTTGCGCGATGCGCGAACGCTCGGCCTCCATTACGTGCACCAGTTCCAATTTTTTTAATCGCACCTGGGACTTGCGTCTTTCCAGCCGCCGGACAATTTCGGCAACCACTCCGGCCAGCACCAACGTCAGCAACGCGATAAAAATTTTCCGCTGCCAGAAATAAGGCGGCACCGTCAATCGAATGGACGCCGCGGGTTCACTCCATTGGCCGTTGCCGTTGTGAGCTTCCACGCTGAATTGATATTCGCCCGGCGGCAGGCGGGTATAATAGGCATTGCGTTGGACACCGGCTTCATTCCAACCGGTATCCAATCCTTCAAGGCGGTAACGAAAATTCACCCGCTCCGGGGCGGAGAAAAAAATTGCCGTGAAATAAAAATCCACGCGCTGGTTGTCTGGTGAAATGTTCAGCAAACTTTCACTGCCAGCATTTTTTCCGTCGTCGGAAACCGGTGCCATCTCCGCCGGGCGGCTATTCACCATCACACGTTCGAGCCGGACTTTCGGCGTGTCGATCCTGTTTTGCGGCAGCCGTGGATCAATCGTCACCACGCCGCGCCCGGTCGAAAAACAGACCAGCCCCGCGCGCGTTTTCACGCTGGCACCAGGATTGCCCGAACATTGCTCCGTCAACATTCCATCGAAGCGGCCGAAGACCTGCGGATAGACACGGTCGGATTTTCCCGAGGCCACATTTTCCAAAGCGTCACGCGAGATGCCGAGAATGCCGTGCTGTGTGCCCAACCAGAGCATTCCCGCGTCGTCTTCCAAAATCTGCAAGATGGTCTGGTCGGGAATTCCTTGGGCCTTGCCGAAGCTGGTGATTTTTCCGTTTTCCATCCGGCTCAAACCGCCGCCTTCCGTGCCGATCCACAGCACATTTTTTTTGTCAAGATATAGCACGCGTAATAGTTCGCTTTGCAAGCCGTCCGCGCGCCCGAACAGTTTGCAACTGCCGCCGCGCAAATAACCAAGACCGTGGCTGTAAGTCGCAATCCAAAGCGCTCCGTCCGCCGCCGACACGAGTGACGAAATCGCAAAGCCGTTGATCTCGCTCGTGATGGTTTCCAGATGGTCGTGAACAAATTTCTGCAAAACGCCCTTCTCACTTCCCAACAGCACCACCCCATCCGCGTCTTCGCACAGACATTGCACGCCGGAAACCTGACACACGGAACGCAGTGCTCCGTCCGTCCAGTGAAACAAAGTCGAGCCGCCCACCACCCACAGGCTGCCATCGCGCGCCGCCAACAACGCGCTCACCTGCAAATTCCCCGGCAGCAATGCATCCCGCAACAACACCTCATGTTTATCCCCACGGAAATGATGCAGGCCGTGGCCGATGGTTCCCGCCCACAAACTGCCGTCGCCCGTTTCCGCCAACGAAATCGGCTGCACCTCCGTCGTGCCGTCGAATAGTTTGGTCGTGGATAATTTTCGCGGTTGCAGCCGGTTCAACCCCGCGCCGCGCGTGCCGGCCCAGAGATTACCCTCGGCGTCCTGCGCAATGCACCGCACCGCGTCGTCCGAAAGACCGTCGGCGCTGCACAGTGCATGAAAAATTCCGTCGCGCAGAAACAACAGTCCCTGATCGCTTGTCCCCAGCCAGAGCAGTCCGTCTTTGCTCTCCCCCAAGCAACTGATGAGGATGTTCGGCAAACCTTCCGCTGCGCCATACGCCGTCCAGTTCGTTTCACCGATGCAATACATTTTTCCCACAGTAGTCGCCCAGATGTTCCCAACATGATCGCGCAGCAAGCGATACGGACGCAGTTGCCGTAACTCCGCATCTGATTTTGCCGGCACAAATTTTCCACCCTCGTAGCGCAACATTCCATCCTTAACCAGCGACACCCAGATTTTACCCGCACTGTCTGTGATCACCGCGCGGACATCCGCTTCCGCAAAACCTGTCGCCGCGCCTATGTCTTCAAACTTCCCGTTGTGCCATCGGCTCAAGCCCTGGTTGGAGCCGATCCAAATACTTCCTTCGCCATCCTCCGCCATCTGCGTGACCGACTCACCGGCCAAACCGTCGCGACGCGTCCAGCTCTCAAATTTTCCGTGCCAAAAACGACAGACACCGTTCGCCGTGCCAATCCACAACGCGCCGCTGCGATCCTCCAGCAAAGTTCTGACCTGCATACTCGGCAAGCCGTCTTGAATTCCAAAAACCTCAAACCGCACGCCGTCAAATCGCGCCAACCCGCCGCCCGTGCCGATCCAAAGATAGCCGTCCCGCGTCGGCGTCACGGCCCACACGGACTCCTGCGGCAGCCCGTCCACCGCCCGCCAAGTGCGGCAAACAAATGGCGACTCCGCGACGGAATTGTTTGTGGCCGGCGACGCCCAAACCATTTTTGGATCCGACATCGCGCCCAAAAAAATCAAGGCAAACCAACACCAGATGACATTGCGGCCAGAACAAAACATCACCGAATTGTTGTCGATTGGAAAGTGTGTTTCAAGAGTGGATTTGCTCGCAGTGAACTTTTTCACGACAACTTGGCAAAAAATATTTTGTGAGTCAGAGCGAAACGCGAATTGTTTTTTGGACAGAATTTTTTCGTATTTCGTAGCGATGATAATTTTTGGTTAAAAATCCAAAGCCAAAAAAGAACGAATTTTTTCATGGTTAAAACCGGGTTTTTGCGAAAAGTTAAGAACGACGTTCTTTGGATCTGCTAGCCGAAGTCGGGCTGATTGAGCCGCTGATGGTCTATCCGCAAAAAAGTGGTGGGCGCTTACTTTTGCTGGACGGGCATCTGCGACTACCCGTGATCCATGAAAATGGCGTAATGCAGCGGCTGCACGACACCCGCCTGCTTCGCGGCGCCCGCCAGATTTTTGTTGTGCTTCTTAATCTCGGCCCGCAACCGCAGCCGTTTCTGAGCCGCCTGCAACGCCCGGTCGTAGGCCAATTCCTGTCGGGGTGTCTGGCGATGGAATTTTATGCGGCGGCGAATGGCATACGGACTGCGTAAAATTACGCCAAGCCGCAGAACTCCAAATCGTCGGAGTGCCGATCGCGTCGAAAAACTTATTTTTCGTTTCCAATCGGGGAAATGGTAATAGCAGCGACGAAAACTTTGGCGCGGTCGAGATCGGCGTAACGTTTGGGGAGAATGCAGAGGCTTGAAAGTTTGGTTTCGGCAAGGCGATCCATGAGGAAGTCGAGTCGCCAACCGAGGGCCACGACATCGGCGTTGGCGAACTGGAAGGAAAGCATTTGTGGTGGATCATTCCGGCCGGCATCGGCTGCAGGATTGGGGTCGAGCGCGTATGCAATCAACTGATTGGTGTTAAACGCGCGGCGGCGATGTTCGTCGAGGTGGAACGTGATATAGCCGGCGTAGGTGCTTGCGGTTTGATAGCACTCATTTTTGGTGAACAAGGACATGATGTTATTTTAGGTTGAGGGTTTAGTGTCGGATGCCACGCGACTGGCGCGGCGGCGGTTCGGGGAATTTGATGGCAACGCGTTTTTTCACCGGCGGTTCGGGGCGGATTTTTTCAGTTTCGATTTTTGGTGTTTGAATTTTCTCGGCCTCGACTTTTGTGGGTAAAAATTTCTCGGCTTCGTTCACTATTTCGGTTGGTTGAATTTTCAGCGCCGCCTCGTTTGCGACTGCTTCCAACTGACCGAGTCCAAGCCAGCGACGGGCATTTTCGACCAGTTGTATGACTCTTTGCACTGGTGAAAGGCGGGTGAGGCGGCGCAGACGCGGCATCAAGTCACGCATCGGGCGCACCGTGCGAAAGTCATCCTTGCAGACGGCCACCGTTGGCGGCGCAATGAGTTTTTCCAACTTTTCTTTTGGCGTATAGCCTAGCTTGGCGAGTTCTTGGTGGAGCGCCAACAGTTCCACGGCGGCGGTGCGTTCGTGCGTAGCGGTGACGCGGCGAGCGAGCAGTTCCGAATCGTCGGTAAAAATCTGGACGCGCTCGCGGCCACGCGAGATTGAAACGTAAAATTGTTCGCGGTTGACTGCGGGAAACGATTTTGACGACGCAACCAAAAGCACCTCATCCACGGTCTTGCCTTGGGACGAATGCGATGTGACGGCGTA
>CAISEZ010000038.1 GCA_903884535.1 uncultured Verrucomicrobia subdivision 3 bacterium
GGAAATGTTACCTGTTAATCGTATTGGAAATGGGACGCTGTTCTCCTTGCGAGTGCAAGGGGCAGCCGTAACAACAAAAACGTCAAATGAAAATCAAACCGCAGTTGAATAAAACATTATGAATGCATCCATCGTATCCGCCGAGGCGAAAGCCCGATTAACCGAAGTCGTCAATCATTACACGCCGCCCGCGCCGGAAAAATACCGCGCGTTGAACGAGGTCAAGGAGTCCATCATGGCCTTGCGGGAACGCAAAGCCTCGTATGAAACCATCCGCGCCATGTTGCACGAGAACGCCGGCATCGAGGTGTCACACCAGACCGTCGCCCGTTACTGCCGCGAGGTGCTGGATGCAGCCAAGCCAAAGAAGCCACGCCGCTCCAAGATGCCGCCGACCGAACCAGCGGCGTCCGCTCGAGAAGAATTGCCAGCGCGTTCACCAGTCGGCCAGCCACGGTCACGCGAACCGCGCATCACGCCATCAAAAAATCTTTAGCGCAGCAGCACAGGCGTCGCCAGTCGCGGCGACGGAGAGCGATCAAAAAGAAATCCACCCATGCAAAAAGGCAAAAGCCTTGGGGTTCAAGTCCGCGACCAACGCGCATTACACAGCCCTGTAACGCGCGCTCGTCGCGGACGGATCATGGAAAACGCAGTCGCGTCTGCTTCCGTCTTGAGCTTGGCGTCGCCGCTCCGGCACGCGGCTTCACTCATGCCGTTCCACCGCGCCGCCTGCCGCTTACCGCCGCCAACTCAAGACCGAAGCACGAGGTAAAAATAAATTCGCGGGAATACTCACCACTCGGATGGAGAGTTCTGGCGATGTGAGGCAAACATTGTATATGATTTTGGAAGGACGCACATGAATGAGAAACTGAATATATTCGTCAGCTCGGTGCAGAAGGAACTCGAAGACGAGCGGGTCATCGTCCAAAACCTGTTAAGCACCGACCCGTTTCTGTCGGCGCATTGTTCGCCGATTCTTTATGAGTTCGAGCCAGCCTCGCCGGACAAGGCATTGGAGGGCTGCTTGAAATCACTTGATGGCTGCCGCGTTTATTTGCTCATCGTGGCCGACCAATACGGCACTCTGGTTGGCAAGCTGTCCATAACTCACGCGGAATATCGGCGAGCCAAGGAAAAGAAACTGCCGGTTCTCGCGTTCATCAAGGGCGACCGTAAAGTGAAGCGCGAGGACGCCACCGAAGCGTTGCTGAAGGAACTTGATGACGACGGCCCGAAATACAAACGCTTTGGCAATGTCATCGAACTGCAAAAAGAGGTGCGAGCCGCCCTCGTCAAGCTGCTAAAAGAGCAGTTTAGCATCGCGCCTTCCAGTGACGAAAACGAGGTCGCGCAACAAACCATCGAGGCTACTTCCATATTCGAGTCGCAGCCACTGACGAGATTACGTTGGTCTGAACTCGACCACGAGGTGATCCGTCAATTGATTGCCGCAGCGGAAAGCCGGGACGCCGGGAAAATCTCCACCGCCGACTTGCTCGCGGGCGCATCGGTGCGCGGCTTGGTCTGGCATGACCCGCAAGCCGGGGAACATTACGCCACTGCCGCCGGCATCGTGCTGCTGGCAAAAGACCCTTCGGCGGTTTTTCCTCAGTGCCGTATCTTGGCCGATGCGTATCGCGGTGCGGAACCGGATGGCAATCCCCACGACCATGAAGACATTCGCAGGCCGATGCCGACCGCGATTGACCGCGCCATTGCCTTCATTGACCGGAACACCCGCCATCCGATGCGCGTCGTTGGCCTCAATCGTCTTCGGCTGGATGAATATCCCGTCGAGGCGTTGCGGGAAGCTCTGGTCAACGCCGTCGCGCATCGCCAATACGAGGACGCCGGGCGCAAAATCATGCTGGAAGTTTTTGCCGACCGCGTGGTCATCTCCAGTCCCGGTCTGCCGCCGTCGCCCATCACTCTGGCCAATCTTCGCAAGGGCAAGTATCGCCCCTGTTCCCGTAATCCGGTGCTAGCACAATGCCTCTCCTATTTTCATCGCATTGAGGAACGCGGCAGCGGCTTCCGCCGGATGCGTGACCAGATGCTGAATCACGGTTTGGATCAACCGCTCCTCGGCACGGACACCGGCTATTTTCAGGTTGTGTTCCACGGCCCCGGCGAAAATCTGGATCGCATTCGCGTCCCGGAAACCCGGCTCATGGTGACACCGGCCATTGAGGCGCAGTTAAACGAACGGCAGCGAAAAGCGTTGGCAGAAGTTCTCAAGTCCGGTTCGGTCGCCAGCGGCTGGCTGGTCAAGAATATGCAGGTGACGTATGACACCGCCAATCGCGACCTGCTCGCGCTGGCTGAATTGAAAATCCTCGTCCGCCAAGGCAAGGGACGTGCCTCAAAGTATGTTCTTTTGGAACAAAAGGCACGTGCTTGAATCTTCCGATAATCTTCCGATGTGCTGCCGGAATCTTCCGATTCGGTGGCCACTGCAAGTTACATGAATCTTCCGATAATCTTCCGGCTCGGCACTGTAATCTACCGATAAACAATCGCCCAACAATCGTCCGACGAGTCGAGGAAATCGTCAGGCGAATTCTCCGAATCGTCAGATTGCGCTGCAACCATAACTGGGTTAGAACCGAAAGAGCATCCGCTGTGTTCCGGGCGCGTGAATCTGATGTTCCATTATATGTCATCGGTCGGCGCGTCAAGGTAGTCAGTCCTCATTGCCGGACTGCTCCACCGTTGACCCGCCGACCGACGACAGGGAGTTGCTTTTAGGAATCACGCGCAGGAAAGATTTTCACGGCAGGGAATCAGGACAGCGAGAATTGTTAATGCAATTCCAACATCGGCTCAATTATTGTTCTATTGTAAAATTGGGTTAAACCCGATGCCAGAACTTGGCTAATTTGCCACACGAAAAAATAATTCCTTGAGATTAATCATCTTCAGGCTCGCCAACCAAGTGAATTTAATGTTGAAATTTGCCAGCGTGTTTTTGAAGGCCTGCAACAAGCTTTTACGCGAAACGCCATTATGAATTTTAGTATTAATACTGTTTTGTTTGTTTCACCGTTCACCAACGAAAGCGTCAAACTTTTTAAGCAATTCAAAAAATGGGGGTATGATGCGGTGGAACTGCTGATTGAAGACCCCGCGCACATTGATCCGGCGTTAGTGAAACGTGCGTTGGAGAAGAGCGAGCTGACCTGCGGCTCTGTTGCCGCCGCCATTAATCCACAGCGCGATTTGCGGGGCAGCCCAGCCAGCCAACGCAATGGGGCGAAATATTTATGCGAGTTGATTGACCAGATGGTGACGCTCGATGCGCGCGTGTTGAGCGGGCCGGTTTATTCGTATGTCGGACGAGCCAAGGCGTATTCAGCCGCCGAGAAAAAGCGTCACTGGAACGCGGTGGTGAAGAATCTCAAAGTCGTCACGCGCTACGCGGCGGCGCGCGGCAAGGTGGTTTGCGTGGAGCCGCTGAACCGTTTTGAAACCGACTTTCTCAATACGATGGATCAAGGGTTGAAACTCATTGCGGATGTCGGCAGCCCAAATCTTAAACTGCATCTGGACACCTTCCACGCGAACATCGAGGAAAAACACCAGGGCGAGGCCATTCGTCGCGCGGGAAAACATCTCGTACACATTCACGCCTGTGGCTCTGATCGCGGGACACCGGGCAACGACCATATTGATTGGAAATCCATCGCCGCCGCATTGAAGGTCATCGGATACGACGGCGACATCGCGCTCGAATCCGTCACGCTGGATGTGCCGCGCATTGCGCGTTCGGCGGGCATCTGGCGGCGCATGGAAAAGACGCGGGATGAGATTGCCCGCGATGGCGTAAAATTTCTGCGCAAGACACTCGCCTGAAAACACGGAGTGCGCGGACAACTACTGCGACAGAATCCGATAAAAGCCAGTCGAACCATTCAACCGGCTGGCGTTCGGGTCAACAAAGTTGCCGAGGCTGTTGGCGCTTGGCAAGGTTGCGATGGATTGCCAGACATTTCCCAACTGACTGACCCATTGCACGATGAAGTTGGTTGCTGCCGCTCCCGTCCATTGAAAACTCAATGCATTTGTGCCGAGCGAAACACTGCTGATGTGCGGATGATTGTCTATGGATGGAATCTTGCCGATGCGCCAGGTATCGGGAACGACGCCAGCGGTG
Source organism: uncultured Verrucomicrobia subdivision 3 bacterium (assembly GCA_903884535.1). Lineage (GTDB taxonomy): Bacteria > Verrucomicrobiota > Verrucomicrobiia > Limisphaerales > UBA11358 > UBA11358. Next base: position 4,160 of record CAISEZ010000038.1, read on the forward strand.
ATTTGCACTTCGTCAATGAACCCCAGAAAAGTAGCCGGGGCAACACTGACCGGATAAGTATTCCGTCCGAGAAACAGGTTGCCGTTGTTTGCCGCCGGCAATGGTAAAAATCCCGCCGCCAAATTATTGGTAGCACTGGCTTGCGAACCATCTTGATTCATCACGGTTAAACGCATCTGTCCGTTCGTGCCGCGCAACGTGTCACAAATCGCCAGCAGATAATGCCACTGGCCGTCGGCGTAGTTGGCGCCGGTCAGGTCAACCATGTTTGGCAGCGCCAGTCTGCTATTGGCAATTTTGAACCGGACTCCACCCGATGCCGATTCGTTCACATTGATGCCATAGCGGAAGGTTTGTCCGGTATCCGTTCCTTGAGAAATCAATTGCATGATACCCGCGCTGCCGCGGTTGCCATCGGTTTTGAAAAAAAGTTCAATCGAGAACGGACTGGCGAAATCCATTTCGTCGCCATACTGGTCTTGCGGAAAGAATAGCGCGCCGTCCACATTCGTGATTGCCTCCGCGTTGTAGGAAAAGTTTCCCGCCGAATTACCATTCACGAACATAGAGGTGGGTGCTACGTTTGTGCTCAACGTCACCGGTTCATTGGTCAGTCCGTTGAAAGTGATCAAATCATCAATCGCCGCCAGCAGGGTGCCGGTGGTGTAGATTCCCTGGCCGGAATTGATGTCGGAATCAGCGATGCCCACAAAGCTAGGAGTGCGTGCATTATTCGGCGCAGTGATCTGCGATTCCATCCGCCAGTAGGCGACCTGGTAAGGACCAAGCACCGTCAGGGGAGCGACGCTGCTGGTCACGGAACCGCCGGCATTGCCCACCACCACGTTGTAACTGGCATTGGTCGTCGGCACTGGGAAGATGGAAAGCACGCTGTTGGTTGCTCCGCCAACCGGCTGACCGTTCAAATACCATTGATACGTCAATGGCAATGGAGTTCCCGTGGCTGTGACGCTGAAATTGGCCGATCCACCCAGATTCACTGTGGCGGCTGGTCCGGGTTGCGAAGTTATCACCGGCGGCGAGGACGGCCAGGCGGAGCCTAGGTTATACAAGCTCATGGAGACTAATTGGGCGCCAGAGCCGCTGGCAACCATACTCAGCGCCTGCGAACCAGCAACCGGAGTCGTAGCCATTGACATATAAACCAATCCGTTATTCGCGAAAATTTCGAGCATTCCGCGATCCATCAACATTCGCAAGGTGATTGCTCCGTTGATCGGGCTCAAGGCATTGGTGATCCCTTCACAGGACAATTGCTGGCTCAGGCAGTTATAGGTAACCACCGTGCCGCCCAAGGTGAAAGTGACGCTCGACGCGCTGCCCGGTAGGAACTGCGCATTCAGTTCGCAGGCTTCTCCCGTCGTCCCGGCCATCACGTTCACTCCATTGGCAATCGCTTGCCCTGGCCAGGTATTGGTGCTGGTGCGCAAATTTACAATCTCATTTATTGGATTGGCGTAAATGAGCGGAGTCGAACCGGTGGTTTGCAACGTCAGTTGCACCGGAAAAGTCAACGTGCAGTCAAACGGCATGCCGGGGTATTCATTGGGTGTATTGGCGATTAGAATCCTCCGCCCATCAGATGCCGGCATATTGTAAAATGTCTGCGCCGCCGCAAAATTGTTTCCACCACGGATGCTAAGATACCCGGTTTGCCGCGTGAAGGTATGGCCGTCGAACGAGCCAACTTCATAACCTCCTGCGCCGCCATAAAAGATCCATTTCATGTTGTTTGTGTTTCCATCCAGCGGTAACTGGAAGAACTCCGGCACCTCGGCTTGGTTCGGCAGAGTAAAGTCACTTTCATGTGTCCAATTCTTGAGGTCGGGCGACGAAAAAAAATCGTAAGTGTGAGTTCCGTCGTTATAGTAAAGAACCATGATCCATTTATTGCCCGGTGCATACCAAAGCGGTCTGGGATCGTGGTCGGTGGTGGTCCGCTGCGGCCCCAGCACCGGATTGCCCGTGTATTTACTAAAATTCGTGCCATCCAAACTGTAGGCGATGCTCTGGGTAAATGGTCGGCCCGCCGACATGCGGTTGAAGCCGCCCGCTGAAGTGAACATGGCGATAATCGCATTGGTTCCAAACCCAGCCGAATTATTCACATCCACCGTCGCTCCACCCGAAAAACAGGTTCCCAGCCAGTCAGGATAGAGTTCGTCCTTTAGTTCCGTCCAATGCACCAGATCCGTGCTCGCCACATGACCCCAACTATGATTTCTCCCATTCGATAGTTGAAATGGGTTATGCTGAAAACAGACATGATACACCCCATTGTAATACACCATACCATTCGGGTCATTGATATAGCCGCGTTTGGCTGAGATATGGTAGATGGGCCGGTTTGGCTCCTGATAGATAGGAACGGATGTGATGATGTTAGAGGCTTGAACTAATGACACCAACTGGCTCACATTGGCCAGTTGCGAATCTATCCGCACCACCAGCTCGCTGCCTTGATACTGCGATAGATCCAGAAAATCGTAAAAATCCGGCACCCCATTTGTCACCAGGTTGAGATTATATTCCTGAGCCACCAATCCTTCCTGCACGATTTCAATCAGGTGTCCCGCCCCGTTAAAACTCACCGGCAAATTGAGGTAATGCTGATTGGCAACAATCGTTCCCGGAATCGGCGCATCCGTCTCCACGATTTGATCCACGTTGATATGTCCCCACCCGCCGGTATAGCTGTCCACGATTTGCAACTGCGCGGTTTGGTTCGTATAGGTGCCTACATTCCATTGCAACCAGTCAAGGGTTTCGCGGTCGCCCATGCCCACCGCTGAGCGAACGACTTGTCCATTGACCAGCAGATTCAGGCAGGTCTGCCCGCGCCAATTGCCGCCGCCAATGAGAAAGTTGATATACTTCCGCTGAATGGTGAACGGCGGTGAAGTCAGCGTGCCGGTGCTGCCGTCGCCGTTCAGAAAAGTATTCACCAAGCCGTTACCCAGATAGCCGTCCACGGTCTGTTGACCCGGCAACGTGCCCTGCGCCGGACCGGTGCCAAACGCCGTGCCGGTGGTCGTCCAGGTTCCGTCCGGGAGCCACACATAATTTGTTTCCTCAAAATCAGAAAGGACAATGTCCTGTGCCAAAACCTCCGGACAAAACGCGGTTAGCAGGAGGATGACAGCCAAAACATGTAATACTCGCAGTATTTTCACAATTTGATTCAAGGAAATTTGCACAAGATTTTATCGTTTGACGACATTCAATGATCACTTTGTTACTGAAATAATACTCTATAAAATCCCGTAGCGGTATTCAATCTGGTCGAGTTTGTATCGGTGTAGCTGGCACCGCCATTGGCACTTGGGAACGTAGTGATGGTTTGCCATGCTGCCCCCAATCGGGCCACCCATTGCACGATGAAATTGTTGGTGGCCGTTCCGGTCCACTGGAAACTCACCCCGTTGGTTCCAACAGAAGCGCCTTTGATTTTCGGGTGGTTGTCAATGGCTGGCACCTTGCCGATGCGCCAGGTGTCAGGCACTACCCCAGCCGTGATCTGAACTTCGTCAATGAAGCCAAGGAATGTTTGTGGGTTCACACTCACCGGATAGGTGTTTCGTCCGAGGAACAGGTTGCCGTTGTTTGCCGCCGGCAATGGTAAAAATCCCGCCGGCAGTTGGTTCGTCGCACTGGCCTGCGAACCGTCCTGATTGACGACGGTCAGGCGCATTTGCCCGTTGGTGCCTGCCAATGTGTCAAAAATCGCCAGCAGATAATGCCATTGTCCGTCCGCATAATTCGCTCCCGTCAAATCCACCATGTTGGTTTGCATCAGACTGCTGTTCGCCACTTTGAACCGGATTCCATCCGCCCCCGCTTCATTAACATTGATGCCATAGCGGAATGTTTGCCCGGTATCTGTCCCCTGCGATACCAATTGCATGACACCCGACCCGCTGCGATTGCCGTCCGTCTTGAAGAACAGCTCGATTGAGAATGGACCGGTGAAATCCATCTCGTCACCATATTGATCCTGCGGGAAAAACAGCACCCCATCCACATTCTTGATCGCTTCCGCATTGTAGGAATTGCTCCCGGCATTGTGGCCGTTCACAAACATCAAAGCTGGGGCCACATTCGTGCTCAACGTCACTGGGTTGCCAGAAAGCCCATTAAACGTGATCAAATCATCGATTGCCGCCGGCACGCCGCCGGTCGTGTAAATCCCCTGGCCGCTGCTGATGTCAGCATCCACCACCCCGACGAAGGTGGGCACACCCGCATTGTTCGGCGCAGTAATCTGCGCTTCCATCCGCCAGTAAGCCACCGGATACGGCGGTATCACCGTCAGTGGCGCAACGCTGCTCGTCACCGAGCCGCCGGCATTGCTCACTACCACATAGTAATTTAAATTGGTGCCGCTGGCGGGAAAGAGGTTTAAGACGCTATTGGTAGCCCCGACGACCGGCCGACTATTGTTGAACCATTGATAATAAAGCGGACCGATGCCCGACGCGGTTATGCTCAACTGCGCCGACCCTCCAAGATTCACCGCCAAAGGTGTAGGCGGAGTAATAATCGTCGGAAGTGAGGACGATGAGGACAGGCCCCAAGCCGAGCCCAGATTGTATAAATTCATAGCAAGCAATTGCGCGCCGCTTCCGCTGGCCACCAAGCTGATCGGGAGCGCGCCGGCGGTGGGGTTGACATTGGCTGGCATGTAAACCAAACCGTCGTTGCCAAAAATCTCCACAAAACCACGATCCACCAGCACCTGCAAATAGATCGCACCGTTGACAGGATTGAGCGGCTGACTGTTGCCGGCGCAGGAAAGCTGATGGGCAACATTGTCGTAAATCACCTGATCTCCGCGAACCGTCAAGATGACCTGGCTTACGTTGCCGGGCTGAAACATAACATCCACTTCGCAAGCTTCACCGACCGTTCCGGACATGGCGTTCAAGCCGTTGGTCATCGTCTGGGCCGGCCAGCTGTTGGTGCTGGTGCGGAGCAACCCAATTTCACTCACTGGATTGGCATACATCATCGGCGTGCCGGCGGTTGTGACCAGGGTGAGTTCGATGGGAAAGTTGACAGCCTGGTTAAACGGCATCCCCGGATAGGATTGCGTCGTGTTGGCCATCATAATCCGGCGGTTGTCCGTGGAAGGCATGTTGTTAAAAGTCTGGGCGGCACCATTGTTGTTCGGACCGCGAAGATTGAACGGGCCAAATTGCGGCGTGAAGGTGTTGCCGTCAAACAATCCCACGTAATAGTGGCCGTTGTTTGTATAGAAAATCCATTTCACATTGTTGGTATTGCCGTCCACGGGCAATGCAAACAACTCCGGGCATTCAAATGCATTGGTAAAAGTGAATGTCGAAGTCTGTGTCCAATGTCTTAGGTCGGTGGATGAAAGGATGGCAAAATCATTATTGATTAAAAACAGGATCATCACCCATTTGTTGCCGGGCGCATACCAGATCACCTTGGGATCGCGGTTGCCGGTCGCGATGTTGGAAACGATCGGGTTGTTGGTATATTTGGACCAGGTCCGGCCGAGATCCAAACTGTAAGCCATGCATTGCGTCGAAGGCAGCCCAATGGACATGCGGTTCTCCCCGCCCGCCGAACAGTAAAATGCCACCAACGCATTCGTGCCAAAGCCGGCCGAGTTGTTCCAATCTACAATGGCGGAGCCGGAAAATTCCGTGCCCAGGTTGTCGGGGTATAATGCTTCGGGAAGCTCCGTCCAATGCACTAGGTCCGTGCTGACGGCGTTACCCCAGTGCATATTGTCCCAAGCCCATCCGTAGGGATTATGTTGGTAGCAATAGTGGTATTCGCCGTTGTAATAAACCATGCCGTTGGCATCGTTGACCCAGCCCCGCCGGCTGGAGTAGTGATAAATGGGCCGCAAAGCTTCCTGGTAAATGGCGGTGTCGGTGATGATGGTGTTAGTCTGGATAAAAAAGGTCGTCAACTGATTCGAAGTGGCCAGTTGCGAATCAACGCGCACCAGCAGTTCTTGTCCTTGGAACGGCGTCAGATCCATGAATGCCCAAAAGTTCGTAGCGGTGTCAGCCAGTTCGACATTCATTTCCCGGACGACCAGGCCATTTTGCACCAACTCCACCAGATGTCTCGTGGCCCCGGTCCGAACCGGCAGATTAAGATAGCGTTGCGTGGGTATGATGACACTTGACAGCGACGCATCCGTTTCCGTGATTTGATCAACATTAATGTGTCCCCAGCCACCCGTGTAAGAATCAACGATTTGAATTTGCGCCGCTTGCCCGACGAAGGTGCTTACGTTCCATTGTAGCCAATCCAAATGTTCCCGGTCACCCATGCCGACTGCCGAACGCACCACCTGGCCGCCAACCAACAAATTCATGCAGGTTTGTCCAAGGTGATTTCCGCCGCCGATGAGAAATTTTATATAGTTTTTTTGAATCGTAAAGGTCGGCGAGGTGAGCGTGCCCGTGGTGGTGTCGCCGTTCAAATACGTGTTCACCAAACCGTTTCCAAGATAACCGTCCACAGGATTTTGACTGGCTAATGTGCCTTGTGCCGGGCCCGCACCGAAGCAGTTTCCAGCAGCCGTCCAAGTGCCGCCAGGTAACCAGGTATAATTTGTCTCCTCGAAATCAGAAAGCAGGATGTCCTGGGCAAACAACGACGTGCCGGTCACCACCAATAAGAACGACAAGACGAGTCCCCTGACGATTGATTTCGTCTGCTTTCGCCAAGATTGCTTTGAATTCACGGAACTTCGCATGGCATCATTTCCAAATTGATTTCAGGTTCCAAATGTTCAATCCGCTGATTCTCGCACCCATTTCCGGCGAAAATAACTCAACCCCGCGACTCCCGACAGAGGGATAGACCAGCACGGTGAAAACTTTTTCACCATCGTTCACAAACACTTCCACCGAACAGGCATCCACAAAAACGTGCAGTTTCACTTTGCCGTCACGAGCAGTAAGTGGTGCGTCATACTTGCCGGAAAACTTGGGATTGAAAATCACGTTGCCCGAGTGCGTGCGATCCACGAACACGGTTCCCTTGTCGCGATCCACCCCGATTACTGTTTGCTCGCCCGCACCTTTCAAAAGCTTGATGCCTTCCACCCCGGTGTTCTGCGGATTGAACTCCACCTTAAATTCAAGCTGGTTGCCTTGAATGCGATTCTGCGCAAGCCAGGCGTTGGCTTCGGCCAGATCACCGCCTTTGAATTTAAAATGCTGGCCGCGCAACGACTCCATTTCGCGCGCCGGTTTCTGCACTAACCGTATGCCGTCAGCAGTCTGGCGGAGGCCGGGTTCGCGCGGAATAGACATAGCGCTGCGCCATGGTGCGGTGGGAACTTCCTGGCCGTATTCCCAGTTGCTCATCCAACCGAGCCACAATCGGCGGCCGTCGGATTTTGGTATATCGCTCCATGAAACCGCCGCGTAATAATCCGGGCCGTAATCAAACCACAGTGCCGATTCGGAAGCGGGGCGCGCGGGTTCATTGGCCAGCATGATTTGGTCAACATTGATGTGACCCCAGCCGCCGGTCGCGTTGTCCACGATCTGCAAGACGGCTTTTTGATTTTTAAACTCGTCCACGTTCCACGATTTCCACGCAAGCCGCTCGGCATCGGCGCCAGACGCGGTGCGGACGACTTTGCCGTTCACAAGCAAATCCATCCGCGTTTCTTTTTGCGAACCGCCGCCCATGAGAAAATTAAGATAAGGATGCGTGATTTCAATTTCCGGTGAAGTCAGCGTGCCGGTGGTTCCATCACCGTGGTAATAGCTGTTCACCAGACCGTGACCCTGATAACCGTCCACAGGATTCTGATCACCTAGACGACCTTGCGCCGGTCCGGGCCCAAAGGCGTCGCCAGTGGTTTTCCAATCGCCGTAATCTTTGCCTTCGAAATCAGCGATCACTTGGCCTTCCGGCGCAAAGGCCGGAGTTGGCTGCAGCAACGAACCGGGATCCGCCGTGAACTGTTTGCCGTCAAACTGGCCGACAAAATATTGTCCGCCCGAACCGTCCGCGATGCTGCCAGGATTCATGTTCACCGCGAGCACCCAGCGCTTTTCGTGCGTGCCCTGCACCGGCACTTGAAACAAATCGGGACATTCCCAAACGCCGGCAGTTCCGCCCGCCGGACCGAATTCACTCAACAGCGTCCAGTCTTTGAGGTTAGGCGAGCCGTAAAAACGCACCTTGTGTTGCGCCGAAAGCGAGACGGTCATAATCCAGCTTTTGGTCGGCTCATGCCACTGCACTTTGGGATCGCGAAAATCTTTCGAGTTGATGTTAATGACTGGGTTACCGGCGTATTTTGCCCACGTCCGCCCTTTGTCGTTGCTGTAGGCGATGCACTCAAATTGCATTCCATCGCTGTCCACCCGGCAGCCCGTGTAAATCGCCACCATCGGCGGCTTGCCTTCCTTGCCGAAGCCGCTGGTGTTGTTCCAGTCAATCACCGCGCTGCCGGAAAAAATCATCACCCCATCCGCCTCAGGCAGAGAGAGCGGCAGATGTTTCCAGTGAACCATATCGGGGCTGACCGCGTGGCCCCAGCTCATGTGGCCCCATTTGTCACCGAACGGATTGTATTGGTAGAACAGGTGATACTCGCCTTCGTAGAAAACCAGACCATTCGGGTCATTCATCCAGTTTTTTTCCGGCGTAAAATGATACTGCGGCCGGAAAGGTTCCTGATAATAATCGGCCGGACTTGCCGCAGTTATTGCGGCAGTTACGACAAGACTAAAGGCGACACAAAATGGCCTCAAAATGCGGATCGTTTTCCCAGCATTGAACGAATTATTAATTTTTGTTCTCATGGCTTTTTGGTGAATTTTCATTGGATCAATGAATTTGAATCTGGTTTAAGCGCCAAATCACGGTCGGAAAATCTAGCAGAAAATTCGTCAGGCAACGGCGGGGTGGCACCGGCGTGGGAGCAAACAAAGCGCGCGACTTCATCGGCGAGATTGTTAATTTCATCGAGATCCATTTTTCGCAACATGCCCATGACCAAGGCAGCGGTGAACGCGTCGCCTGCACCAACCGTGTCGGTGATTTCAATCGGTATAGAAGGGCAATCAGACCATCTGCCCGTTTGAAATAGCAGGCTGCCGGCCGGGCCACGCGTCAGAGCTATCAGGTGCATTCCAAATTTCTGAGCCACTTGTTCAATTTGCTGCCGAATAGAACCCTTCAGTTCAAACATCTTGGCGAGAAATGGTAGTTCGCCATCGTTTAGCTTGAGCACATTGGCGAGGCGGAGCGACTCTTCAATAATCTCATGTGAAAAAAAATTCTGCCGCAGGTTGATGTCGAAGACTCGGAGTGATGAAGCGGGAGCCGCCGCTATCAATCGTTGAATGGCATTCCGTGAGATTTCCCCGCGTTGCGCGAGGCTGCCAAAACAAATTGCATCCGCTTCGCGTATCGCTTTCAAAGCCGAGGGTGTGACCGCCAGCCGATCCCACGCCACATTTTCATGGATAATATAATTCGGAATGCCTTTTTCGGACAGGGTTACACTCACGGTCCCCGTCGGCGCGGAGTCATCCACCTGCACCGTGCTAACCGCGATACCCTGTTCTTCAAATCTTTGACGTATGGCGCCACCAAAGCCGTCATTACCGACGCGGGTGACGACGCGGGCATTCGCGCCAAGTGCGTGCGCATGGTAAGCAAAATTCGCGGGAGCGCCACCGAGTTGCGAACCTGAAGGCAGCAAATCCCATAACACTTCCCCTATTCCTAATATTTTAAAGCTCATGATTATTACTCGGTCGGCAGCCGCTCACCGAGCGTATTGGTTGCCCAGGCATCTACTAATTTAATCATATCTGCAAAGGATGCAGAACGGCCTGAGCGAACAAAATGGCCACTGGCGCAGTTGCCGGCTAGAAGCAGTCCCGCATCGTCGAGTTGCAGCATCGCTGCGGCAAGGCAGCCGGCACCAAAGTTATCGCCCGCTCCCGTGGATATGAGTGGCTCGCGACAATAAGGGCCGGGCACATAAACGGTGCCTGCGGCACTGGCGCAGGCAGCCCCGTTGTTGGGATGAATGATGATGCGATCCACGGCGATGCGCGACCGCAAGAACGCGGCCAACTTGGCTACTGTCGTGGCATCCTTGCGCCCAAAGTAGTTCCCACCAAAAACCTCACCCATCTGCCAAGCTTCTTTAAGATTAAAACTCAAGATGGTTTGGCACTGACGTGTAATCGGCTCCATCCGTCTTATTAAATCCTCCCGGTCGGCCAGCGGACGGGTTTCAAACTCTGCCAAATCCATGAAGAAAAAAACTTTCTTGGCGGGCACCTTAAGTTCGGCCAGACGGGTTGCGAGATTACTCCAGATCTCACCAGCATGCGGCAATTTGCCCCAGTTGACGGCACTAATAAAGCGGGCGGACTTCAGTTCCGCATCAAGCACTTTATAACCCATGCATTCGAGCAAGCGTTTCCAAGTAACCTCTTCACAGGCGGCTAGATCACATAACATTACCTTGCCGTCGGTAAATTCCAGACAGGTGCTATGCGCGGGGGCGGCCAACGTATAAAGCCGATTTGTTTTACCTCCGAGCGCCCCCTGATAAATTGGCAATACAACATCGCGGCCCATTGCGCCGATATAAGTGATGTCAATTGCGGCGGCGTAGATGTCATTCAGGGCGGCAGCGAAAAGCGGGCCATTCCCGCCAAACTTGTCGCCCAGATGCTGTGCAGAATAGGACGCTGAGATACCGGCGGCTGCGGCAACCTTGGGACCAAAGTCGGCCATGGACGCAGGTGCGTTTAGGCGGACAAATGTGTCTATGAAGCCGTCAAATCCACAGATACCTGAAAAGCGAGCCGGCGGGGAGCCAGCCACCTTGGATTTGAAATTGGCAATGACCGCAGTCAAAGAATGAACATCGGGATAGATGATCACTTGTTTGGAGAAGTTTGTTGGCGGACGCGATGAGGCTTGAGGATCGCATGCGGCATCATTCAACGTGCAACCCGGAGTTTCCAATCCAACGGTTTTGGCGGCGGTGGTCATTGAGATTTTGTTTGGTTCACCGCCGAATCTTTGGAAAGGTGAAACGCATAATTCGCTACTCGATGCCCAGTCGCTTTTGGATTTGTTCCAGCGGCACCCCTTTGGTCTCATGAACCATGAATTTCACCCAGATCAGTTGAAGCACCATCATAAAGGCGAAAAATGAGAAGACGTATCCGGGTGCAAACACGGAAACCATCTTTGGGAAAAACGTCGTGAGGAGAGCGGCGAAAACCCAGTGAGTGGAGCTACCAAGAGTCTGTCCTTCAGCGCGGTGGCGGTTGGGAAATATTTCCGAGATAAACACCCAAATAACGGCACCTTGGCCAATGGCGTGTGCCGCAATAAAAGCGAAAATACAAGCCGGCACAATACTGTAGTGCTGGGTGAAAAATGCCCAAGCCGTCAGACCGAGCGAAGCGATGTAACCAAACGAACCGATAAATAGAAGCGTCCTCCGGCCCAACCGGTCAATCAGCCACAAACCGACAAAGGTGAAGATCAAGTTTGTCACTCCAATGCCAACGGATTGCAGCATCGCAGCCTTGGCACCAAGGCCGGTCATCTCAAAAATTCGCGGCGCGAAATAGAGGATGGCATTGATACCGGAGAGTTGGTTGAAGAAGGCGATAAAAAATGCCAGCATGATTGGCACGCGCAATCTGGGTGTCCAAAATTTGGCAGAAGTGGCGCGTTCGGAAGATGCCGCTAGAATCGCATCGGCATCCGCTTCAATCTGGGACGACGTGGCCTCTGGCTCAATGAGCCTCAAGACTTTTACCCCGGCGGCGCGATCGCCCTTGCGCCCGATCAGCCATCGCGGACTTTCAGGGATGGTGAAGCACATCACCGTATAAATAATGGAGGGGAACGCCGCAACGCCCAACATCCAGCGCCAATCGTTATCACTGATACCTTTCAGCAGCGCGTTGGATGCAAATGCGATGAGGATACCAAAAACAATGTTGAACTGAAACATGCCGGCCAATCTGCCGCGATATGCGGGCGGCGCAATTTCCGAAATATAAAGTGGTGCCGCAACAGTGGAAATGCCAATGCCAATGCCACCAATCACTCTCGCGACGATGAACATGGTGACATTGTTCGCAAATGCGCAGCCTACCGCCGAAACGACGTATAATAGGCCGATGGATAACAATGTTTTTTTTCGGCCAAAAAAATCGGTTGGCAAGCCCCCGAATAGAGAACCAAGCACGGTGCCGTAAAGCGCCGAGCCGATGGCGAATCCGTGCAAGCCGGGGCTTAATCCCCATAGCGCCTGAATATGCTGTTCCGCGCCGGAAATGACTACGGTGTCAAAACCGAATAGAAATCCAGCCAGCGCTGAAGTAATGGCCCATAAAAAGATTTGCCGATTGAATACTGGAAGTTTGCCCGATATTTCCGTTGGTGATGTTGCGGTTGTAATCATGTTAAAAATTATTGCTGCTCTGCCTGGCTAAAATCAATGTAATCGCGCTTTTTTATCCAGAACATCAGCGGACTATGAAGATCGTGATACTTGACTTGATCTCACATAATCCGCCAAAATTGTCTTCAGAATTGCTTGCGGTCGTGTTGCTGGTCGGCCATCCGCATTTACATTTGGCCGGCGGACTGCAATGGATCCCAGTATTGCGAATTGATCAGCCCTTGGGCCGAGCCGCCCGAAGGATCCGCCGGCGGGTTGATGTTGGCTTCCTTTTTTGATTCGGCATGCCCGTCCGCAAATCCGACATTCCCAGTCCCAGGAAATTTTCCGCCATTATGACGGGTTGTATCAACTCCTTCATAAGCGCCAGAAGCACTTGTGACATGCATGCTGGCATTGGGCCACCACAAGCTGGCACTGGCCGACAAATCCGGCTTGGGCTGTTTATCGCCGAATACCATGCAATCCGTGGGATGCCTAATGGCAGTGCGTTTGAAATTGGCAGAGCTGGTAAATTTCCAGCCCGCCACCGAGGTGCCACCTGGTGCATTGGGAGTGCAGCTGAGGAAGAAAGAATTATAACCGTAGCCCACCAGATTAAAATTAAAGGCCCAATTCCAAACTGCTCCGCTGCTTAAAGTGATAGAGCTACTAACCGCAGGATCGTGAAACGATTTGTAATTATTAGTGCCGCCGCCACAAATTGAGTTTCCCCACCAATTGGTTGCCTCGTCAGCGGCATCCCAAATGCCATAAGTCGTGGACAAGCAGGTAGGAAATTTGTCCTCATTGTCATCCGTATACATTTGGGTAAAAAGGGTGATCTGTTTAAAGTTGTTCAAACAGGAGATTTTGACGGCTTTTTGTTTGGCGGATGCCAGTGCGGGCAACAACATGGCCGCCAGGATGGCAATGATGGCGATCACAACCAGCAACTCAATCAGAGTGAAAGCGCGCCGGCAGTGAGAAAGCAAATTTGAGTTGATTGGTTTCATAAATTTATATTTTTTAATTTTTGGAAAAGCTGGCCTGCGGCGCTTATGGCCGCAGGCCAGCGACTAACCACTTAATTTAGTGCTTAACTTTATAGAACTGCGCCGCTCCGCTCTTAGCAATGGTCGCCTGAAAATTACCACCGCCGAGGGAAGTAACTGTGGCAGACACCGCTGAGTAGGTTCCATTCACTGTCGGGGAAGCCACCAGCGAGTAGGACGACGCCAAGGCAGCCGGAGCTCCAGTGAACAATATCGCAACCGTGTTGCCGCTCGCCGAAATACCCGTGATCACCGGTGGCCCGGCAACGTATCCTAACTGTCCGCTGCTTGGTGAAATCAAGCCGGAAGAAACCTGCACTTCGTCAATCGAGCCGATGAACGTGCGGGGGTCGGTCTGCGCCCCATCATTCAACGGATAGCGATAGCGACCGACGAACAGGTTTCCTTCAAACTGTCCCAACAACGGGCTGTAACCTGTTGGCAAAGCAGTTATAGCATTCGTGCCAGAGCCATCCGGGTTGGCAACTGAAACAGTAATCTTGTTGGCACCAGCATCATATTGCGCCAGCAGATAATGCCAGTTACCGTCGGCATAGTTCTGGTTTGACAAACTAACCGACTGAATGCCGGCATTCGTATCCTCAAAGGACGGGCCAATTGGCGCCACGGCGTAGTTGTTAATATTAAAGTTAACCGCGCCAGCTCCGGCCTGATTGAGGTTAAGACAATAGCGAACAGTGTTGCCGCCGTCTGAGCCTTGGGACAGCAGTGACATGGTGCCGCTGCCGCTCTGGTCACCGTAAGTGCGGAAGAATAATTCCAACGAGAAAGAACCTTGGAAATCAAACACGTCAGGTCCGGCGGGATAAAACACCACGCCATTCACACTTTGGATAAATGAAGCATCAAAGGCATTTGTCCCACCATTGTTACCATTGATAAACATGTTGGTCGGCGGAACATTGTTGGTCAAACCGATTCCTCCGTTGCCACCAATGCCACTTGGATTGGGAGCATCATTGAAGGTAATCAAGTCGTAGCCAAGTCCGGGGATTAAGTCGTCAACAGTGGCTTGCGGATAAGTCATTGCTTCCGTGAAGTTGAATCCCCAGCGTGTAATCGGCAGGGCTTGAGCCACGGTCACCACGACCGGAGCGCTGGTGGCCGTAACGCCACCACAAGGAGTTGAGGCGATCAGCTGATAAGTGCCAGCCGAGGCGAAAGAAGCCGGAAACAAACTGATGCTTAAATTGGTCTGTCCAGAAACATTGGCACCATTTTTCCGCCATTGGAACTGAAGCGGCCCACCTTGAACCTGAACCGGCCATGACGCGGCTGAGAAGTTCAAAACTGCACCCAAAGCAACCGCATTGGTCGCTGCCGAATTATTGAAGACCGGCGCAGTGCAAGAACTCGCGTTTGCCATCAGCTTGCTATTGGGTAAAGAAGCATTGGAATACCGCATCTGATTGATCAGGCCGTTGAAGGCTTCGTTCTGGCCCTCGTCACAACCTAAAAACACAGGTCCTTGGCTACCAGAACCACCCGGATTCAAAGGCACAGTGATATATGTTGAGGTTTCGGTGCTGGTGCCGTCCTGGTTCACCACGAGCAAATCCATCGTCTCGGTGGCAGTATTAAACCGAGCCGCGACATAGTGCCATTGACCATCATCCAGGCGCTGCCCGTGGTTTTGGGCCGCCGTGATGCGGCAATCAATGCCAAAAACTGCGACGTTCCAGCTCCAAAACCGAATGCTGCCGATGTTATTCGTATCGCCCAGATTGTCATTCAACGAGACAAAGGCGTAGGCAGACTGATGGTGATCGAAAATGAGGAACTGCGCCGGATCGGAGCTTGCTACCGCAGCGTTTGTGGTGTCCGATTTAAAATATGCTTCCCAAGTGAAGTCGGGGCCGTTGAAATTATTGCCATAGGTGAGGTTGTCGCAAACCAGGCTGCCGCCAGGGCCGGAGAATAAGTCAGCACCGCAGTCCCAAGAATCCGCGCCAGCACTGAAATAATTGTTAGCATTAAACATTGAAGAGGGCGGAACCGTGCCCGCAAAAGTTGGACTCGCAGCCAAGGGTCCCTGAAACCAAAGGTCTTGGACTGAAAGCGGAACGCCGCTTACGGTTCCAGCAATAGTGCCCTGCCCAGTGTTCGTGGCCAGATCCAAAATACCGTTGCCGCTCGGACTCAAGGCGATGCCGTCAACTCCGCCCAATTTCCAATACGCAACGGTTGTTGCATTGGTGTCTGCTTCTGAGGCCTGAACCACGCCGATCCCACCCAGAATGAGGGTAGCGGCCAGGGCCGCTGTTTTTAGGTGTTTGCTTTTTGTTTTCATGTTCTTTGGTTGTTGACTTGATTGTCGTTTATCCAGCGTGGCCTTTCAGAAATTCCCCGGACAAAAATCCGGTTCATTCATCATCGGCCATTGCCGCATGCGTCTTCGCGCCAATGGCCAATTGATCCAGTCGCTGGGTGTGACTCTGTTTTAGTCCTTACCCAGCTCAGATACAAATCCAGACTAGACAGAATATAAAATAGGTGTAATGACAACAATGCAAGCAGTCATTACGTCAATAATTCGCTGATGGCTGTGGGACGGATGGCGCATTTGCATGAAAGCGCGCCGGACCAAATTTGAAATAAGTCAAAAAATGCGACGCAGTGGTTTTGTTGTCAGCACCAGCAAGCCTGTAGAAATTCTTGCGAGCCATTTTTAACCGCGCGATTCTGGCCAGCCAGCTTCACCCAGAATGTTCTTAAATTGTAATAAGACGAACCGCGCGAACAGCACCATAGTTCGAAGCCGCTTGGAACGAACGTCGCAATGGGCATCCAGATGTGCGGTGACGAGCCAGCCGGGCAGATATGCACAACCAGGTCTGACTACTTTGCAGCCACCCCAACAGCGCATGTTCAGACTGTTGATACGAAACGGTAAAATCCAAGAAGAAAAAAGTTTGGCGAGCAGGCAATAATAAAATAATTACTGTCTGCCGCTTGAAATAAACCGTCGCCTAGCCCCAAATTGAAATTGGCATGTCCGGGAATCTAGCTAGTTTGCCAGCAATCCGGTCGCAGAGCTACTCAGTCAACCCGTTTATTGTTGCTCACCCAGCAACCGCATTATTTTTGGATCCGTGAGATTTTCGCCGGTTACAACCGCGACCCCCGTGTCAATCAGTCGGGGACTGGATTGCCCCTTGTTGCTCAAAGCCACGGCTTTCACTCCCTCGTAGCCCATCTTATAGGGATCTTGCACAATGATTGCTGCGACCTGCCCGGAACGGAGGCCGTCAATCAGCGATTTGTCTGGATCAAAGGCCACCATTTTAACATCCGTGCGTTTCGCCTCTTGCAGCGCCTGTAGCGCACCCACGGAAAGATCCACATTGCAGGCGAAAAGCCCCTGCACATCCGGATGCCGTTGCAGCATTTCGCCGGTCACTTGTTTCGCAATTGCCGCCGTGTCTTGACCCGATTCCGATTCCACAATGGTGATGCCGGGAAACTCCTTGGTAATGGTGTCGGTAAAGCCGCTCACCCGCTTGGTGGCAGCATGGGAGCCGGCAATGTGCTGGACAATGAGAATATTACCCTTGCCCCCGAGCACCTGCCCCATGCGCTCCGCCGCCAGCACTCCGCCCTGATAATTATCCGTGGCAGCAAAGGAAACGAAATGAACCGCATCAAGGCCTGAATCAATTATTACACAAGGAATTTTCAATTCTGCGAGTTTGTCAACGGATGGGACCAACCCCGTGCGGTCAACCGGAGCGATTACGACCCCCTCCACATGGCGGGCGATGGCCGCGTCAACAATTTCAACCTGGCGGGCACTGTTGGTTTCACGATCTGGACCATCCCAGATCAGTTCGTAGCCGAAATCCTTGCCGGCCTCTTTTGCGCCGGTCAAAACCGACTGCCAAAAAACAGTGTTGGTTAACTTGGGTATCACGGCAATGACGTGCTTTGGGCCGACGGGCGTTTCATCGGTGGCCGCTTCCTTTTGGCAGCCGGCACCTAGGAAAAGCGCCGCCAATAAAAGCATGGAACCAGACAGTGTTTTTTTCATAATAATGTGAATTGTTGGCGTTTCATTGCAATACGGCAAACGGCACCGCTAATTAGTTCTTTGAGTATGCAAAGAATAGCCGGAAGTTAACCATAAACGAATCCAAACTTGACAGTATTCCAAATAGTAGATACAACTACTTCGCAAGCTGTCACTACTGCAATTGCTTCGCCTATAAAATTGTAAAGAATGAAAACGAAGCCAAAACACAATGAAATCAGCAGTCATCTGCAAACGGAAATCACCGCCGGCCGGTATGGGGAAGGGGCGCGACTGCCGAGCGAGGTGCAACTGGTCAAGCAGTTCAGCGTTTCGCGCCCGACGGTCGCCCGGGCCTTGCGGGATCTCGAAGCCCAAGGTTTGATCGAACGGCGGGCGGGTTCGGGCACCTATGTGCGCAACACTTCGCCGACGTCCGGGCGGATCAACTCGCGCACTTTGGGCCTGCTGGTGCCTGGTCTGGCCACGACCGAGATTTTTCAGATTATTTGTGGCGAGATTGCCAGCCTGGCCCGCGTGCAGGACTACGGCTTACTTTGGGGTGGTTCCACCAGCCCACGCGTGGACACCGACGCCAGCCTCAAACATGCGGAGGAACTTTGCCATCAGTTCATAGAACGTAAAATTACGGGCGTATTCTTTGCGCCAGCCGAACTTGAATCCGGTCAGGAAAAAGCCAATCGTCACTTGGCAGAATCCCTCCGCGAGGCCGGCATTCCCGTCGTGCTGATTGACCGGGACCTGTTGGATTTTCCCGGTCGCACCGAGTTTGATCTGGTGGGGCTAGATAACATGGCCAGTGGCTACATTGTGGCCGATCATCTCATCAAACTCGGTTGCAAACGATTTTTCTTTGTGGCTCGCCCGCTTTCGGCTGCCACGGTGGATGCACGCATCGCTGGCGTCCGCGGGGCATTGGCCCGGCACCGCCTCGAACCCGATCCCTGCTGGATTCGCACCGGCGACCCCGCTGACATGAAATTTGTTCGCGGTCTGACCGCCGGCAAGCAGGCCGATGCCTTTATTTGCGCCAACGATTTCACCGCCGCTACCTTGCTGCGCTCGATGCAATCCATCGGCATCCGGGCACCCAAAGATTTCCGCGTGGTGGGCTTTGATGATGTGAAATACGCCACGCTGGTGTCGCCGCCGCTGACCACCGTTCACCAGCCGTGCCGCGACATCGCGGTGATTGCCTTTCGCACCATGCTGGAGCGTCTGGCGGAACCCAGCCTGCCTGCGCGAAGCATTTATCTAACGCCGCATCTTGTCGTGCGCGAATCCTGTGGCGCGTATCTGCCAAGACCAAAAACTGGCTGACTTATTTGCGCGGGGATACTCGTTCCTCAAGAATAATTTTCCCGGTCACTGTTTGGGCAACCCACTCCCATCAGCTCCGCCGCCGTCAGCATCAGGTGCGTCCGTGGCTGTCCGAGTTGGCGCGAGATTATCAGGAAATGCGGGATATGTTCCTTGATCCGCCGCCATCCTTTGACGTGGTTTTAGAAACCGCTCAACCGGCTGGAAGCGCGGATAAATCGAATCGGATAAGCCATTTCGCTCGTCCCTTTTGCCGGGCTTGCATTTTGTTTCGGCTGTGCTATTTATTTTCTTGAGACAGGACGAAATTCTGGATTCTCATTACTTGGCTAGTGTTGGCGAAAGCCGATGCGATAATGCCATTAATCCCATCATGGGTCAGGCAACTTTGCCTGTTTTCTTCCCCAATTGAGGCTTCATTGGCGAGAACTGACGCCGGTTTGCTGTCGGTTTGATGACCCCCACTTCTCAAAGCATGGCTATGCCGTGCTTTGGGAAGTCGGTTTTTTTGAATTCAAAAAAAACTGTAACGAATTCATTACAACCTAATGAAATGAATTCCGGTAAAAACAGCGGCGAAATTTTATTCGCAGTGAAAAAGCGCAATTTTATCTGGCGACAAGTCGGCAAACGGCGTAACGAGCTTGAGTGGACACAATGCGATTTGGCCGACCGGTTGGTGGATGCCGGCTGGCAAAATGCCACGCGCAGCACCGTTTCCAAAATCGAAGACGGCTCGCTGCGGATTGATCTGACGCAGTTGTATTACCTGGCCGTGGCGCTCCGCGTTCATCCCATTCATTTCCTGCCCAAAATGGACTGGAGCAAGCCGGTCAAAACTCAAATTTATTCCCAATGAAAAACCAGTAAAAGACGTATGGAAACGAGTCCAGAGAACGAAATACAAACCGCCAAGCCGCCGATTGAGCGACTCGCCTATCCCGTGCAGGAAGCCGCCGATATGCTGGGCGTGCATTATTTCAGCATCTACCGGCAGATTCAGCGCGGCAAACTGAAAACGTGCCGGGCGCTCCGGGGAAAATTACTCGTGCCCCGAACCGAATTGATAAAGCTTTTGCAAACCGATTTGAGTTAGAATATGAACTACTACGAACGCCCCACGCCGCTGCAAGAACAGGCTTACACCGAGGCCAGACAGCAGTTCGCGGAACATCTGAATCAGTTCAAGGCGAACTGTGATGCCATTCGCCATATCGAATCCAATCTACCAGTGACCACAAACGACGTTTCCAGAGCCGCCTTGCAATCGTCAGGCCGCATCATCCAAACCGATGACGGCGCGCAATGGCAACATGCTGTTGATTTGACGAAAATCACTTCCGTTTGCCACCGTCGCACGGCGGCAGGCTTGGAATTCGCGGTCGTCGAATGTCTGCCGTTGAAATCAGGCGACATGAAGGAAGTTTTGAACAGGGGTCAAGATGCGGGGGAAGTGTTGCAGACGTTCGCGCGTGACCAGCGGCAAGTTTTGAACTTTTGGAAAAATGATGTGACGGCGCAGATCAGGGAATACCTTGAAGAAAAACATCCGCACCAAAACATGGACATTGTCGTCGAGTCGTTTGACATCAAGCTTGCCCGCGACCTTTCGTGCCGGGAGAAGCTTGCTCAAAACCACATTCACGGTGTTAGAATTTGAACGATGCCATTCATGTTTTTACTGGTTTTGCACACTTGAAACTTGCACCCGACTTGTAACCCGAATGAAAAATTCTGGATTTTTAGAGATGGCAAGAGATGACATCAAAACATTGTTATTATCCAATTATATCAATGGTTCAGCAATGGTTGCAAAGGGGAAACAAACGCAGCTAAAAATGGCTAAAATTCGCCTTTTAATTGTGTCAAGGTAATGCTCTACCACTGAGCTAACCGCGCAAACCGTTCAAAACGAAGAGCTTTTGAAGCTTCTAAAAATGTTGTGCTAACCGCTAAAACCCTGCAAACCCTGCTAAAGTCAGCCAATTTAGCACATTTTTTGTTGGTGAAAACTCGTTCATCAGCGGCCAAGAGGGTAGCGGGCGTCAACTTGCGTGGCAAGGTTTTTTGGTATCGTTATTCCCTGGTGTTCGCCTGCACCGGATCAGCCTAGATTCCGAGGACGAAGCCGCTGCCATCGCCCGGGCCATGGAAATCCGCGCCAATCCCGAACTGGCCGACATCAATCACCTCAAACTTGAGATCAAGCATTACGTCCAACACCAGCTTGAGAACCACAAATTCACCCCAATATCGTGGCCAGCGGTATAGACTCCTCAATTACAAGCGTCGAACTCATTCTAATTTTCAATGATAACGCCTCACTTCCGGGTGGCAGCACCGCCATCCAAGGGAGTCGCAATTTAGGCACCGGCGCAGACTCTGCGCAGGTGAATTTCTATCCGGCTGCAACCGCAACTTCGGGTGCCGAGCGAATTTATGATGCGACTTTTTCGGGTTTTAATGATTTAAACCCAAACAACACATGGGGGTTGCTGCTGTGGGATAACAGCAGTAGCGGAATTGAAAATGGGCTGGTTAGCCGGAGCCTGGACATCACTGCCGTTCCGGAACCCGTTAATATTGCGGTGGGGATTTTTGGAGTTGCATTAAGCACGATTAGTCTAAGTCGATCTCTCAGCCGCCGATAATAAACCGCCATTTACAAAAATCGCAAGCTGGTGGCTTACGCTATTGACACAGGTTCTATTATTTAATCCTGCTGACCAGGTAACACACCTGACTCACGCGATTGCGCCAGACTGGTCTACCCTCCGGCCATAATCGCCTTATTTGATTGCATCATCTCCTTGCGAGTGCGGGACAGCGCGCTTATGCTTGACTCCTTAAATAAGTCCATGCAAAGACCTGCAAATAATTCCCTGGCTTTGGCCGGACTGGGCCGGCTCTTGTTCGTCCTGCTCGCGGCCGGCTGCGCTATGGCGGGGCTAAGTAGCACCATTGTCGTGACGAACACGTCCCCGAGCGGTCAGGGTTCAATCCGACCGACGAAAATCAAACCAAGGTTGTTCCCATGGCAGCAAGGAACCTCCTAGTCGCAGCCGCACTGAAAATCGGTATCGTGTGATTTATGCCAAAAAGAAACAATTCTCCTGCTTCTAGCCGCAGCACAAGTGTGATAAAAATCTCCCTGGCTTCGGCTGGACTGGGCCGGCTCTTGTTCGTCCTGCTCGCGGCCGGCTGCGCCATGGTGGGGCTAAGTAGCACCATTGTCGTGACGAACACAGCCACGAGCGGCCCGGGTTCATTCCAACAGGCGATCTTAACGGCCAATACCAATCCCGGCTTGGACACGATTGTCTTTCAGATCAGCGGCACCCCGCCCTTCACGATTGCGCCGACGGCCTCGCTGCCCGCGATCACAGATCCGGTGGTGATTGACGCCACGACCCAACCAGGTTTCGCCGGCAAGCCGGTGATCGAATTAAACGGAGCCGCCACCGTGGGTCTCGGTCAAGTGGTCGGCTTGCGATTCAGCAGCGGGGCGAGCACGCTGCGCGGAATGGCCATCAACCGGTTTCCGGTCCAACTCATCGAACTGGACAGCGCCTCCAACACCATTCAAGGAAATTTTCTCGGCACGGATGTCACCGGCACCGTGCCGCGCGGCAGCGGCATCGGCAGTTCCGGCCTCTACGTCAAGAGCGCGGGCAACGTCATCGGCGGCACCAACAGCGGCGACGGCAATGTCATTGCGGGCGGCAACGACACCGGCATTTATCTGCAAAGCGCCAACAACAATTTTGTGCGGGGCAATCTCATCGGGGTCGCCGCCGCCGGCACCACGGCGTTGAGCAATGTGAACAATGGCATGGTCCTTTTCAGCAGCAGCGGCAATGTCATCGGCGGCGCGACGGCGGCGGCACAAAATATTATTTCCGGCAACGGCGCGAGCGGCATTTATTTAACCGGCATTGGCAGCACGGGCAATCTGATCCAAGGCAATCGCATCGGCACGGATATTTCAGGGAGCAATGTCCTCGGCAATGTGGCCGGCGACGGCATCACGCTCATCAGCGCGACCGGTAATATTATTTCCAGCAATTTGATTTCCGGCAACGGCCTGGCGGGAGTTTCCATCAGCGGCGCCACCGCGACCGGCAACACGCTGCTCGGCAATTTCATCGGCACGGATGTCAACGGCCAAACCAATCTGGGCAATCGTCTGGCCGGCGTGACCATTTCCGGCGCAGGCGGCAACCAAATCGGCGGAATAAATGCGGGCAACGGCAATGTCCTTTCGGGAAATCTTCAGGATGGCATTGCGCTGACGGGCGGCACGGCGACCAATTTGGTTCAAGGCAATTTCATCGGACTATCCGCCGCCGGCACGAATGCCATTCACAATGGTCTGAATGGCATTTCGATCAACGGTGGCACCTCAAACACGGTCGGCGGCGCGAGCGGTGGCGCGCGAAATATTATTTCCGGCAATGCCTACAATGGCATCGGGATTTTGCTCCTGACCGACAGCGGCAACACCGTGCTGGGAAATTTTATCGGCACGGATTTCAGCGGAACCAAGGCCATCGCCAACGCGCTGGCCGGCGTGAGGATTCAAGGTTGTTCCAACACCATTGGCGGAGTCGTGAGCGGTGCGGGCAATGTGATTTCCGGCAATGGGAAGCAAGGCGTCTGGTTGGTGGGAACCAACGGCAACGTGAAGGGCAATGTTATTCAAGGCAATCTCATTGGCCTCAATGCCGCCGGCGCGAGCGGCTTGGGCAATGGCGCTAACACCAGCGACTCCGCCGGCATCGGCATTTCCACCGCCTCGGCAAATCTGCTGGGCG
This sequence comes from uncultured Verrucomicrobia subdivision 3 bacterium, assembly GCA_903884535.1. Classification (GTDB taxonomy): domain Bacteria; phylum Verrucomicrobiota; class Verrucomicrobiia; order Limisphaerales; family UBA11358; genus UBA11358. The sequence continues at coordinate 27,860 of CAISEZ010000038.1, forward strand.
GGGCGGTTGCCGGCGCAGGCAATGTGATTTCAGCCAATTTTGGCGCGGGTATTTTTCTGGTCGGCCCCGGCACGACCAGCAACAACGTGCAAGGAAATCTCATCGGCACTGATCCGACAGGCTCAGCTGGTCAAGGCAATAACTTCGAGGGAATTTATATGGAACAAGCGGCCACGAACTTTATTGGCGGCACCGCCGCCGGCGCGGGAAATGTGGTTTCGGCAAATCATACTCGCGGCATTTATTTGAATCCTGCTTCTTGGAACGTCATTCAAGGCAATTTCATCGGCACCAAGTCCGATGGCTCAAACGCTTTGGGCAACACCTATCACAATGTGGAGATGCAAGCTAATGCCAATAACAATCTCATCGGCGGCGCAACGGCGGGCGCGGGCAACCATTTAGCATTTGCCCAGTCTGTATATTGCGGCGTGCGGGTGCGCACCGGTGCCGCTAACAATTTCATCAGCGGCAATTCCATCTTCAGCAACGGAGCCTTGGGCATTGATTTGAGCCCGACCGACGGCAGCACCGCCGCCGGCGTCAATGCGATTGTGGATTGCGAAAGCGGCATCGCGGCGGGCGCGGCCAACGCCGGCCAGAATTTCCCGACGCTCGCGAGCATTTACAGCGGCACCAGCACGCGCATTCGCGGCACGATGGACGGCAAAACCGGCAATGCCTACGCGCTCCAGTTTTTTGCCAGCCCGTCCGGCGATGCCTCCGGTTACGGCGAAGGTCAGGTTTATCTGGGCCAGACCAATCTGACTTTGGGAGCAACCTGCTCCACGAATTTCACCGCGTATTTGCCGGCGACCATTTCGTCCGGCTGGGTGGTCACCGCCACCGCCACTGACGCCACCAACAACACGTCGGAATTTTCGGCCTGGGTTTCTGTGATCCCCGTTCCGCCGGTCCAACTGGCCCAGCCCAATTCCAGCCAGCTTGCGCTGTCGTGGACGAACAACGGCGGCAGCTTTGCGCTCCAACAAACCTTCAGCCTGACCCCGCCCGTCAGTTGGTCCACCGTGACCAACGTGCCGGTGCTGCAAAATAATTTTCTGGTCACAACGGTGGGGCTGACCAACAGCAATGTCTTTTACCGGCTGAGCGCGCCGTGATGTAACCGCCGGGCCAGCGGCTGGGCTGATGCCGAAAACTCCCAGCGGTTTGCAGGATTTCAAAAACGATTCCCGGTGGCGGTTCGGCACGGTTTTTCTTAAAGTGTATTCATGCAACAAAAAACCCTGGCCGTCGCCGCGCTCTTTTTTTCCGCCGTTAGTCTGATCGCCCAGACCAATCTCTTTGTCGCCGCCGACGGCAGCGCGTCGTTTTCATCCGTGCAATCGGCGATCATGGCTGTGCCGGCAGGCAGCCGCGAAAATCCGGTCGTCATTCACATCGCGCCCGGCACTTACAAGGAACTGATCTACATCCAGCGCGAAAAAAGATTTTTCAAACTCGTCGGCGAAAACCCGACGAACACCGTGTTGACTTTTAATCTTTACGCCGGCATCACGAATGCCGAAGGCAAGCGGATTGGAACTTTCAAGACACCTTCGACGACGATTGACGCGGATGATTTTTCGGCGGAAAACCTCACGTTTGAAAATTCCGCCGGGCCGGTCGGCCAGGCGCTCGCGATCCGCGTGGACGGCGACCGCGCCAGTTTTCGCAACTGCAAATTTCTCGGCTGGCAGGACACCATTCTGCTGAACCGCGGCCGGCAGTATTTTGAAAATTGTTACGTCTGCGGCCATGTGGATTTTATTTTTGGCGCGGCAACCGCGTGGTTTGAGAATTGTGAAATCCACGCGCTACGCGACGGCTACTTGACCGCCGCCTCGACGCCGGTGGACGTGCCGTTCGGTTTTGTTTTCTCCAATTGCAAAATCACCGGCGAGCCGGGCGTGAAAACCATTCTCGGCCGGCCGTGGCGGATTTATGCCAGCACGATTTATTTGAACTGCGAATTGGCCAACGTCGTCCGGCCCGAAGGTTGGAACGACTGGAAAAAACCGGAATCCCACACGACGACTCGCTACGCGGAATTTAATTCCACCGGTTCCGGCGCGAGTCCGACCAACCGGCCCGACTGGGTCAAGCCGTTGAAAAAATCCGAGGCGCAAAAAATAACGGTGGAAAAAGTCCTCGGCGGCGCGGACGGCTGGGATCCGGATTTGACCCAGTCGTTTAGCGCCAATCGTTTCAGCATCGAATACGGCGAAGCGGGCGGCGAAAAACTCCTGCTTGATGCGCACGTTCCGGCCAGTGGTGGAAAGCATCCCGTTGTCCTCATCGTTCACGGCGGCGGCTGGATGACGGGCGACCGCGAGAAGGACATCGTGCCGGTCTTCGCGCCATTCGCCACGAATTTTTGCTGGTTCACCATTTATTACCGGCTCGCGCCGACGAACCGCTGGCCGGCCTGTTTTGACGACGTGCAGACGGCCATTCGCTGGGTGAAAAAACACGCGGCGGAATTCAAGGGCGATCCGAACCGCATCGCGCTGCTCGGCTACTCGGCGGGCGGTCACCTCGTGACGCTGGCCGGCACGCGCGCCGAGGCGGACACGCGTGTGCAAGCCGTCGTCGCGTTTGCGCCGCCGACGGATTTGGTCGCCGACAACGAACGGCGCGGCGGGCTGAGCATTTCGATGAAAAATTTATTCCACTGCGACACGACCAATCTCACCGACAGCGTGCGCGCCGTGCTGAAGGAAAATTCACCGCTCACCTACGTCCAGCCGGGCTTGCCGCCATTTTTATTGTTCAATGGCAGCGCGGACAAGACCGTGCCGTTCGGCCAGACCCAAAATTTCTACAACGCCTTGAAGGCCGCGAAGGTGGACTGCGAACTGATTTCCATTCCCGAAGGCCAGCACCGGATTGCGGACTGGACGAAGTTTGATCCGTCGTGGCAGGGCAAGCTGATGGCGTGGCTCAACGAAAAACTGGCTGAGAAATGAGATTTTGACTTGATACACAAATTTCAAATTGGTTTGCAAAGAATCAAGACTGAACGGGATTGTTGACCGGCCGCTGGCTGTTTAAATTACTAATCAATAACCTGAGTCAGAAGATCCAAAAACCTATGATAAACAATTCGTTTGGCAAAAACCTCCTTGCCCTTGCCGCCTGCGCCTTGAGCCTGCCGTTGGGTGCCGTGGCGCAAACCACCGTGTTCAGCGATAATTTTACCGGCGGCAGCACCGTGGACGCGGCCAATTTCACCCCCACCGCCACTTCGACCAGCTACCAGTGGTTTTCAGGCCTTGCCGGCGGCACCGCCAACACGACAAGCGATCTCCATCTGGCATTGCCAAGCACCACCAGCATCGTGGGCGAAGCCCAAGCGATGTTTGCCAGTTCTCCGATTTCGCTGGCTACGATTGGTGATAACATTCAACTGACCATCGTTTTTACGGACACCGCCAACGTCATGCTTACGACAAACTCCAATTCGTCGCTGGCCATCGGGTTGTTCAACTCCGGTGGCGCAGCCCCGAATCAGGGAGTGATAACGCTTAATGCTGGCAATAACACCGGTGGATCTCAAAACTGGAAAGGATTCTCAAGCGTTGCGCTTTTGAGCAGCGGTTCCAATAAGTTGCTGGCCCGCGGTCCTCAAACCGCGAACGGGACAACTTCACAAAATCAGGATTTGCTGTTCAATGGGGCCAGCAGTTCTCAAACCTATAACAGTCCGACGGCCACGCAGGTGGGCAGCAGCAAGTCGGATACAGCTTCGCCCTTGACGCTCACCGCCGGCACCGTGGTGACCAATTTTCTTAGCATCACGCTTTCGCCGACCTATCAATTGGTGGTGAGCAATTCTATTTCCACCTCGGCCGGCGTGCTTTATTTTAACAGCGGCACCACGGTCGCCGGCAGTTTGGTTACTACAAATTTTGATTCCTTGTCGTTCGGCTGGCGTGAGGCGGTAGGTCCAGCGGCGGCTTCCTCAATTGACGTCAGTCAGGTGCTCGTCACTGATCAAATTTCGGCTGTGCCCGAACCGACCACGCTGGCTTTGCTGGGTGGCGCGGCGGCAACCCTGATCTTCCGCCGCCGTCAGTTACGCGGGTAACCCTCGGGTCTGTGTTTTCAAGGCGCTGGAGTTTCCAGCGCCTTTTTTATTTCCGGAAATGCCGCCAGCAGAGCGAAACACTACCACTCTTTTGCTTTGCCCACTCAAGCGTCAGGGATACACCAGCCGCAGAAACACCGCGCCGTTGTTGGGGTCTATTGCGATGTTGGCGGCGGTCACGTTTGTGGAATTTCCCACCGTCGCCCAATTCGTGCCGAGTCCGCTGCTCAAATTATTCGTCTGGATTTGCAGCCGCCAGCCGAGGTGATCCGCCGGCCAGGACAACTGCAATTGGTTACCCACCACCAGCGCGACCAGATTTGTCGGCACCAGTAAAACCGGCGGCGCCACCGCGGCGCTGACGCTGATCTGGTTGATGTCAATCGTCGTGGCAGACGTGTTCGCCGTCGCGCGCCAGCCGATGGCAAGCGCGTCAAAGCTGTTGGTGAGAAAAGTCCCGGCGCTCGCCGCACCGCCGAATTGCGAGAGCAACGTCCCGTTGGTGCCCGTGCCGGCATAAAATCGGTTCGTGATGGCGAGCGTGTTGGTCGCGGTCAATTTGATGGCCAGCACTTCCGTGTAAGGATTGCCGGCGGTCAGTGTGACCGACGGCGCGGAAGATGCGGTGCCGACCGTGCTGCCGGACGGCGAGTTGAAGCTCGGCGAGCCGCCGGTCGTGACGAGATCCTGGTTGTTGTTGTTCGCGCCGGTTTGCGCCGGTCGCGTGAGGATTTGCGAATTTGCGCCGGTGAAAGCGAGCTGGGCGAAGTAGCCCAGCCACGTCTGCGCATTGCCGGTGGCGTTGGGGCTGGCGGCACCGGTTTCGCTGCCATTCATGCCGCCAGACACAGGATAGTTTTGTCCGCTGTGATACAAGCCAAAGCCGAGCGCGCCGGACTGCGTCAACAGGCCGGAAACATTGGTGAAACTGACCGTCAGCGAAATCGCATCGCCTACCGTCGTCAGCGTGACGGGTGTGACGGTAAATAGCGCCTGCACCTCAATGCTGCCGCTCGTGGTCGCGCCGATGCCGAAAATAAAATTCCCGGAACCGATGCTCGGCGCGGGGTTCCAACCCTTCGCGGAAATGATTTCGTAGCTCGTGCCGGCCACGCTCGGAGCCGACGGCGTGCTGTTCACGGTGCTGAAGGAAAAGTTTTCAGAAAAAACCAACGGCACGGTGGGCGTGGCGGAAACCTCGGTAGAGTTTGTGCCTTCGCCGCCGCCGTTGATCGCGGACACGACATAAAAATACGTCGTGCCGTTAGCGACCGTCGGGTCGAAATAATTGGTCACCGCAACATTCGCCAGGGTCGTGTAAGCGCCGCCGCTGGTGGTGGCGCGTTTCACATTGTAGCTCGTGGCGGTGGCGGCTGGCGACCAGTTCAACGACACCAACTGGTTCGTCGCCGTCGCCACCAGATTGGTTGGCGCGAGCGGCACGGCCAGCAAATTCGTGGTCACGATGAGTCTTACCAACCCGGCGGCGCTGGTGTCATAGGCAAACGTGTAGGCGTAAGGAACAGAACTGATGACCGGCAGAACGCCGTTCAAGCTGCCGGTGTAAGTCATCAGGATGTTCGTGCCGAGGCCGAATCCGCTGCCGGCGGAAAAATGATTCGTGCCGCCAAGCGTGAGATTGCCTTTCACGGCGAGCGTCGCCGCGTTTGAGCCAAGCACGTAATTCAGCGCCGTGGTCGGAAATAGCGTCAGGTTGTTGCTCACGGTGAGCGTGCTGGCGGATAGCGTGAGCGGGCCGTCATCAAAGGCGTTGGTGTTGCTGAGCGAGCCGAGCGCATTGTAAAATGCGTAGCTGTTGCCATAGCCATTCGTCACCAGGCCGCTGAAACTGAACAGTGTGTTCGTTGGCGTGCTGTTGGTGATGATGACCTGCGCGTTGAACAGCGCAAAGGTGTTGGAGGCGGCTGAGGGCTTGAGGTTGCAGTCAATGAACTGCGCACCATTCACGTTGTAGAGGTCGAAGCTGCGATTGCCGGTGACGTTGACCTTGTTGAAGACAATGTTCGTCGCCGGCATTTCCGTGCGAGCCCAAACGATGCCGATGGGATAACCGCTGACCGAAGTGGCGTTGATGTTGCTGAAAGTTATATTGCGATAAATTGGCGTATAGCTTGTCACCGCCGCGACCGCTTGCGTGGCGGCGTAGTTAGGCGAAATGCCGCTGGGCGTGCCGATCAAATTATAGTAGGCATAAATCTGAATCGGAAAATGGACGTTCGTCATGCCGAGGTTGAAGTAATTGATGTTTTGCACGAGGCCGCCTTTACTGGTGCCGTAAAGGTTGTTGTCTGATTTGATCCGTATGCCGTTATCGGTGCCATTGAACGTGCAGTTGATGACCGTGATGTTTTGCACCCCGCCGTCGGTGTAGCTGCCGATGCTCAGACCATGACCGCTGCCATAGATATTGTTGGTGAGCAGCACATCGGAGGTGTTTCCGCCGCAGGTGAAGTCATCGTCGCCCACACTGATGTCGCAGTCCTGCACCAGCGTGTTGGAACCGCTGACATCGCACGCGTCGGTGTTGTGCGACGGCGGATTGGCGCTGGACGAGGGCGCGCGAATCGTCACGCCTTTCACGGTTGTATTCACCGCACCCGCCGCCGCGATATGAAACATCGGCGAATTGGAGAGCGTGATGTTTTGGATCAACTGCCGGTTGTTACTGTTCAAGCTCAGCATGGTCGGCCGGTTGAACCCATTGGTGTAGGCATAAGGCCACCACGGCAATCCCTGGCCATCAATCGCCCCCGGACCGATGATGGCAATATTGGTTAATCCCGAAGCGCTGATGAAATTTGCCGCCGTCCAGGTAAAGTTCGTGGTGAAATTCGTCGTGATGAGGCTGAGATTCGTCACATAACTGGCGGTGATATTGGTGGTGACGACGATGGGATACTTGTCAATCGGCAGCATCCGCAAAATCGCGCCGGCATCAATCTGGAGATTGACCGAACTTTTCAGCGTGAGCGGGCCGCTCAAATAAATGCCCGAGGGAATTTCCACCGTGCCGCCGCTCAACCCATTTGTTGTGCCGCCGAGCGTCGCGGCGTTGATGGCGTTTTGGATCGCCGACGTGTTCGTTGCCACACCGTCGCCCGCCGCGCCATAGGTGGCATTCGTGACAACAAGAATATTGTTGGTGTTGATGGTGAGCGACCACGGCGTGATCGCTGACGCGCTCTTTGCCAGCAAAAGAATCGCAACCAACTGCGCCAAACGCTTGAACAGCAAAAAGCTCATCTTTTTCACGGATAAACCAAACGTAGAAACACCGCGTTGTTGTTCGGGTCTATGGGGATGTTCATGGAATTCACATTCGTCGAATTCCCCACGGTCGCCCAATTCGGCGAAAGGCCGGCACTCAAACTGTTCGTCTGGATTTGCAATCGCCAGCCGAGGTGATCCGGCGGCCAGGCGAGTTGCAATTGTCCGCTGCCGGTTTGAAACACGATATTCGTCGGCTGGTTTGACGGCAGCGGCGCGGCACTAACTTGAAGCGAGTTCGTGCTTTCGCCGCCCGCGCCCACCGCCGTGACGACGTAAAAATAATTCACCGCATTCGTCACATTCGCATTGGCATAATTCGTCGCGGTCAACCCGCTGAACACGCTGGGATAAATGCCGCTGACGGTTCCACGCTTCAGGTTGTAGTTCGTCGCGCCGCTGACGGAATTCCATTTCAGATTGATGAGCAGATTGGTCGCCAGCGCCACACAATTGGTGGGCGCGGGCGGCGGCGGAATGGCCACTACCAGCTTGACCAGCCCGACAGTGTTGGTGTCGAAGGCATAGGCATAGCCGGCTGGAGTGGTGCCAAGCACCGGTGGCGATCCGCTCAACGTGCCCGTGTAACTCATCAACGTGTAACTGCCATTGGTGAAGCTGGTGCCGGCGGATAGGTTGTTTGTCCCGCCCAGCGCCAGATTGCCCTTCACTGCCAGCGTCGCGGCATTCGTGCCCAATTCATAGTTCAATGTCGTCGTTGGAAAGAGCGTCAGGTTGTTGCTCACGGTGAAGGTGCTGGCGGAAAGCGTGAGCGGACCGTCGTCGAAGGCGTTGGTGTTCTTCAAGGAGCCGAGCGCTTTGTAAAGCCAGAGAAAATTTCCCCAACCATTCGTCGAAATGCCGTCGAAGAGGCAAAGCGTATTAGTCGGCGTGCTGTTGGTGATGATCACCCCGGCGTTGAACAGGTCGAAGCCGTTCGTTCCCGCCGGATAGTTGAGGCTTGAGTCAATGAACTGGATGCCACGCGCGTTGAAAATCTCCACCGACTTGGCCGCCGAGAGGGTAACGTTTTTGAAAATCACATTCGAAACGCACATCTGCGGCAGCCCCCAGATCATCAGTGCCGGCCGGGAGTTGTTGGCGTAGGCGGTGATGCTGCTGAAAGTAATGTTACGATAGATCGGCGTGGTGGATGTGACCTGCGTGACCGTGTCCGTGGAGGCGACATTGGCAGCGTAGGCAGAATTGGCCGGGGTGAGCGTGCCCAGGCCAAACTCATAGTAGCTGTAGATAAGAAATGGCCAGCCCACATTCGTCATCGTCAGGCCGGTGTAATTCAAATTCTGCACCAGTCCGCCGCGGTCGCGTTGCGATTTGATGCGGATGCCGTTGTCAGTGCCATTGAAGGAACAATTGACCACGGTGAGATTCGAAACGCCGCTGGAGGTGTAACTGCCGATGGATACCCCGTGCCCGGCCAGAAAAATGCAGTTCGTCACCACAAGGTCCCGCGACAATCCGGCGCTGCTGCCAAACGCGATGTTGTCATCCCCGGTGTCAATCAGGCAGCCGACGAACAAACCGTTGGTCTCGGCGAAGTCCACGCCGTCGGTGTTGTGCGAGGGATTGAGCGGGTCGCTGGACGAGGGCGCAATCAGGGAAATGCCTTGAAACGTCACATCACCGGCGTTGTTGCCCTTGATGGAAACATGCTGCATGGGCGGGTTGGAACAGGTGAAATCTTGCAACAACACCCGCGAGCAGGCCGAAAAACTAATGATCACCGGCCGGCTGTTGGTTTTATAACCCGGCCACCACGGAGAACCCTGGCCGTCGATCGCGCCCAGGCCAGTGACCGCCAGATTGGTCAGGCTACTGGCGGTGATAAAATCGGCCGGGCTGGTGATGCCGCCGGGATATTTGTCGTAGGGCAGCAGCCGCAGAATCGCGCCGGCATCGAGTTGCAAGTTCACGTTTTTTTTCATCGCCAGCGGCCCGCACAAAAAAATTCCAGGCGGAATCCGCACCGTCCCGCCGAAAAGCCCGCCGACATTCCCCCCGGCCGTCGCCGCATTGATGGCATTTTGGATGGCCGCGGTGTTGGTGAAAACGCCATCACCCACCGCGTTGTAAGGTGAATTGGTGACGGTGATAATATTGTTGGTGTTGATGTTCGGCAGCGTCGGCACCGCACCGAGGCGCAGAGCACAGGCTAGCGAAAACATCAAGGCCAGACTGACGGCGAGGGGCTTCATGAATATCCGAGTTTTACTTCGCCGACTCGAGCTTGCAGTCCACCAGCTTTACATCCGCCTCAATAATCTGGTCAGGTTTCTTGATCTGCTTGAAAGTGGAATTGTAAATGCGCACACCGCTGATTTCCGAGGCCGGAAAACCGCGCACGTTCAGGACGCGCGGTGTTTGCGCGACGGAAACATGATCCATTACCACGTTTCTGGCAACGGGCCTCTGTTCGCCCTTCGCGCCCTCCTCGTAAAGAAAATCAATTTGCAACACCGAGTCTTTCACCAAGCCGACCTTGATGTTGCGCATGAAAATATTTTGCAACACGCCGCCGCGCATGGCGTTGGATTTCAAGCGCAGCGCGCAAATCAGGTTCGGGCTGCTCATCTCGCAGTTTTCCACGAACACATTGCTGCAACTGCCGGAAATCTCGCTGCCGATGGCCGTGCCGGCATGGCCGTCGCGCATCGTGCAATCGCGGATGATGAGGTTCACGGACGGAATTCCCACGCGGCGACCGTCGTTGTTGCGGCCGGATTTGATGGCGATGCAATCATCACCGGTGTCAAAAATACATTTTTCGATCAGCACATCGCGGCAGCTTTCCGGATCGCAGCCGTCGTTGTTCGCGCCGTGTGAAAAAATATCCACGCCGCGCACCGTCACGTTGGTGCACAGCAGCGGATGAATTTCCCACATCGGCGAGCGGCGGATTTTTACGCCCTCAATTAAAACTTTTTCGCAGCGCTGGAATTGGATGAAGTTGGGCCGCAAATAATCGCCGTTGCCAAAGCGCCGCTGGTCCACCGGCACATTTTGATTATTCATGTCATCGAGCCGCTTGCGCGCAACGGTCTGGGTTTTTTCGCCGCCGCCCTTGCGGCCTTTCCAAGCGAGCCAGGTCGAATCATCCGCCTGCCCGTCCAAAGTTCCCGCGCCGGTCACCGCGACATTTTTCTGACCGACCGCAAAAATCAGCGGTGAATAATTCCAGCACTCGATTCCCTCGAACCGCGTGAACACGGCCGGTAAATAAGCGTCCGGATGGGTGTTGAATTTCAAAACGGAATTTGTCGCGGCCAGGTGCAGATTCACATTGCTTTTCAAATGGATTGCGCCGGTCAAAAATTCTCCCGCCGGCACGACCACGCGGCCGCCACCGGCTTCGGCGCAGGCGTCAATTGCCTTGGCAATCGCCGCCGTGCAGTCCGTCGTGCCGTCGCCGACCGCGCCGGACTGAGTGATGTCAAAATCATGCGCCGGAAATTTTGGCGCGACAATCCGCTTCAAGATTTTCGGCACCTGCTGCCATTCCGGCTGGTCGGCCTGAATGGGCGAAACCAAAAACATCATGGGCAGGAAAAGAATAAGCGCAGTTTTCATGGATAATTTATTTCTAACGAGAAAAGTTGAATTCTGAAATTGTGTCAATAGACGGTCTTCAGCCAGTTGGTCTTGGCCCAGGTGAGCACCCCCGCGCCGGCACCGGAAGTTGGACTGGTCACAATGCTTTGAAGTTGGCTCGGATCATCTGGCGTATACGAGTAGGGCAGCACGCCGCCGGGTGCGCCGGATGCGGGGTTCCAAGAAAAAGAAATGATCGGCGCCTGAAACGGACCCAGCGGGCTGCCGGCGTCGGTGCTGTTACCGCGAACCACCGTGCTGTCCATTTGGTAAATCACATCCGTTCCCAATATTTTTCCGGTATAAGTCGGATCTGACGGAGCAGTCTGATTGTTGCGCAAAGGGTAAAGGCAGTCAATGTAGACACACTTTTCAACCAAGACCGCGCCGCCCTCCGTGGAAATGCTGCCGTTGAGGGGTGGATTGAAACTGTATGTGTTTTGGAGAGTATTGGAACTGGACGAACTCATGGTGGCTTGAACGGCATCACGCAGGCGCTTGGCGGCCAGCGCATCGGTGTCGTCCACATAATTGTTGAAATCATGCACATTGCCGGCGCGCAATCGCGGCACGGCCCGATCCCAGCAGTTTTTCATCCACAGGTGATGGAACGTCGCGGACAAGTTCACATTGTTAGGATCCTTGTCATTCGACCCCATCAGATGGGTTTTGTCGTGACCCTGGATGATGGTGACGATGTTGGTGGTGCTAAATCCGTTGTTGCGCAGGAAGCCGTAAAACGCGTAGGAATTTCGGTTCGATTCCATTGAGTTGATTTGCTGCCAGACGAAGCTGTTGGGATTGGTGGCCCCGTCGTCGCCGGTGTATTTGCACCAAGAGAGAGTGACATTCGTGCTGCCCGCTTTGAAATCAACGATGCCGTCATAGGCTTTGGTGAATGTGCAGTGGTCAATCCAAACGTTGTAAGCATCACCGCCGTTGGCCAGATCAATGTAGTCCCAATCGTTGCCGTCGTAGCCACCCTTGCTGGTTTCGTCCCATTCCCACATTTCGTCGAACTTCAGATTGCGGACGATGATGTTGTGGGTGCTCTTGATGTTGAACGTGCAGTGCCGGATGGTAGCACCATTGGCCGAGAAGATGGTCAGACCGCCGTTTTTGTATTTGATGTCCAGCTTGCTGACTCCCGTAGTGAGCAATCGAGGATGCAATTTGGGTGGGTTGTGCGCGGTGAAAGGAGTGCTGGCCAAAGTCTGAACGGCCGTTCCAATCTCATTCCACCCGAGATCAAGATCGTTCATGATTTCGATGACTTTGATGCTGCCGGTTTTGTTGAAGGCCAACACCGCGTTGGCAAGCTGAAGCGCGTTGGTGACTTTTGCGTAAGCTGGATCCGTGTCGGCAATCACGCCGCCACCGAGGGTCGCCTGACCGAAGCCGACGAGATTGAACTGCGCATTGGCAAGGATGGACGTGTTGACCGACAACGTGGCGAACGTGCTGGTCACCGCACCGTAATTATTGGTGATGATGACCGAGTAGATGCCGGCGTTGGAAGCTTGCACGTTTGGCAAGGCGAGCAGGTTGCTGTTCACGCCCACCGGCGTGTTTGTGTTGAAAAACCATTTGTATGTCAAAGGTGCCGAGCCGGCGACGACCACGGTGAAGGTCGCGTTATTACTCACCGTCACAGCTTGACTCTCCGGCTGAGATCCGATGACTGGCGGTCCCAGCACGGTCAGCGTGGCCGCCAAACTGGTCGCGATTCCGACCGAGTTGGTAACGACCACGAAATAGCTGCCGGCATCGGCCGCATCGACGGTATTTAACGTGAGTGTGGCGTTGGTCGCGTCCGCGAGCGGCGTGTTGGTGTCGCCTAAATACCATTGATATTGCAATGGTGCGGAGCCGCCAGCGGTGACCGAGAACACCGGGCTGCTGCCGGTAGCAACGGTCAGGTTGGTGGGATTCGTCGTGATGGTGGGCGGAATCAGCACGGTGAGCGTCGCCACGCTGCTGGTCGCGGTGCCGGCGCTGTTGGAGACGATGACGCGATAGCTGCCGGCGTTGGTGGTCTGGACGTTCAGCAGGGCGAGCGTGTTGCTGTTGCCGCCGACGGGCGTGTTGGTGTTGAACGACCAGAAGTAGGTGAGCGGTGCGTCGCCGGTCGCGCCGACGAAAAAGTTTGCGGCGGTGCCGACGGCCACGGCAAGGCTCTGCGGCTGGCTTGTGATATTTGGAGCGTTTGACGCAGGCGGATTCGTGGCACCGACGAGCAGGCGGAAAAATTGTTGCGCTAGGCCGGGCGAAACCGGATTCGTCGAATCAAAATTTCCGTTCACATCAAACGAATGCGTCGCGATGGCCGGCCAATTTGTGGCTGCCAGAGCGAGGTTCGTGCTCGCAATCACTTGGTAGGCGCTGGTGGGAGACCCGTTGGTGCCGCGCAGCACCATGCCTTGCGGACCCAACAATGCCTGAGTGATGACCGGCCCGGACGCCGGCGGGGCCGCGCCGCTGACCGGCGTCACGTCGGCCCAGGTAGGGCCAACGCGGAGCGTGTCGAAATTCCACGCACCGTAGCCGCTGCTGGATTTGAAATAAATATTTTGCAGGCTGGCGGCGTCGGTGCCCCCCGCTTGCGAGGCATTCGGCGCGGCGGGTTCAGCCGCGCCCGGAAGCGGGTTGATGAAGAGACTCACCGTGTCGTCGCCTGTGCCCGAGCCAAAAGTGTATTTGACCACGATGAATTGCGAGACATTCGTGGCGAGAACCGTCGCGGCATTCGTGGTGGTCAGCCCGCCGCCCTTGTGGATTCCGAGTTGATAACCATTGCCCGAAGCGCTGAAGTAAACGGCCAGCGCGTCACCGCTGCCGCCAGGCGACGTTGAGCCCCCCGGCAGCAGCCCGGTCAGATAACCGCTCGAGCCCGGCGCCCCGGCGGACTGGATCAGGAACGAGTAATAAACACTGCCTGTCGTAATCGGGCTGCTGGTGAACGCGCGGTAGGACGAACCGCCGGCCGTTCCGAGAATATTCGCGAGATTGCCGGTGTTGGTGGGCGACTGGAGGCCGGAAAAAGTGAGGCTCCCGGCGGCCACCTTGACCTGCGAGGAACTGTTGCTCCATGGTGCGGCAGAACCCAGATTGCTTCCCGTCGTGGCGTTGGTGATGGCATCCTCCATGAACAAGGCGGCGCGGCTGGGAAAAACCGCCAGCAGCACGAACAGTCCAACAACGGCCGTGCCGTAATTAAAAAACATTTTACCGGTGAGGAGGCGGGAGGATGGCAAGGTCATGCGTCTAAATAATAATTGGGGTCGCTGACAACTTACTTCAAAGCCGCCGGTTGTCATCCTTCGTTGGCTGCATTTTCATTTGAAATAAATGCACCACCTGAAATCGGCGTGTTCATAAGGCCGGGTCCGGCAGCCCGGAAACCTCCGCGTTCTCCAGTTTGAAAGCGTTGCCCTTGGGCACCGTGACCGTGACATTTTTTAATTGGACACCCTTCGCGTTGGAGATGGAAAAACTTTTCGCGGCGGAAATTTTCACGTTCTCAAAAACCACATCCGTGATGCAGCTTTCCGGCAAACCCAGAATCAATCCCGCCGCCTTCGGACACGTCGCGGTCAGGTTGCTGATGCGGATGTGGCGATATACGGGAATGTTTCCGCCGCCGCCGGCCACGGAATTGGTCTGCGCTCCCGCCGATTGTTTCTTATCGCCCGCCGATGTGCCTTGATAGACGCACGTCAGCGTGACGGCCGGGTTCACGTTTTTCATCGTGATGTGGTCGCACAAAATATTTTCCACGACGCCGCCGCGGCGCGTGTCCGACTTGATGCGGATGCCGTTTTCGGTGTTCTCAAACGTGCAATTGCGCATGATGATGTTGCGCACACCGCCCGCCGTCTCGCTGCCGATGCTCATGCCATGGCCGTGCAGAAACGTGCAGTCGGTGATCAAAAAATCCTCACTCTGAAAATCGTGGCCGGGCATCTTTTTGCCGGCCTTGATCGCGACGTTGTCGTCGCCACATCAATGGTGCAGTGCGTGATCAAATAGCGCCGGCCGCTCGGGTCAATCGCATCGGTGTTCGCGGCGTGTTCCGGTGCGAGGATTGTCACGTTGGTGATGACCACGTCCTCGCAATCCATCGGCACCAGATGAAACTTGGGCGAGTTTTGGAGCGTGATGTTTTCCACCCGCAGATTTCTGCAGCGCTCTAGGGAAATCATATTCGGTCTTGGCAGCGTGTAGCCGGATTTGATCTGCCGCGCCTTTTCGGCCTCGCCCCACCAGACCGCGCCACCGCCGTCAATCACGCCGCTGCCGGTGAAGGTCACGTCTGTCAAATCCTTGCCGCTTATGAACGGAACGAAATCCGATCCCTTGGCCTTAGTCCAGTCGCCCGGCGATTTCATGAAATCATTTTGGTTGGTGCTGGCCTGCAACGTCGCGCCGGCATCGAGCTGAAAAATGGTTTTGGTGTGCAGTGTGAGCGGCTGGCTCAGATAAATTCCCGGCGGAAACTTCACGGTGCCGCCACCGGCGTTGGTGCAGGCATCCAGCGCTTTTTGAATCGCGGCGGTGTCAACGGTCTTGCCGTCGCCGACCGCACCGGACTGGCGCACGTCAAAAACTTCGGCGCGCAGCGACAGGGCAAAGAGTAAAACGAGGGCAATGGCTTTCATGGTGTCAGGAAAGAATGCCGTATTTAGCCGACACGCGAAACGTGGATTTGCGCAAACCAATGTTAAAAAAAGGCACTGATCCCAAGTGGTTCCATTCCAAACTGGTTAAGAAAACTGCTTTGTTCTCACCGAAAATGTATAGCTTGAGCACCGATTATTTGTCCGGTTTGTATGTGATGCCTGAAACCCTCTTATCTCGTTCTGCGCTTGGGCAAGTTCGTCGGGAGTCATCCGTCTTGCGATTTCATCAAGGATTCTTCGGTCCACCGGACGGCTGGATTATTTTTCAGGCAGGTCTCCCATCGTTCGCCATAGGGTTATACCCCATAGTCAAAAGCCGGCGCATTATTCAAAGTCGTTCCCATGTTAAAAATCAACAACACAACCAGCAAAATCAGAAACATCATGACAACAAACTACTCGCTCGCACTCGCCATGATGGTGGGCGCCATATTAACCACCAGCCCATCCCTGCGGGCCGACGATACGAAAAGCAGCAGCGATGTCGCCGTCTCACCGCCCGCCTTGAGCCCAGACAACGAAAATAATAACGGACAGGACAGGCATCGCGACCGGATCAACCTTTACCGCTGCAACGAACTGTCCGTGGACGCGTTCGGCACGGCATCGCTCGGGCGATACACCTTTGAACATTGGTCCAGTTCGCGCGTCCGGCACAATACTGAATTCGGAGCCGGCGTGGGGCTTAATTATTTCATCACCCGCAATCTCGGCCTGGGTGCCGACGTTTATTCAGAAAATACGAGCGGACCTTTCATCGACAGTGCTGAAGCCAATTTGATTCTGCGTCTCCCGCTGGGTCATAGCGGCTTCGCTCCTTTCATCTTCGGTGGCGGCGGCAACCAGTTCGACATGGCCAAGACGTGGTTTGGTCAGGCCGGCGGCGGCCTGGAATATCGCTTCACCCGGAATGTGGGATTGTTCGTTGATGCCCGCGCGGTGCTGCCGGACGAAACCAAATGTTACGGCGTCGGCCGGCTCGGCCTGCGTTTTGCCTTCTAAATAGTAACAGTGCTACCACCTCGGCGCCGGCGGGAAATCCGCCGGCGCTGCTTCTTTTCGCGAGTGACTGCCGGCAACTCAACCTTTCCGCGCAAATTTCTCCAGTCATTCACGGCAGCGGGTAGCAGTCCACCGTGTTCTGGAATTGTGTTAATCAATTTCCCGCGCCCACCTCGCGCCCCGCCGGACGGGACAAAATTTTCAACATTCACCGCCGGGTGCGGGCAGCGCATGGTCGGCAGCGAAAAAGGCGAGGCCCGCGAAGTGGTAAAAAAACGGTCAAGAATCTTGCGCCAACTGCTGCTCCTAAATCGCCGCCAACCCCTCCAAAAAAGACCGCCGCCCATTAACTTGGGCGGCGGCGGTATTCCAGGCCGGCTTCCCGGCACCAACGCTTACTTCTTTGCCGCGTCCACCTTGGCTTTTTCAAAGTCCGCCAGGGCGTCGGCTTTCTTTTTATCGGCATCCAGTTGTGCCTGGGCGGCGGCTTGTTTCTCTTCGATCTTCGCCTTGTCAATTGCCGCGTCCACGTCGGTCTGTTTTTTGGCTTCTATCGCGGCGGCGTCCACGGCTTTCTTTTGATCGTCAATGGCGCTTTGGGTGGCTTCCTTGTTACTCTCAATGGCCGCCTTCTGTTTGTCGCAGCCCACGAGGACGGCGGCGGCGAGTAATACGGGTATCAGGTGTTTCATAATTTTGGTTTTCTGTAATTTTCTGTCGGCGATCTTCGAGCGCTCAACCATTCTCCGCCTAATTCCACCCGGGCGATATGGGGTGAATACCCCACGCGCGGATGGTCAGTGAAACCAGCGGTTTATTGAGAGCGTCAGGGCGGCGGCCGGATACGGCGAACCACGAACCGCCGCGTCCCGGAATTGACGCCGCCATTTTTCCCGCGCACAACGGACCCAAAAACATGAAATCGCAGGCCGAAAACCCGCGCTCACCCGGTGGTATCCGCTCAATTCGGCCGACCAGGTTCTTTGCCGGTTGGCATCCAAAAGGCACGGTAGGGTTACACCCCATAGCTGACAATCAGCGTATAAGCCAAATTGTTTTCAGTGTTAAAAACAAAAAAACAAACCAACGAAAGAAATAAAATGAA
This sequence comes from uncultured Verrucomicrobia subdivision 3 bacterium, assembly GCA_903884535.1. Classification (GTDB taxonomy): domain Bacteria; phylum Verrucomicrobiota; class Verrucomicrobiia; order Limisphaerales; family UBA11358; genus UBA11358. The sequence continues at coordinate 45,633 of CAISEZ010000038.1, forward strand.
AACCATATTCCCCTTAACGCTCGCCACTGTGGTGAGCACTCTATTAATCACCAGCTCGCCCGTGCGTGCCGCCAGCACGGACAGCCGTATCGAATCCTCCGCAGCGAAATCCTATGTGTTCAAAACCTACCTCAAGGACGACTCCATCAAGACGGAATCCAAAAACGGCATCGTCACTTTGACCGGCACCGTCGCCGAAGAATCGCACAAATCCATGGCGGAAAACACCGTCGCCAGTCTGCCCGGCGTCAAGAGCGTGGACAATCAACTGCTGGTCAACGGCGAACAGCCGGCGGAACATTCCGACACGTGGATCAACATGAAAGTGAAAACCGCATTGTTGTTCCATCGCAACGTGAGCGCCAGCGGCACCACCGTGTATGTCAAAGACGGCGTGGTCACTTTGCAAGGTGAAGCGAGCAGCATGGCGCAAAAGGAACTCACCACCGAATACGCCAAGGACATTGACAACGTCAAAGAAGTGAAGAATGACATGACCATTGCCGCAGCTCCGACCACGCCTTCGGCCACCATTGGCGACAAGATTGACGACGCCTCCATCACGGCTGAAGTCAAATCAACGTTGCTGTCGCATCGTTCAACCAGCGCGTTGCACACCACGGTTTCCACGACGGACGGCGTCGTCACCTTGGGCGGCATCGCCAAAAATGATGCCGAGAAGAGTCTCGTCACCAAACTCACGACCGACGTTGTTGGCGTGATCAGCGTGGTCAATAACATGACCATCGCGGTGCCGGTGGTCGTCAACTAAACCACACCCACCCATTGCCGGCGGGCGCGAAGGCGTCCGCCGGCAAACCAACCGAAAGAAAATTTATGTTATACACAATTGCGATGGTGCTGCTCGTTCTCTGGCTCGTTGGCGTGGTGTCCGGCGTCGCGCTAGGCGGCTTTATTCATATCCTGCTGGTCATTGCCATTGTCATGGTTTTGCTCCGGGTGATTTCCGGCCAGCGGCCCGTGCTTTAAGAAATGGTTATTAACCCAATCAAATTTAAGATTTATTATGAACACAAAAACCATTGTTTCCGTCCTGCTAATCACTCTGGGCATCGTGGTGCTCGCTTATTCAGGGCTGACCTTTACGACCCCCGGGAAGCCCGTTGATTTTCTCGGTATGCACTTTGAGACAAC
>CAISEZ010000039.1 GCA_903884535.1 uncultured Verrucomicrobia subdivision 3 bacterium
ACCGCTGTCGTTGAGGTGGTTCAACACGTGCTGGCGTAGAAAACTTCCGGTCAGATTGCGCAACTCGGCGACCGCCTCGTAATGCGTCCGCCGGTGATTCGGATTTTTCACCGACCGCACAGCCCCCAGGCCTTCGAGGAATTTTAACCCCATACTGGTGGAGCCCATGGAAATTTGGAGGCGTTCCTCCAATTCAATCTGGGTCAAGGGCGAGGGGGAGATGAAAAGCAGGCCGTAGATTTCGGCATAGGAACGGGGGAGGCTCAGGGCACGCGCGAATTGCACGAAAAGCTCAATCACTTCGGTTTCCACCGGCGTCAGCCGGGAATCCAAAAGATTGGTTGTTTTGGCACCACTATTATCCATGGTAAAAATAGCATCACCCCAGCCGCACGCCCCAGAGCTTACCGATCCGCCCCAGTGTTTCAAACACTTTTGAAGAAAATTTTCGAGAATCACCGATTTTGGCTGCCTTTCGAGCCAAAATGAGTTGGTTCATAATGCTTCGAGGTTGGCGATTTTCTCAAATTCACCGTAAATGTCCGCATGGCTTGCTTTTAAAAGACCGGTTACGTTGCCATTGTTCAGGAGTTTTCTGATGTAGGCGCTGGCCAAAGTCAGATGCAGCACGTTCTGCCCGTAACCCGTCTCCATCGCTTTGAAATCCCGTTCCAGCATCGCCATTTCAGCTTCCATCCGGGCAATGTTTTCCGGGGAAAACCCTTTCCGCTTCTTGGCAGTGACCACCTTGGTCAGTTGATCTTTGGGCGTGCCCAGAATCAGTGCTTCGACATAGCCATTGGAATAATTGTCGGTGCCCACCATCAATTCGGCGATTTCAACCTGCCTCACTTCATTCACCTGCCTAAGCAACTTGAGGGTGCGGGGCGCAATATTTTTATCCTTCAACAAATCGGCCGCTTCCCCGTTGATGCCTGACAGCAGATTCATGAAGGCTTTGACGACCCGCACCGGGATGTTCAAGGCGGCGGCGATGCGTTCGGGCTTCACCCCCTGATTCACGGCTTTGACAATCATCCGATGTTCCTGAATGGGCGTGATCCGGCTGACGCGCGCGTTATAGGTAAAACATTCATCATCGCGGGCGAGAATGCAGTCCGCCTTGGTCTGCCCCAATTCCTTGAGCACGTGCCAGCGCAGATGGCCGTCCAAAATCAGATATTTTCCGGGCATATCTATTTGCGGAAATACCATGAGCGGTTCAATTAAGCCAACCTCCTTGATCGAAACGAAGATGGCTTTGTAACGCCCAATCTTGCCGGGCTCTTTGATTTGCCGCAGCGGCAACAGGTCGTCCAATGGAATCTGGATTTTCTGCAGCTCGAACCCGATTTTGACGTCATCGCTCATACAACCTCCTTCAGTTTATGGTTTAGTTTTGACCAGAGATATTGGGGCATGCTGGCCAGTTCCTCGGCCTCCAGTAATTTAATGAATGAATCATTCGCCAGCAGTTGATTGAAGGCCGTCACTATGAACATGAGTTTGGCCTCGCAGATTCGCGCCTTGCGGATGAGTTCCTTTTGGCGCTGGCTCTCGCGGGTATAGGCAATGACCATGCGATCCGCAGTCGGCGGCGCTTTGGGCTGGGGATCGGGATGATCCAAGCGGGTCTGTTTGCCTAGAAAACGCCGCTTATCCATGAGCCGCTTCACCACGCGAATGGCCACGCCGTTGAGTTGCTTGGTTTCAAACGCCTTCAATAGTTCGCGCTGGGCTTCCGGCGTGTTGGCTCTGGCAATCTCCATGGCGATCGTCAGCGGCACCGTCCCATTGACCGCCGCTTCCAGCAACCGCTCTTCCCCGGCCCGCTTGAGCGCGGTCAACCCTTTGATGGTGTTGTCGCTGACATCGAGCTTGGCCGCAATTTCCTGGATGGTGTCGCCCTTTGCTTTCAGCCGTTCGATCTCCCGAATCAATTCCATCGGCGA
>CAISEZ010000040.1 GCA_903884535.1 uncultured Verrucomicrobia subdivision 3 bacterium
ACCGCTGTCGTTGAGGTGGTTCAACACGTGCTGGCGTAGAAAACTTCCGGTCAGATTGCGCAACTCGGCGACCGCCTCGTAATGCGTCCGCCGGTGATTCGGATTTTTCACCGACCGCACAGCCCCCAGGCCTTCGAGGAAGTTTAAACCCATACTGGTGGATCCCATGGAAATTTGGAGCCGTTCCTCCAGTTCGTTCTGGGTCAAGGGCGACGGGGAGATGAAAAGCAGGCCGTAGATTTCGGCATAGGAACGGGGAAGGCTCAGGGCGCGCGCGAATTGCACGAAAAGCTCAATCACTTCGGCTTCCACCGGCGTCAGCCGGGAATCCAAAAGCTTGGTTGTTTTGGGACCACTATTATCCATGGTAAAAATAGCATCACCTCGGCCGCACGCCCCAGAGCTTACCGATCCGCCCCGGCATTTCAAACACTTTTGAAGAAAATTTGAAGAATATTTTCCAAAATCGCTGATTTTTGCCGGATTTCGCCCCGAAATGAGTAGGTTTATAGCGCTTCGAGGGCGGCGATTTTTTCAAATTCACCGAAAATGTCCGCATGGCTGGCTTTTAAAAGGCCGGCTACGTTGCCATTTTCCAGGAGTTTTCTGATGTAGGCGCTGGCCAAAGTCAGATGCAGCACGTTCTGCCCGTAACCCAGTTGCGGCGTGTAACCCACGAGCCGGTAGAGATTCGGCAGACTGCCAAAGCGTTTCTGAAACGCACCGGCGCAAGGCGTCTGCTTGAGGCGTTTGATCAAATCACTGCTCAGGCGGCCGTGCTGTTGGAACAGTCGCCGCGCGCTGGCCAGCAGGTCCGCGGTCGAGATGCAATTCTTCTGGCGGTTCGCCGCGAAAATTTCCTGCGCCTTGAAAAACAGTTCCCGCGACACGAGCCCTTCAATGGCGTTGTCTTTGCGCACCCAGCGGTCGGGCGGATTGGCGATCCGCCGGCCTTTCCGTTTGATGGAGGCGCGGGAATAAACCAGGTTGCCGATATAAATCTCGTTTTTGAGCAGGTAACGAATTTTGCCCGTGCGCCACGCGCGTCCGGCCTCCGGTTGACCATCAGTCCGAATCGTCTGCTTGAAGGATTGTCGGAGCCGAATCGCGCGCGGATGGAGAATGTCAAAAAGGCATTGGCGCGCAAACGCCAACCAAAAAAGCCAAAATAGCTTTCAACCTGGCGAAGGGCAGCGGTTCAAAATATTCTCTGGCGATTCGCAGAATCACAAAAAGCACTTAATCAAGTGCGGCCACTTAATGGAATCCGCAGGTATGCCGGTCTATCTGGCGAGGTCCGAAGAGTCAATTTATTGCCAAAAGTCAGAAATATCGGTCAATTCATGGCCGGCGGTCAATACTTTCGGCCATTAATTGCCTTCGCTTGAAGTTATTCTTGATCAAATATTGCAGGTTACTAAATATCAAAATTCTGGATTTACTTTAACTTCAGAAAACATATGATGTTTTGCCCTTACGTGATTGATGCGGCCAATTTATGAATAAATTAGCGGCCAATTATTGATGCCAGTCACATGGGCAAAGAACTGACCGGCCAAGCTCCGCAACGACAGGCTGTCAGCGAAACTTAACCAGCATGGCCTTCAAAGATTTCCCCATCACCTCTGCCGGCGTTCAGCTATTACAGCGCTCGCTGGCCCGACAACGGCTGGGCCACGCCTACCTTTTCACCGGCGACCAGCTCGAAGAACTGGAGACGGTCGCCCGGACGCTCGCCAAAACTTTGAATTGCGAGCACCCGCGCCTGACCGACGGCATCGCGACGGATTGTTGCGATGAGTGTTTGAGCTGCAAAAAAATTGAAAACGCCACGCATGCCGATATTCATTGGGCGCGGCCGGAATCTAAATCGCGCATCATCACGATTGACCAGACGCGGGCACTGATGCACGAAGTCCAACTCAAGCCCACCGAGGCGCGCTGCAAAGTCGCCGTCATCGTGGCCGCCGACCGCTTGAACAACCAAGCCGCTAACGCTTTTCTCAAAACGCTCGAAGAACCGCCGGCGAAGTCCATTTTGATTTTGCTCTCGACCGAACCCGGCCGGATTTTGGAAACAATTCTGTCCCGCTGCCTGCGCCTGAATTTTACCGCCGAATTGGCGCGACCGCTCACCGCCGAGCAATCCAACTGGCTTTCGCAATTTGGTTCCGCCGCATCACTCGAACAGAAAAGTTTGTTTGGTCGCTACCGACTGCTCGATTCACTGCTGCAACATCTCAACGGCATCAAAGCGCGTGTGGAAGAAAGCCTGACCGCCCGTTCGCCGCTGGAAAAATATGACAGCGCGGAAAAAGATTTGCGCGAAAAATGGGAGGACGAATTGACCGCCGCCATCGAGGCGGAATACCGCCACCAGCGCGCGGAAGTCCTGCTGCTGCTGCAATGGTGGCTGCGCGATGTCTGGCTCCTCACGCTCGCGGCCGGCGAGGAACTGCTGCATTTCCCCCAGATTGCCGGCGCGGATGAAGTCGCCCGCCGACTCACGCCGCAACAGGCGCGCGAAAATCTGTCGGTGCTGGAACAAACCCAGCGGCTGCTGCACACCAACGTGCAGGAAGCGCTGGCACTCGAAGTCAGCCTGCTGAAATTGCAGCTTTGACACCGCGATGAAAAATTTCACCGCGACCAAGATTTACACACTCGCGTTCGGACTGTTCCTCGGACTCACCATTTGGAAATTTGGCAATCCCGTCATCCTCGACCACGTCATTTCCACACCGGCAACCGCCGCAGATTTTTTTAACGACGCCTGGCCGATTCATTGGGCAACCTTGATTTTCCTGCCATTTGTCGTCGTCGGCGCGTTCTTAATTTTCAGTAAAAAACTGTTATGGCCGGCCAGTCCCTGGCTTTGGCGGCTGCCGCTAGCCTGGTTCGGCTGGCAGTTTTTTTCCGCCACGGAAACCGTGGACGCCCATTTGACCACCGCGACTCTCTGGCAATTTTTCGGCGGCGTCGCCGGCTACTTTCTGGGCGCGTTCCTGTTTGCCCGAGAAAATTTGATGCGCTGGCTTTTGATTGGCCTGCTCGCCGCCTTCACCTTCTGCCTCGTGCGCGCCGTGGACCAGAAACTTTTTGAGTATCCGCTGAACCATCGGCTGCTCGTGGAAGGGGAACGCGACGGCTGGACAAATTTTCCGCCCGGCGTGATTGTCGACATGAAAAACGAACATGTGATCATCACTACCAACGGCACCGACGTGGCCAATCCAGCAATTCTGGCAAAAATGGCCAAAGGACGCGTCTCCGGGACGCTGGTTTATCCAAACGCGCTGGCCGGACTCATCCTCCTGCTGCTGCCGGTGTCGTTCACGCTCGCCGCCGGCACCAAAAATATACTGAAGCCAGCCATCCGTTTTGCCGTCATTGCGCTGACCCTCTTTCTCGGCGGCGTGGCGTTTTTCTGGACCGGATCAAAGCTGGGCTGGCTGATCGCCCTCGCCCTCGCCGGATTGTTCTTGCTGCGGCTCGACTGGCCGAAAAAACTGAAACTGGCGACCATGGCCTTCGTGCTGATCGCCGGCTTGGGGGGGTTTACAGTCCGTTTCCATAATTATTTTGCCGCCGGCGCCACCAGCGTCGGTGCCCGGTTCGATTATTGGCGGGCAGCCGTGAAAACCACCGTCGCCCAACCTTTGACCGGCACCGGTCCGGGAACATTTCAGCGGCCTTACGAGCGCTTGAAATCACCGGCGTCGGAAATGGCACGGCTGACCCACAACGACTATCTGGAACAGTTCTCTGATTCGGGCATGGTGGGCGGACTGGCCTACATAGCTTGGATTTTTTTAGCGCTGACATCGGCTGGCAAGAAAATCTGGCGCAGCCGTGACGAAATTCCGCTGGCAATTTTCGCCGGACTGCTGGGCTGGTTCGCGCAAGGATTTGGAGAGTTTGGACTTTACGTTCCAGCACTGGCTTGGACGGCTTTCACGTTATTGGGCTGGCTAACCGGGCAAAAGATAAATGAATTCGACAACAATTCAGGAAACAATTAAACTCTTGGCGATGAAAATTCTGTTTCTCAACGGCCCGAATTTGAATTTGCTCGGCTCGCGCGAGCCGGAAATTTATGGCCGAATGACTTTGGCGGACATTGAAGCCAAGGTTCGCGAACGCGCCGCGCAGTTAAAAGTGGCCGTGGATTTTCGCCAGTCTAATTTGGAAGGCGAACTGGTCGGCTGGATTCAGCAAGCCAAGGGCGCTTTCGACGTGATTGTCATTAATGCCGCCGCTTATACCCACACAAGCGTAGCTTTGCGCGATGCCATTTCGGCGGTTGGCGTGCCGACGATTGAAATTCATCTTTCAAACATTCACGCCCGCGAAGAGTTCCGGCACAAATCGGTCATCGCCCCAGTCTGTCGCGGCCAGATCTGTGGTTTTGGCGCAAAATCTTACATTTTAGGACTCGAAGCGGCAATTGACGTTACCGAAATTAAAAAATGACATTTGCTAACCCGATTAATGCTTCCAAATTACTGCTTGACCTTTCAATTTGGTTTGGATAAGGTATCCGAAGTTAATTATCTATGGATTTGGACTGAGTCAAAAAAGGCAGCCTCTGTTTCATGTTTTTAGGTTTATTTTTAATCTCTTTAACGAAAACGCATCGTGGAACTCAAAGATATCAAAGCCATCATTGATTTGATGAAGAAAAATTCCATCACGGAATTTGAATTGGAAGAAAAAGACTCAAAACTCCGGCTCAAGCGCGGATTGAATGGCGGCCCGCAACCCGCGCAAGCCGATGATTCCGTTCCGATGATTCCGGCTCCGATGGTTTTGGCGGCTCCCGTGGTGCCGACGGTGGCGGCTCCAGTTGCCACCGGCGAAGTGGATATCAAGTCGCCCATGATCGGAACCTTATACCGGTCACCGTCTCCTGAAGCATCCGCCTATATCGAAGTCGGCTCGGAAGTAAATCCAGATTCGGTGGTGTGCATCATTGAAGCGATGAAGGTGATGAACGAAATCAAGGCCGAGGTCAAAGGCGTGGTCACCCAAATCCTGATTGAAAATGGCAAACCGGTTGAGTTTGGCCAGCCGCTCTTCAAAGTGCGGCCTTCCTAAAACCTCGTCCAAAGTCCAATTTCATGTTTGAAAAAGTATTGGTAGCCAATCGCGGCGAAATCGCCGTCCGCATCATCCGCGCCTGCAAGGAACTGAACATCCGCACGGTTGCGGTCTATTCGGACATTGACGCGAACTCGATGCATGTGCAGATGGCCGACGAGGCGATCTGCATCGGCAAAGCGCCCGCATCGGAAAGCTATTTGCGCATTGACCGCATCATCAGCGCGGCGGAAATCGCCGATGTGGATGCCATTCATCCTGGCTATGGTTTTCTTTCCGAAAACGCCCACTTCGCCGAAGTCTGCGAAAGCTGCAACATCCGCTTTATCGGGCCACAGCCGCGGGCGATGAATGCGCTGTCGGACAAAGCCGTGAGCCGTGCGCTCGCGAAAAAGGCCGGCGTGGAAACGCCGCCCGGCTCGGAAGGCATTGTTGAAAAGGAACAGGACGCGCTGGCCGTTGCCAAACGCATCGGTTATCCAGTGATGATCAAGGCGGTCGCCGGTGGTGGTGGCCGCGGCATGCGCATCGCGCACAATGATATTTCGCTCGTCAAAGGCTATCACACCGCACGCACCGAGGCGGAAAAGGCGTTCGGTAATTCTGGTGTCTATATTGAGAAATTCATTGAGAACCCGCATCACATCGAATTTCAGATTCTTGGCGACAACAAGGGCAAGATCATTCATCTGGGCGAACGCGATTGTTCCGTGCAGCGGCGCAACCAGAAACTGATCGAGGAATCGCCGTCGCCACTGCTGGAATACAAATTCAAAAAGTTGCGCGACAAAATCGGCAAGGCTGCCGTGCGCATCGCCGAGGCGGCGCGTTACACGAATGCCGGCACGGTGGAATTCATCGTGGACGACCACGGCAATTATTATTTTCTCGAAGTCAACAAGCGCATCCAGGTGGAACATCCGGTCACCGAGGAAGTCACCGGCATTGACCTTGTGCGCTACCAGATTTTGCTGGCAATGGGCGAGCCGTTGCAACATTCGCAGGGCGATATCACCTTCAAGGGGCACGCCATCGAATGCCGCATCAATGCCGAAGATCCTTTCGATGATTTCCGTCCCAGCCCCGGCCGCATTGAAATGTATTATCAGCCGGGCGGCCATGGCGTCCGCATGGAAACCCACGCCTACGCCGGCTACACCATTCCGCCAACTTACGATTCGATGATCGGCAAACTCATCACCACCGGCAAAGACCGCCGCGAGGCGATTGACCGGATGAACCGCGCGCTGAATGAATATCTCATTACCGGCGTCAAAACGACCATTTCCTTCCAGCAGGCGATCATGCAGGATCCGAATTTCCGGCGCGGCGTTTATTCCACCAACTTTGTCGGCCAACTGCTCGGCGGCGCGCGGCGCGAATTGATCGAGGAAAAAACATAATTCCCGTCACCGGCTTCGCCAAACTGCCGGCCGCCGTTTTTTGTTTCAGAATTAAATTTGACAGCCGCATTCCGCTGTTTATCTTCAAGCAAAGCTATGTCCGAACCTGAAACCTCTTTACCGACCCAGGTGCCGCCGCCGGCACCGTCAGGAGTTGTTGTGCCGCCGCCGAAAAAAGAAACCGGCAAGGTGCAGCCGAAAAAAGAAACCGTCCGCATCAATCTGCCGCCCAAGCCGACCGCCGCGCCGACAATCAAGTTGCCGACGCTCCCGCCCGGTGGACCCACCGGCGCGCCCAGTGCGGCTCCGATTGCTCCGCCTACCGCCGCCGCGCCCGCGCTAAAAACCGCCGCCGCTGCCGCCGCCGCGCCCGCCGCCAAAACTGGTGCCGCGCCAACAGCGGCGCAACAGCGTCCTGCCCCGGTGGCCGCCCGGACCGCCGCGCCCGTCATTCCGAGCATCAAGACGGTGGACAAAGTTTTGATTCATCTCGCCGCTGTGGCCGCTCTGGTTGCCGTTGGTTATAATTTCTATGTTTGGTATTTTGTTTTGAAACCCTTGGTTGAAAATTTCTCCAGCTAATTTATGGCCTCGCCTCTCATCACTACTTTTACGCAGGACAATTTCGACGCTGAAGCGCTCAAATCCACCGTGCCCGTGCTGGTGGATTTCTGGGCCGAATGGTGCGGCCCGTGCAAGATGATTTCACCCGTCCTCGACGAGTTGGCCACCGAATTCCAAGGTAAAGTCAAAATCGGCAAGGTGAACATTGACGAGCATCAGGGCCTCGCCGCGCAATATGGCGTCCGCTCCATTCCGACGTTGCTGGTCATCAAAGACGGCAAGGTCACGGAACAAATGGTTGGGGCCAAAAGCAAACGCGATCTGAAGGCCAGCCTCGACCGCGCCATCGCCTGACAAAATTTTATCCGAAACGGCAAAGTGGATTTGATTCCGCTTTGCCGTTTTTTATTTCCCGCTAAACTGCACGCCATGACGCTGAATGAAATCCTCACCGACGAGGAACTCCGCCACCACGAATTCCCGGTCACGCGCGACAAGATCTTTCTCGCGCACGCCGGCGTCTGCGCCCTGCCGCGCCGCGTCGCCCAGGCCATTGCCGACTGCGCGCACGCCGGCTCGCTCGGCGATCAGGAGGAATTCGTCATGCACCGCATCGGCGACGCCCGCAATGCCGGTGCGAAATTACTGAACTGCCTGCCCGACGAAGTTTCCCTCGTCGGCCCCACCTCGCTTGCGTTGAGCTTTGTCGCCGCCGGCTTGAAATTCCGCAAAGGCGACAACGTCCTGATTTATCATGACGATTATCCGTCCAATGTTTATCCGTGGCTGGCGCTCGCCGCGCACGGCGTGCAGGTGCGCCTGCTCAACACCCGCGGCCTCGGCGCCATCCGCGCGATTGACGTGATGGGTCAGGTGGACGAAAACACGCGCCTCGTCGCGCTCGCCTCCAACCATTTCATCAGCGGCTACCGGCTCGACCACGCCGCCATCGGAAAATTTCTGCGCGAGCGTGGCATTTTATTTTGCCTCGACGCCATCCAGACGCTCGGCGCATTTCCGACGACGGTGGAGCACGTGGATTTTCTTGCCGCCGACGCGCACAAATGGCTGCTCGGCCCGTGCGGCGCCGGCGTGTTCTACGTCAAAAAAGATTTGCAGGAGAAATTGAATCCGCCGATTTACGGCTGGCACAATGTCCGCAATCCCAACTTCGTCGCGCAGGATAAAATTGAATTTCGCAGCGGCGCGGCGAAGTTCGAGGCCGGCACGCACAATCTCGTCGGCCTCCTCGGACTAATCGCCGCCATGGAACTCGCGCTGGAAATCGGCGTGGACAACATCGCCGCCGAACTGCTCCGCAAGCGCGCGTGGCTGGTGCCCGCGTTGCAGGCCAAAGGCTACACCGTCCTCAATGCCGAACCGAAGCCGGAAAATGCCAGCGGCATCACGGCGTTTTTCCAACCCGGCAAAGACCTGGCGCCGCTGCACAAAAAACTGGCGGATGCCGGCGTCATCGTCTCGCTGCGCAATGACCGCAAAGGGCAAAATTATATCCGCGTGTCGCCGCACTTTTACAACACGGATGCGGAATTGCAGCGCGTGGTGGAATTGATCTGAAAACCGGTCGCAGCCTTTGCGGAAATGAGTTTTGGTGCTGTTAAAACGGCGACATTGTCCTCGACAACTGGTTTCAGCAGAATTACGGTCAGCTTATGAAAAAAGATAGGCTGTTCTTGGGCCATGATAGGCTGCAAACCCGGCTGCCTACTCTTTGTTAGGCAGCAAGACGTGCGCACACTATGGCCAATATTATGATCAGACATTTGGTATTTTTTGTCGCTTTGTCACTTGCTGGCAGATTGTCAGCCAGTTCTGTCACAAATTTCACAAAGTCCGTTTCTTACATTCCCCCTTCTGGTTTTTCCATGCACGATTTTAGCAAGGATGACTTTACCGACCTTTTCAAATATTGGGGGTCAGGAATTCAGTATGAAGAGCCAAAAGGCACCACCATTTTGTTTATGCTTAGCCCATCTTGTTATTTTACCACAAACCAAGGGCAGACTCAGCTTTGCAGTCCTTTTCTGCCGCGAAGCCAGACTGAATTAAGAGGCGATTTTGATAGGTATTATCATGGACTTGTCTCAAACTTCACAAATCTACCACCCACGACAGTCGGCAAAACAGCAGGGTATGTTTCTGTCAGCGCATCTACATTTTTTGCCAGCAATGACCAGTATTTTTATTCTTGTTGGGTTCAAGTCGAGTCAAACATTGTGGTCAGGATTGA
>CAISEZ010000041.1 GCA_903884535.1 uncultured Verrucomicrobia subdivision 3 bacterium
ACTCCGCGCCGGCGGACAAAACCCATTGACGCGGCATGTGGGAAATTGTTGAAAAAGCGGCTAAAGACAACGGACTCGTCGCCGCCTTCGCAATCGTCGGGTTGGTGATGCTGACCTCGGGCTTTATCTCGCGCAAGCTGACGTTCGGCCGCGTGCAAGGCTCGGCCATCGCCATCCTCATCGGCCTCGCATTGGCGTGGTTTGGTGGAAAAGTTTCCGGCGGGTCGAAAGGTCTGGCGGACGTGACGTTCTTCAGCGGCATCGGATTAATGGGTGGCAACATGCTGCGCGATTTTGCCATCGTGGCAACGGCGTTTGAAGTGCATCCCGAGGAGGCAAAGCGCGCGGGCTGGATTGGCTTTGTGGCGTTGCTGCTCGGCACGGTGCTGCCGTTCATCGTGGGTGTTTGCGTGGCCAGCGCGTTCGGTTACACGGACGCCGTGAGTCTCACAACTATTGGCGCGGGCGCGGTGACTTACATCGTCGGCCCGGTGACGGGCACGGCCATCGGCGCAAGCTCGGAGATCATTGCGTTGAGCATCGCAACGGGCGTCATCAAGGCGATCATTGTGATGGTCGCGACACCGGCGGCGGCGAAATTCTTGCGCCTCAAAACGCCGCGCTCGGCGATGGTCTTCGGCGGACTCGCCGGAACAGTCAGTGGCGTGAGCGCCGGACTCGCCGCGACTGATCGCAAGCTCGTGCCTTACGGTGCGCTCGTTGCAACGTTTCACACCGGCATCGGCTGCCTGCTCGTGCCGTCGGTTTTATTTATTGCCGTCAAAGCCATTATCGGACACTGAATATGCCAGAACTCCCGCTCATTGCCCGCGCTCATATGCACGCCCGCTCCGTCGCGTTTCGCACCGCGACGACTTTACACACTTACCAGCAACTCCTCGATCGCTCGGCGGCGCTCGGGTCGGCGTTGCTTGGCGAAGAAGAAGATTTGAACGAGGCGCGCGTCGCGTTGCTGGTCTCGCCGGGCTTTGAATACGCCGCAGCGCAATGGGCCATCTGGCGCGCGGGCGGCATCAAGCTGCCCATCTGTCTCTCGGCAACCGAGCCGGAATGGGAATACGCGCTGACCGATTCCGGCGTGAGCATCTTGATGGTGGACGCAGCGATGGTGGGAAAAATATCTCCGTTGTGCCAGAAGCTCGGCGTGCGCTTGGTGAACATTGATTCCATCACGACTGCGCCGACGAAGCTGTTGCCTGAGATATCCACGGAACGTCGCGCAATGATTCTCTACACGAGCGGCACGACGAGCAAACCCAAGGGCGTCGTGACCACGCACGCGAATATCCAGGCGCAGATTGAGAGCCTCGTGCAGGCGTGGGAGTGGAGCGCGGCGGATCGCATCCCGATGTTTCTGCCGCTGCATCACATCCACGGCATCATCAATATTGTGAGCTGCGCTCTCTGGAGCGGCGCGACGATCGAGCCTTTCGCGAAGTTCGATGCCGCAACTATTTTCGCCCGCGTGCGCGCCGACGCCTACACGGTGTTCATGGCCGTGCCGACGATTTACGTGAAATTGATTCAAGCGCTCGAAGCCGCGTCGCCCGCTGATCGTGCAGCCATCGTTACGGGGTTTTCAAAAATGCGGCTGATGGTTTCCGGCTCGGCGGCATTGCCCGCGAGCGTGCATGAGCAATGGACGGCGCTCACCGGCCAGAAACTTCTCGAACGCTATGGCATGACGGAAATCGGCATGGCAATTTCGAATCCGTATCACGGCGAACGCCGGCCCGGCGCGGTGGGCTTGGCCTTGCCGGGCGTGGAAGTTCGGTTGAAAAGCGAAACCGGTGTCATCATCACCGGCGAGGATGAACCGGGCGAAATCCAAGTGCGCGGGCCGGGTGTGTTCCGCGCGTATTGGAATCGGCCCGCGGCGAGTGCGGAGTCGTTCGACGACGGCTGGTTTCGCACCGGTGACATGGCGGTGCGCGAGCGCGGTTATTATCGCATCATGGGCCGGCTCTCCGTGGACATCATCAAGAGCGGCGGCTACAAGCTTTCCGCGCTGGAGATCGAAGCCACGTTGCTGGAGCATCCAAACATCTGCGAGTGCGCGGTCATCGGTTTGCCGGATGACACTTGGGGCGAGGCGGTCACCGCTGTGGTGGTGTTGAAGGATAACACGTCACTCACACTCCCAGCGCTCCGGGAGTGGGGTAAAAGCCGGCTCTCGGTTTACAAAATTCCGCAGCGCCTGCTCGTGGTGAAAGAACTTCCGCGCAATGCCATGGGCAAGGTCACCAAGCCCGCCGTGCGCAAACTATTCTGATTTTGATTACGCCTTCTTAACGAAACAGGCTTTCAGGCCGACGGCGATGCCGTCCACTTTGCAATCAATCTCGTGATCGCCGTCCACCAGACGGATCGGTTTGGATTTCGAGCCGCCCTTGAGCACGGATGAACCACCGAGCTTCAAATCTTTGATCAAGATGACGCAGTCGCCGTCGGCGAGCACGTTGCCGTGGGCGTCCTTGACGATGCGTGGGCCGTCCGCAACTTCCGGCGCGGCTGCGCGCGGCCATTCGTGGCCGCAGGTGACGCATTCCCATTTGTCGGGGAATTCCAGAACTTCGGTCATTTCGCACATCGGGCAGGCGGGTTTGCTCATAAAGGAACAACTTAACAATTTTTCGTGGCGTGAATCAATCGCGCACTTGGGCGCGGGAAAAACTCGCGCTGCCGGCTGCCGGCTGCCAAGCTGCAAAGATGCAAAAGAATTATCAGTTCGAGAAACGCCGCAAGGAAATGGACAAGAAAGCCAAGAAGGAAGAAAAACGCCGGGCCAAGCTCGCCGCTGCCCAGGTGCCCGTCGCCGGGAATTCACCCGCCGAGGCTGTTCCAGTTGAAAACAACTGAAGTCAAAGCTGCGAGGCGGACGTGTGCTTGAGCATGACCTTGATCATGCCGATCATGTTATCCTTGTATTGCGGGTCGGCTTTCAACTGTTTCCAGACGGGCGCGGAACCGAATGCGGCCCAATGTTTCGTGTGCTCATCCAGGTTCACGCCGCACGTCATGTAAGTCAGGCTCGGCATGGTCGAGCCGACCAGCGTGCGTCCGTAAAAAACCGGCGCGAGCCCGACGTTTTTCATCGTGGTGATTTCACCGCTTTCGAACATTTTGATTTTGTTCAGGCCTTTGGCTTCGCTGGAACTTTTGTAGGTGCGCAGTTCAAACACATTCGGCTTCTGATCTGCCGGCGGCACGCAAAGTTGTTTCATGCCGTCGAACGCCACCAGCAGCGAACTTTCAAAACGCTCGTAGGCGGCGTTGGTCTTTGGCGCGGATAAAAATCCAGCGGCGGCTTTCTGGTAATCCGCATCGGCCGCGAGCTTCGCGGGAATCGCGGCGAACGCTGCCACCGAGTCGCACGGGATGAGGACGTAAATTTGGTTGGTCGCGGAATCCTGCAGCTCGGTGAAAACGCCGACCGGTTGGATGCCCTGGCGGTTGTAGGCGGGCACAGCGGCATTCTGCCAGTAATCGTTGACGCGCTGCCACTGTTCGGCGGACTGAGTTTGGTAAACGCGCAGTTCATAATACTGCGGCTGGGCAGCATCGGTGTCTGCGGCAACCGCGCGGACTGGAAAGTTCCCAACCACCAAGGCGGCGAGAATCATTGCTGATTTGAAATAGAGGCGGGCAGTCATAGTTCAGACGATTTTGTGAAAAATTAATTTTTGCTCAGGCGCGGACTTTGATGACGACCTTGCGCACGGCCTCCGGTCCGGCGGATTCGATGCCAGGCGCATGACCGTCTTCGGGAAAGAAAATGGCGAACTGGCCGACGGCGAGATGGATGGGCGTCCACTGCGGCGGATTCGCGAAGAAAGCGATGTCGCGTTCGGCCGCATACGGCTCGGTCACCTGCGTGAGCGCGGCGAGCGGCGACCAGAGTAGCGTCTCGCGACCGGCTTGGATGAACTGGATGTCGGTGTATCGCCGGTGTGCTTCGAACTTCGCCGCAGCGAGCGGTTTGGTGGTATAGCTCTGCACGAGCGCAAAACAATTGTCGCCGTCAATGTCGCAGCGGCCATCTGGCTGGTTGGCCGGCAGCTTCGCAAGAAATTCAAACGCGGCGGCGAAGCGTGGGGACAAATTTGAGTAACGGCGGTATTGAACAAGCGTGTCGGCGATCATGTGTGCAAGATTAACGCTGCGGGCTCAACTCGCGCAAGCAGATGCCGCCTCCGTCGGTCGCGCCCCGCCAGCGACTATTGAGCCGGAAGTGTGCTATGCTGCAATCAAGGAGTTCCGTCGGAGAATTCGCAGGACACAACCGGAGCCGCCGGTGAAAGGATTGGGATGTCGTCGCCGATGATTGGAAATGCAGGTGACTGCCGCAAAACCGCTCTGATCGTGGAAGGCGGAGCGATGCGCGGTGCGTGGGCGGCGGGGGTGCTGGCTTATCTTCAGGAATGCGGGCGGCGGCAATATGATTTCGTTTATGCGGCTTCTTCCGGTGCCTGCTCGGCGGCCTATTTCGTCGCCGACATGTGGGAACCGGGCTTGGCCATCTGGCGCGAACTCGCCTGCAACGTGGTTCGCAAAAGCAATTTTCTCCGTCGCAAACCAATCATTGATCTGGCTTACCTGGTGGATCATGTCATCCGCACGCGCGTGCCGCTTTCCGTCGAAGCGCTGAAAAAAGCGCCGACGGAATTTTTCATCGTGCTGACCGACTGCCACACGGGCGAGCCGGTTTATTTCCGGGTCGGCGACGAGCGCGTGTTTGCGGCGCTGCGCGCCACGTCGTCCATGCCGCTGGCGACGCGCGGATTTGATTATGTGGACGGCCACCCGTTTGCGGACGGTGGCGTGGCGGATCCCATTCCGCTTCGCCGGGCGATCGCCGATGGCGCGACCGACATCACAGTGGTGCTCACGCATAATCCCGCGTTCCGGCTCAAGCCGATTCCGCCGTGGCTGGGCAAACTGGCATATCCGGAATTTCCCGCCGTGGCACGAGTCTGGACGGCGCGGCAAAATGTGAATTACAACGCCGCGCTCGACCTGATGAAACAGCCGCCGGCAGGAATCCGCATCCAGGTGTTTCGTCCGCTCCGGCCATTGCCGGTGGGTTCCTTCAGCGTTGAGCCGAAGCAGATCGCCGCCGCGCTGGTCTTGGGCCACGACGAGGCGTTGCAGCAGATGGAAATGGTGGAAGCGAAACCAGCGGAGAATCCGGTGCCGGATTGATTTTCCGGCGGGTGGAGAATTATTTCCCTGCGCGATATAACGGGAGCGGGGCCGTTGTCGCAATCACGGCTGACGAAGGGGAAATCTGTCTCTCCTGATTTTTCACCAGGAGAGACAGGCAGTAGCGCCGGTTACTTTTTCTTGGCGGCGGAGGACTTGGCGGCGACGGCGGCGCTCTTCTTGGCGTTGGCGCTGCTGGTTTTGGTTTGTTTCTGGCCAGATTTCTTCTGGGTGGCTTTCGGGGATTTATCGCCCATAACTTTTATTTTTATTCTGCTGGTTGACTCGCCGGCGGCATGTCAGTTTCTCCGCCGGGACCGCCATCGTGCTTATCTGCTGGATGATTGTAAATGATGGACGTAAAATTATTTGCCGCCACGCGTGACGCGAACTTCGACGCGATAGGTGACGCGCACCAACAAATCGCCGCGGCCGCCGCGCGTTTTTGGCAGCCCCTCGTTCGCGACACGAATGATTTCATTGCGACCAACACCGCGTGGAATCGGCACGCGAACCATGCCGCCGGTCAGGCCGCGAACCATTTCCGTGCCGCCGTGAACCGCGCGTTCGGGTTTGATTTTCAAATCGCAGCGCAAATCCGAGCCGCGCACTTTGAAACGAAAATTCGGCGCGGCTTTCAACCGCAGTTGCACGCCGCCGCCGGCGAACGGTTCCACGCGCGGCAGCCGAAAGCGCGTGCCCGGCGCCGTTTCCGGCGGAACGATCAGGTCATAAATTTCCGCGCCGTTCGGATTCGCCGGATCGTTGACGCGCACGGTGCGCGTCGTGCCGCGCAAAAAAACTTCCAGTGGCAAATGGACGTCCTGCGAAATATTCCGCTGGATTTTTGCCGGTGAGGTTTTGCTGAAAACTTTTTTTGGCGCGGCGAGTTCGCGGTCGTAGGCGGCGCGCAGTTCCGGGTCGCTTAAAATTTCATACGCCGCGTTTAGCGTCTGCGTGTGGGCCAGCGCCGCCGGGGAATTGCGATTGAGATCGGGATGGTGCTGTTTGGCCAGCACGCGGTAGGCGGCGCGGATTTGTGCGGCGGTGCAGCGGCGGTCCAAACCGAGCGCGGCGTAATGATTGGATTCAGCCGGTTGCAATTTCCAGAATCACTTCGCGGGCGTGGCGTGGCCGGCGGCTTTGCGAGCGATCGCCGGTTTTTTTGGCGGCGGCAAAAGCTGGGCGCCTTTGAGCAGCCGGCAGAAATCTTTTTTGCTGGTGACTTGCACGGGCCCTTCCTTGGTGGTGAGGCTGGTCATGGATTTATATTCCACCTCCAGCCGTTCGAGCCGGACGATGCGGACATATTGCGGGCCTTGCTTCCAGGTCTGGCCTTGGCAGAGTTTCATGATTGAACGGGCGGCAAAAAAAATCTGTCTCCCTTGATGCGACACCAAAGGAGACAGCTGTAAGCCGGCGACTACTTCTTCTTGGCCGCCACCTTTTTCTTGGCAGCAGGTTTTTTCGCAGCGGGCTTCTTGGCTTTGGATTTTGTGGCCATAGTTTTTATTTATACTACAGGTTTACCGACCGGCGGAATGTAAGTTTCTCCGCAGGTTGGCGCATCATGCGGATTAAAAAGGCGAATGTAAACACCGGAAAATCACAAAAAATGAATTCGTCGCGGCTTCAGCCGGCCATTTCCCGACCAAAGATAATTGCCGATTGTTCTGGCCTTTATTTCAAAACCCGGTAATACTGGCCCCGTTCTGTTAGATAGCTAGTCTCTTTTCAGGCATGGTGAATCTTCAAGTGAACTTGGTTCAGTGATGATTTTAAACCCGAAGTTCGGGAACAGTCTGCGTAAAGTCACGGTTTGTCGGACAGTAAAACATCACATGAGTAACAAATTGTTTGTCGGAAACCTTTCCTTCAACACCACAGAAAACGACCTCCAAGACGCGTTCGCGCAATTTGGCACGGTCACGGAAACCAACCTGATGATGGATCGCATGACCAATCGCCCCCGCGGCTTTGGTTTCGTGACCATGAGCTCCGCTGCCGAAGCGCAGAAAGCTATCGAAGGTATGAACGGTAAAGACATGGACGGTCGCGCGTTGACGGTCAACGTGGCTCGTCCGCGTGAAGAACGTCCCCCCGGCGGCGGTGGCGGTGGCGGTCGTCGTGAATTCGGCGGCGGCGGAAGCGGCGGCGGCGGCGGTCGTCGTGAACGCTACTAAGATTTTTCCGTAAATTTCATGGCGAGGTTCGGATAACCCGGGCCTCGCCTTTTTTATTTCCCAATACCGTTTCCGTTTGCCGGTTTGTCTGCATGAAAGAAGAACATATTGAAGTCGAAGGCTGCGTCACGACGGTTTTGCCCGGAACCATGTTCCGCGTCGAACTCACGAACAAGCACCTCGTCCTCGCCACCATTTGCGGCAAGATGCGCAAACGCTGGGTGCGCCTGACCGTGGGCGACCGCGTGAAAATGGAGATGTCGCCCTACGACCTCAACAAGGCGCGCATCGTCTGGCGGCTCAAATAATTTCTTCCGCCGGTTCCGTTTTTTCCATCCCTTGCTTTAGGCGTGCTTAACCGCGCTGAAAAGTTTATTCTCAATTTTCCTATGTCATTTAGTGCTCTGGGTCTCGACCCCAAAATTTTACAGGCCGTTCAAGAAGCCGGTTACACCGAGCCGACGCCCATACAGGCGCAGGCCATCCCGCAGATTCTGGCCGGTCATGATTTGATCGGCATCGCGCAAACCGGCACCGGCAAAACCGCCGCGTTCACGCTGCCGATGCTCACCAAGCTCGCCGCCGTCATCGGCGACGGCAAAACGCGCGGCACTCGCGCGCTCATTCTCGCGCCCACGCGCGAACTCGTCGTGCAGATTCATGACAATGTCAGAGCTTACGGCAAGCATTTGCCGTTGCGCGTCGCCACCATTTTCGGCGGCGTTGGCGAACATCCGCAAATTGACGCGCTCCGCGCCGGCACGCATTTGATTATCGCCTGCCCCGGCCGTTTGATGGATTTGATGCAGCGTCGCTACGCCGATTTTTCGCAGTTGCAATATCTCGTGCTCGACGAAGCCGACCGCATGTTGGACATGGGATTTATTCCGGCCATTCGTCAGATCGTCCGCTCGCTGCCACAAAAACGGCAGACGCTTTTGTTCTCCGCGACGCTCTCGAAAGAAATCGAAACGCTCACGCACGAATTTCAGCGCGCGCCTAAAATTGTGCAAATCGGTCGCCGCGCGAATCCGGCGGAAACCGTGACGCAATTGATTTACGAAGTGCCGAAACATTTGAAGCCCGCGTTGCTCTCGCATCTGCTCAAAGATCCGGCGATGAACATGGTGCTCGTTTTTTCGCGCATGAAACACGCCGCCGACCGCGTCGCGCGCAACCTGGAACAGCAAGGCATCAAGACCGCCACGCTACATTCCAACCGCTCGCAAAACCAGCGGCTCAAGGCGTTGAAAGACTTCAAATCCGGCGCCGTGCGCGTGCTCGTGGCGACGGACATTGCCGCGCGCGGCATTGACGTGGACGGCATTTCGCACGTGGTGAATTACGATTTTCCGATGCAGGCCGAAGATTATGTTCATCGCATCGGCCGCACCGGTCGCGCGCATGCCGTCGGTGATGCAATTAGTTTTGTCACGCACGAAGATCAAGGCGAACTCCGCGCGCTTGAGCGCTTCATTGGTCGCGGTATCGTGCGCAAAAAAGCGGAAGGCTTTAATTATTCCGCCTCGCCGCCGCCGTTCAATCCGATGGATGAAGAACGCCGCCGTCCGCAGCATCAGCAACGCGGCCAGCGTCCGCCGCGCAATCAGCAGCGCTCGCACGGCTCGCAACATTCCTCGTCACAACCGCGTTCATCGCAAGGTGGTCGTCCGCAATCGGGTGGCGGCCGGCCCCAATCTGGCGGCGGCAACCGTCCGCAACAGCCGGCCAGCGGAAATCGCGAAGGTGCGAATTTGCGGAACTTTGCCGGTCGCCCGCCGCTGCCCAGCACCAGCCGCAGTTATGGTCTGCGTTAATTTTTCAGCTTGATTAAGTGGATGGCGGGCGGCAGTCGTCTTTCCAGCCCGCTTGATTTATTGACTGCGGAAGTTCTGCACACAGGCGCCGCTACTTCAAACCGTCAATGATGTTTGTGCTGCGGCCGCTTCTTGTGAGTTTTTTTGCGGTGGCGATGGGTGTCAATGACGGAAAAGCAAAAAACGATCACCCCGCCCACCAACAGCACGATGAGCATTGGTTTATAGCGCCAGATCGTTTCGATGAATTTGGACAGATCCGATTCCATGCCAGTTGAGATTATACCACATCCATCGAAAAAGTGGAAATAATCCCGTTGCGGCGAACTGGCACGGGGCAAGACCGGCATTTCGCCTGGCCAGCATCTAAAAGTGGCGGGCATCAAAATTTCCGCTATCCTGCCACGCGTTTCGATGAAAAAGATTGTCAACATTGCCGCCTACAAATTTGCCCCGCTGCCGGAGCTGCGACTGCTGCGACCGCGTTTGCTCGCGTTGTGCCAGGGCTGGGAGCTCAAAGGCACAATTCTTTTGAGCGTCGAAGGCATCAATCTTTTTGTCGCGGGCGAACGCGAAAAAATAGATTTGCTGCTCGCCGAATTGCGCCGCCTGCCCGGGCTGAAAAATTTGACCGTGAAAGTGAGCGAGACGGAACCTCAGCCGTTCACGCGGATGCTGGTGCGGATCAAAAAAGAAATCATCGCGTTTGGCGTCGAAGGTATCAATCCGGGCCAGTGCACCTCACCCAAACTCGCGGCGACGGAATTGAAACAGTGGCTCGACGAAGGCCGGCCGGTGACGCTGCTCGACACGCGCAACGATTACGAGGTGAAGCTCGGCACGTTCAAGAATGCGCTGACCGTCGACATTGACCATTTCCGCGAATTTCCCGCCGCCGTGCGCCAGCTGCCGCCCGCTTTGAAAGAGCAGCCCATCGTGATGTTTTGCACCGGCGGCATCCGCTGCGAAAAGGCCGGGCCGTTCATGGAGCGCGAAGGGTTTAAAAATATTTTCCAGCTCGACGGCGGCATTTTGAAATATTTTGAAGACTGCGGCGGCGCGCATTACGACGGCGAATGTTTTGTGTTCGACCAGCGCGTCGGCCTCGATCCGAGTTTGCACGAAACCGAATCCGTTCAATGTTTTCAATGCCAGACGCCGTTGAGCCTGGCCGACCAGAAAGACGCGCGCTACGTTCCCAACCTGTCGTGTCCGTTTTGTTTCAAGACGCCGGCCGAGCAGATGGCGCTGACCATCGCGGAGCGGCATGCGGCGATCCGCCGTGCCACCACGCCGATGCCCGGCTGCATGCCCACCGACAATTTCAAGCACGTCAACGTGCCGGAAGATTGCGACGGTAAGACCTTGCTCGAAGCGCTGTGCCGCGTGGTGAAACATCTGCCGGCCGCGCATTGGGAAAGTGAATGCGCGCTGGGCCTCGTGTTGAACCTCCAGCTTGAACCGGTCGCCGCCGATAAAATCGTCCGCGCCGGCGAGCGGTATCTGCACAAATTTCCCAATGCCGTCGAGCCGGACGTGAACGGGCGCGTGGAAATATTGCATGAGGACGAGGCGCTGATCGTGCTGAACAAACCCGCGCCGCTGCCGATTCATTCCGGCGGAAGGTTTTATCGCAACACGCTTCAGCACATTCTCAACGAAGTTTATTATCCGCAGAAACCGCATCCGGCGCATCGGTTGGACGCGAACACGACCGGCGTGATGCTGGTCACGCGCACGCGGCATTTCGCCGGAAAATTGCAGCCGCAATTCGCGAACGGAGGCGTGGAGAAACTTTATCTCGTCCGGGTGCAAGGCCAGCCGGAAAAAAATGAATTCAGTTGCGACGCGCCCATCAGTGCCGTCTCCGGCGAACTCGGCTCGCGCAAAGTGGATGAGGAAGCCGGCCTCGATGCGCGCACGGAATTCCGCTTGCTCCAAAAAAATGCCGACGGCACCGCGTTGCTTGAAGCCCGGCCGCTCACCGGCCGCACGAATCAAATCCGCATTCACCTCTGGCATCTGGGTTTTCCCATCGTCGGCGATCCGGTTTATCTGCCCGGCAAAAAAAATGGCGTCATGCAGACCTTGGGCGTGGACGAACTGCCGCTGTGCCTGCACGCGTGGAAAATTTCCTGCACGCATCCGCTGACCAAATTGCCGGTGGAATTCACCGCGCCACCACCGGCGTGGGCAGCCAAGTTATTCGAGTAAAAATTAAACCGTGGATTATTTGGTCCGTTTAAATTTTAATTACTTAAATTTTAAACCCAAGTTATGGCCGATCAGCCTCATTCCGCCGAACTGTTCGGCGAGCAGCGCGATTTCTGGTGGAACCGCGACTTTCTTGATCTCATGGCTGTGCGCTGGCGGTTGAGCGAAGCCGCCTCGCTTGCCGACATCGGCTGCGGCCTCGGCCACTGGTCGCGGTTGCTTTATCCGTATCTGCGGCCGCCCGCGCGGTTCGCCGGCGTTGATCGTGAACCGCGCTGGGTTGCCGAAGCGCCGGAAAAATTTCGTCGCGCCTTCCCGCACGTTGCGCCGGAATTAATTTCCTTCCACCAAGGTGACGCCATCAAGCTGCCGCTCGCCGATGACAGTTTCGATGTCGTCACCTGCCAGACCGTGCTCATGCACCTGGCGCAGCCCCTCGATGCGTTGCGCGAAATGCTGCGCATCTTGCGTCCCGGCGGTCTGCTCATTTGCGTCGAGCCGAATAATTTCTGGAACTATCTTGCCTTCACCTCGCTCACCGAAAGCGAACCGGTGGAGATCTGGGTGCGCCGTTTTGAATTCTGGCTGCGGCAGCATCGGGGCCGGTTGGCCGCCGGCCGGGGTAATCATAGCCTCGGCGATTTGTTGCCCGGATATTTTGCCCAGCTTGGAATGCGCGACATCGCTGTTTATCAAAACGACCGGCCCGCGCCGCTCTTTCCGCCCTACGCCAACCCGGATCAAAAAGCTCTGGTCGAACAGGATCGCCAGTGGAAAAGTTCTGCGACCGGCCCGTGGAACAAAGAAGATATGCGCGAACTTTTTATGCGCGGCGGCGGTGATGAATCATTTTTTGAAACGGTCTTTGCCGACATTGTTAAAAAATATCACTCCGAACAACAGGCCATTGCCGCAGGCCATTTTCACGCCGCTTTCGGCAATATCAACTACCTCGTCTCGGCGCGAAAACCTTGAGCGATTGAGTGCCGAAACCGCATTCGCGTTGCGTTGGAATTTGAATTAAACTGACGGCATCAAAGAGACTCAGACCATCGAACGGATTGATTCAGCCGGCCACACCCATCAAATCCGCAATTACCTCTGGTATCTGGGTTCTCCCATTGTGGTTTATTTGCCGGGCAAAAAATGGTGTCATGCCGACACTGGGCGTGGACGAGCGGCCGTTGTGCCTGCATGCGTGGAAAATTTTCTGCACGCATCCGCTGACCAAGCTGCTGGTGGAATTCACCGCGCTGCCGTCGGATTGGGTGAGGAATATTTCGTCAGAACAAATCCTGTAAACTTATTCGCTTTGGCATCGGAGAATGCGCTGCGGTTTCAGGAATCCGGAAGCCTTTTCTTTTTTGCTTCAAACTCGGCTGGCGAGCAACCTTGTGAAGCGGGCACGGTTGTAACGGAGCGCGAGAATACAGGGGAAATTCACCGCCCAAGCCACGGCGGCGTTTACCAGCACGCCCCACCACGGATTCCAGATGCAGAAGACTGGCAAAGTCAACAACGCTAGCCAGTGGACGATTTCGCCGCGCCAGGTTTCACACAAAAACCGTTCCAGATATTCCGGTGAGGCATTGTGCAGTCGAGCCTTCGCAAAGCCGCCGCGAAACATTCGGGAGGCATCGGGCAGCAGACCCTTCCAATGCTTGATGCCGCAGACGCGCTCATAAAACCGTCCGTCGCGTTCCCAACTTCGGGGCCGGGCCAGGATATGGCGATAATTAAAGCGTTCGGCGGCGAGTTGCGTGAACGACCACGCCAACCCGAACTGAATCACCAGCCAGGCGATGAAGTTGAGCGCGATGATCCACGCGATGGGCAGTTCAATCAGCACGGATATTGCGTCCTTTCCAACTCACCGTTTTGCCCGCGCGCAAAACGGACCGGGCAAATACGGCGAAGAAAAATAACACCAACACCGGATAAAAAATGGCGGCGCTCCAATGAAAGGTCCCCGCGCGGCGCAACAGCCAGCCGACCTGCGCCACGCATAGCCCATAGACCGCAAACCAGGCCTGCGGCTTGGCTAGCGTGAAGACGGCAATGGGCGTGAAAAAAAGTCCGCCCAGCCAAACAATGATCAGCAGCAAAATCGGCCCAGGCGTCTGCCCCGCGCCGGAAGCGAAACCTTTTGTCCAGCCTTCCACAAGCTGACGCCAATTTTCGGGATACATGCGAAAAGAAAACACGCCGCGCCCGCAACGGCAGCGCAGCGGCACCCGGGCGGCTTTCAACTGTTTCGAGAGCCAGAAATTTTCGAGGATGCGGCCCTTCACGCTTTCGTGTCCGCCAACCTTTTGGTAAGCGGCGCAGTCAATGAGCAGAAACTGTCCGAGCAAACCGCGCTGCGGATACCGGTCGCCGAGCAGCGTAAACGCGCTTGTGCCGGCCAACATTACCAAATTAAAAAAAGCGGAGAATTGTTCGTGAAAATCTCCAACCGCGTGATACGGCGCCACGGAGAGCGCCCCGCTGTTGCCAACGGGAAATTCTGTGAGCACGCGCGCCAGTCCATCCGGTTCAAACCAGGTGTCCGCGTCAAGAAAAAGGAAATAATATCCCGTTGCGGCCTGTGCTCCTTGATGGCATGCCCAAGTCTTGCCGCGCCAATTTTCCGGCAGCGGCTGTGACGTGACGACCCGCGCTCCGTTTTGGCGGGCGACTTCGGCCGTGTGATCGGTGGAAGCATCGTCCACGACAATAATTTCTTTCGGCTGGACGGATTGGCCGGCGAGCGAGCGAAGCAGCTTCGGCAGGTTTTTCTCCTCGTTGCGCGCCGGGATGATGACGGAAAGCTGGTCGCCTGAAACCGGTGCGCTTGGGTTGGCTTCGTTACAGCCGCGCAGCCGGCCGAGCACCAGAAAGCCTGCCGCCCATTGCGCCAGCGTGACCAGGAGTAGAATCATCGGTCCCACGCAACGATTTTTTTGGCGACGTTCTGGCCGCACAGCACCACCATCGGCATCCCGCCACCGGGATTCACCGAGCCGCCTACGAAAAACAGATTGGGGTAGAGCGTGCTTTGTTTCGGCGCTTTGAACGCGAGATTTTTCCAGCGGTCGCTCACGACGCCGTAAATCGAACCTTTGTTGGAATTGTATTTCGCGCGAATATCGAGCGGTGTCCAGACATGCTCAAAGACGACATGTTTGCGCAGGTCTTTCAAGCCCATGCGCTCTAGCTTGTCAATAATGCGCTCCTTGAATTTTAAATAATCTTCGCGCGTTAGCGGATGCTCGTCATCAATGTAGGGAATGTGCGGGAGAATCTTCAGGCAATCACAGCCAGCGGGTGCGACGGTCGGGTCGGTCTTCGACGCGGCGACGAGATAAATTGTCGGGTCGTCGGGCAGTTCGTGCTTTTGAAAAACCGTCTTAAAATGTTCGCGCTGGTGGTCGCTGAAAAAGAAATTGTGGTGCGCTAGTTGCGGATACTGGCAATCGAGTCCCAGATCGAGCACCAACCCGGAGCAGGCCGGCTCAAACTTCTTCTCCAGCGAGGCGATGAAGGTTTTATCCTCGCGCAATAATTTTTCGTAGGCGGGGATGAATTCCATATTCGACACGATGATGTCGGCGGCGTGAAAAATCCCATTCGCCACCAAGCCGGTGACCCGCTCGCCCTCGCGCCGGACTTCGCTGACCTCGGCGTTGAGATTGATTTTGATGCCCAGTTCGTCCATCAAGCGGCGCAGCCCGAGGGCGATGTGGTAAAGTCCGCCGTCCACATACCAGAGGTCGTAACGAAATTGAATGGTCGGCAACGAATTCATAAACGCCGGCGCGCGATACGCCGACGAGCCGACGTATTTGATGAAGAAATCAAAAATGTCGCGGAAGTAACGTGTCTGGAGATGCGCTGCCACGCCCTGGTGCATCGAGCGGAACAGGTCGAATTTTAAAAACTTGAAAGCGCCATAGTGCTTCGCGAAATCCTGCCAGCGGTCGAGCCCTTGCTCGAAATAGCCGTCGTTGGTCAGGTCATAAAGGCCGGCGGAATATTTTAAAAAGCGCTCGATGTTTTCGGGCGGTTCACCCACTTTACGCGCCTCGGCGGCCATTTTTTCCGGCTCGGGATATAAATCCAGGGTGACGCCGTCCTCGAAAAAGTTCCGCCAGTGCGGCCGCAGCGGGCGAATGGAAAAGTAATCGCTCATCTTTTTGCCGCTGCGCTCGAATAGCCGCTCGAAGATGTGCGGCAAAGTCAGAATAGACGGCCCCAAGTCAAAGGTGTAGCCGCGTTCCGAGAGCACATTCAGCTTGCCGCCGATCTGCGCGTTCTTCTCGAAAAGTTCAACGTCGTAGCCCGCCTGTTTCAGGGAGATGGCGGCGGACAATCCGCCCAAGCCTGCGCCGATGACAATAATTTTTTTGCCGCTCATGTTTAGTTTTTCGTGACGCGTTTGAGACCGGCTTGCGCCAGACCATCCTGCGGATGCAGCGCCAGCGCTTTGCGGAAATAATTTTCCGCCTCGGTCCGCTGCCCTAACTTTTCGTAGGAGGACCCGATGAAGGTCAGGCAACTGTCATGGCCCCAGCGTGGTTCCAACGGGGCCGCCGGCACCTTGGCCTCCGCCTCAAAAAGTTTTTCCGCGACGAGCAAGGTCGTGAGGGCTTCGCGTCGGGAAGCATTTCTCATTGCGGTGTAAAACTGGCTTGTGCCGATTAAATATTGCACGCGCGGATTTGCTGCCCCATTGGTCAGCGCGAGTTTGAATTCCCGTTCCGCGCGGGGACCGAGCCACACGGCGCGGAGAATGTTTTCACTGATCTTCATGCCATAAAGCGTGCCCAGCAAGGCATGGCTTTCCGCGTGGCGGCTGTCCAATTTCACGGCTTGCGTCAGCGCTTCCACCGCGGCATCCAGCGCGGTTTCGGCGTTGAGTTTGTTTCGGGTGCTGGCCGGCAATCCCAGCAATTGCAGCATCCGATGAAACTCGGCGGCTCCCAGCCAATAATAGTTTGTCGCCGTAGCCGAAGTATTCGTGCAGGCTTGCTGGCAAAGGTTCACCGCCGTGGTGAAGCGCGCGTCATCCCATTCTTTATAGGCGTTGGTGAATTCCACGATACCCACCCGGGTGAGCTTGTCCGCCTCCGGATTTGCATGCGCGCAGGGCGTGGCCAGCACCAGCAGGAAGGCTAAAACACGAATCATCACTTGACGAAGTATTGACAGGCAGGACAACGTAGCCAAGTCATTTATGAATTTTGCGGACACCGTTTTGTGCCAGCGCACCTTTTTCGAAACCGGCGCGACCCGCGCGCTGGAATTCCGGCGGTCGCAACTCCAAAAACTTTCCACCGCGCTGGAGCGGCATGAATCCAGCCTGCTCGCCGCGCTGCAGGCGGATCTGCGGAAATCTCCCTTCGAAGGCTACGCAACGGAACTGGGCCTGTTGCAGGCGGAAATCCGCCACGCGCTGAAAAATCTTTCTCGCTGGGCCGCGCCGGTGCGCTGCCGGACGCCGTGGTTTGTCGCCCCGGCGCGGGGTTGGGTGCAGCTGGAACCGTTCGGCGTGGCGTTGATCCTCGGCCCCTGGAATTATCCGGTGCAACTGCTGCTCGCGCCGTTGGTGAGCGCCATCGCCGCGGGAAATTGCGCGGTGCTCAAACCGTCCGAACTCGCGCCGCGCACGGCGGAAGCCATCACCGCCCTGGTGCGGGAAACGTTTGCAGAAAAATTTATTACGGTCGCCAACGGCGGCGCGGACGTCGCCGAGGCCTTGTTGCGCGAGCAGTTCGACAAAATCTTTTTCACGGGCAGCACGCGGGTCGGGCGGGCAGTCATGGCGGCGGCGGCGCAGCACCTCACGCCGGTGACCCTGGAACTGGGCGGCAAATGTCCGGTGATCGTGTGTGCCGATGCCGCGGTCGAACAGGCGGCCCGGCGAATTGTCTGGGGAAAATTCATGAATGCCGGCCAAACCTGTGTCGCGCCGGATTTTGTCCTGGTGCAGCGCGACGTGCAGGATGCGTTCGTCGCCGCTCTCAAAAAAAACGTGCTGGAGTTTTATGGCGCGGACGCCAGCCAGAGCACGGATTACGGGCGCATCGTCAATAAGCGGCATTTCGAGCGGCTGGTGAATTATCTGCGCGACGGCAAAATTGTTCATGGCGGCGAATACGACGTGAAAGATTTATTTCTCGCGCCAACGATTTTAACCGAGGTTTTGCCGGAGTCGCCGGTGATGCAGGAGGAAATTTTCGGGCCGATTCTGCCGGTATTGACGTTTGACCAATTGGACGACGCGCTCGCACGCCTTCGCGGCAGGCCGACGCCATTGGCATTGTATATCTTTACCCGCAATCGCGCCATGGAAGCGCGCGTCCTGCAGGAGACACGTTCCGGCGGCGCGTGCGTGAACGATGTGGTGTCGCACATGGTCGGCACCGGCCTGCCGTTTGGCGGGCTGGGCGAAAGCGGCATGGGCGCGTATCACGGCCGTGCCGGGTTTGATGCCTGCTCGCATCAGCGTTCGGTCTTACGACGGGCGACGTGGCTGGATACGCCGTTCCGTTATCTACCGCCAAAAATTTCACTGGCGGGATTGAAGCGGGCGCTGCGCGTTCTGCTGGGCGACTAAACTTGCTCCGGGAAATTGTTTCGACAGAATAGTGCGATGTCGCGACGCGTTATTATTATTGGAGCTGGGCCGGGCGGTT
Source organism: uncultured Verrucomicrobia subdivision 3 bacterium (assembly GCA_903884535.1). Classification (GTDB taxonomy): domain Bacteria; phylum Verrucomicrobiota; class Verrucomicrobiia; order Limisphaerales; family UBA11358; genus UBA11358. The sequence continues at coordinate 18,115 of CAISEZ010000041.1, forward strand.
TGGCTTCGGCCATGTTGCTGGCCAAAGCTGGAGCGGAGGTCACCATTTTGGAAAAGCAGCCGCGCGTGGGCGGTCGGACCTCGCTGATCGAAAGTGACGGGTATCGTTTCGACCTGGGCCCGACGTTTTTTCTTTATCCACAAATCTTGCAGGAAATTTTCCAGGAAGTCGGCCGCGACATGTTCCAGGAAATTCCGATGACCAAGCTCGATCCGCAATACCGCATCACCTTTGGCGCGGGCGGCGAGTTGAACGCGACGCCGGATCTCGAACGCATGGTGACTGAGATTGCGAAGCTGTCGCCGGCGGACGCGCAAGGGTTCCGGCGATTCATGGAATACAACCGCGTTAAGCTGGAGAAATTCGCGCCGTGTCTGCAGACGCCGTTTCCGGGGTGGTCGAGCTTGCTCAACCTGCGGCTGCTGGCGGTGCTCCCTTTTTTGAAACCGTGGAAGTCGCTGCACGCGGAGCTGGCCGGTTATTTCAAAGATCCGCGCCTGCAACTCGCGTTCACGTTTCAATCAAAATATCTCGGCATGTCACCATTCCAGTGTCCGAGCCTGTTTTCCATCCTGTCGTTCCTCGAATACGAGCACGGCGTCTGGCACCCAACCGGCGGCTGCAATTCCATCTCGCGCAACATGGCGCGCGTGGCGCAGGAACTCGGCGTTAAAATCCAGCTCAACACGGCAGTGGAGGAAATTTTATTTGAAGGCCGGCGTGCCGTGGGCGTGCGCACCGCGCTGGGCGAACAGCGGGCCGATGCCGTGATGGTCAACGCTGATTTCGCCAACGCCATCACCAAGCTCGTGCCCAACAAACTGCGCCACCGCTGGAGCGACGCGAAGGTGGCGAAGAAAGATTTTTCCTGCTCGACGTTCATGCTGTATCTCGGCGTGGAAGGAAAGTTCGACCATCTGGCGCATCACAATATTTACGTCGCGAAGGATTATCGCCGCAATCTCGACGAGATCGAACGACAGCACATTTTGTCCGAAGATCCATCCTTCTACGTCGAGAATCCGGTGCGCACGGACACCTCGATGGCCCCTCCCGGTCACAGCTCGTTATATGTGCTGCTGCCAGTGACGCACCAGCATCCCAACGTGGACTGGAACCAAGAGCGTGCACGGTATCGTGGCGTGGCGCTGCGTCAGCTTGAAAAACTCGGCGTCACGGATCTCGAGAAACGCATTCGTTTCGAGCGCGTGGTGACGCCGGCGGATTGGGAAGGCAAGCTGGATATTTATCGTGGCGCGACCTTCAACCTGTCGCACAGCTTCGCGCAAATGCTGCACCTGCGCCCGCGAAACCGCTTCGAGGAATTCGACCGCATGTATCTCGTCGGCGGCGGCACGCATCCGGGCAGCGGCCTCCCGGTCATTTTCGAGTCGGCGCGCATTAGCTCGAAGCTGTTGCTGGAGGATTTGAATTGAAACGATCATTGCTTTAAAGCTGCGCCATAATTTTTCTCGATCACGATGCGTATCCGCGAATTTTCCGCTGAACTCTGGCTGCCGCTGCCACCGGAGGAATTATTTCCGTTCTTCGCTAATGCCGCCAACCTCGACGCGCTCACGCCGCCGTGGCTGAATTTTAAGATCGTCACGCCGCCGCCCATTGCGATGCGCGAAGGCGCTCTGATTGATTATCGACTGCGCGTGCGCGGTCTGCCGCTGCGTTGGCGGACGCGTATCAACCTCTGGCAGCCGCCGCACCGCTTCGTGGACGAGCAAATCCGCGGCCCTTACCGGCAGTGGATTCACGAACACACGTTCGAGGCGCGCGACGGCGGCACGCTGGCGCGCGACCAGGTCAGTTACGCCGTTCCGTTTGATTTCCTCGTGCATCGCTGGCTCGTGCGGCCGGACGTGGAAAAAATCTTCGGCTATCGCGCGCAGGAATTACGCAAACAATTTCCAAAACGGCCGTGAACGCACCGGTTGCCATCCTTTGGTTGCGGCAGGATTTTCGCCTGGCGGACAATCCCGCTTTGGAAGCCGCCGTAAATTACGGCGCGGTCGTGCCGGTGTTCATTTTCGCGCCCGACGAAGAAGCTCCGTGGCAACCGGGCGGCGCAGCCAATTGGTGGTTGCACCAATCGTTGCGCTCGCTCGACACGCAATTGCGTGAACTGGGCTCGCGGCTAGTCATTCGCCGCGGCCCGACACTCGAAGCTTTAAGCACGCTGGCGAAGGAAACCGGCGCGACGGCGGTATTTTGGAATCGCCGCTACGAACCCGCCGTCATCGCGCGTGATGCCAAGGTAAAAGCCGCGCTGCACGGTGACGGTGTGAAAGCGGAGAGCTTCAACGCTGGGCTGTTGCACGAGCCGTGGACAATCCGCAACCAAAGTGGCAAGCCTTTCCAAGTTTTCACGCCGTTTTGGAAACATTGCCTGCACGAACCCGATCCCGCCGCGCCGCTAACTGCGCCAAAAAAAATTCCCGCGCCCGTGAAGTGGCCGAAGTCGCTCGCGTTGGATGAACTGGAACTGGAACCAAAAATCAACTGGTCTGAAGGAATGCGTGCGGCCTGGCAACCGGGTGAGGCTGACGCGGCGGAAAATCTAAAAAAGTTTCTCACGCAGGCGTTCAATGTTTATTCAGAGCAGCGCAACCGCCCGGATGTCGTCGGCACGTCACGCTTGTCACCGCATTTGCATTTCGGTGAAATCAGCCCGCGCCAAATCTGGCATGGCTTGCGGGCAATGGCCGTAAAACGGGGATTACCCACGGCCAGTTGGCGCAACTCGCAATTTCTTGCTGAAGTTTGCTGGCGGGAATTTGCGCATCACCTGTTATTTTATTTTCCGCATACGCCGACCGAGCCGCTGCGGCCGCAGTTCGGAAAATTCGCCTGGCGCAAAGACGCGGCGCAACTGCGCGTCTGGCAGCGGGGACAAACCGGCTACCCGATTGTGGATGCAGGAATGCGCGAGTCGTGGACGACGGGTTGGATGCACAATCGCGTGCGGATGATCGTTGCGAGTTTTCTCGTGAAGGATTTGCTGCTGCCGTGGCAGGACGGCGCGAGGTGGTTTTGGGACACGCTCGTGGACGCCGACCTCGCGCAAAACACGCTTGGTTGGCAATGGACCGCCGGCTGCGGCGCGGATGCCGCACCGTATTTCCGCATTTTCAATCCCGTGAGCCAGGGCGAAAAATTTGATCCGCATGGCGATTACGTCCGCCGCTGGTGTCCGGAACTGGCGAACCTTGCCGGTAAATGGATTCACCAGCCACACACCGCGCCGCCGGAAATTCTGCGCGCCGCCGGAGTGGAACTGGGGCGCACGTATCCGAAACCGGTGGTGGATCACGCCGCCGCCCGCGCCGCCGCCCTGCAGGCTTTCGCGCGGATCAAATCGGTGGCAAGCTGAACCCAATGATGACCGAGAATAACTCCCCCATCCATGCCGACGTTCGCATCGGCCACGTGCATTTAAAAGTGGCCGACCTTGAACGCGCGCTGAAATTTTACTGCGGCGTGCTGGGATTTGAATTGCAGCAGCGGTTCGGCTCGCAGGCGGCGTTCATTTCGGCGGGCGGTTATCATCATCACATCGGGCTGAACACTTGGGAGAGCGCGGGCGGTTCGCCGCCGCCGCCGCGCAGCACCGGGCTTTATCATGTGGCCGTTCTTTATCCCACGCGGGCCGCGCTGGCGGATGCGTTGCGCCGACTGGTCAAAGCCGGCGTCGAACTGGACGGCGCGGCGGATCACGGCGTGAGCGAAGCGCTTTATCTTCGCGATCCCGACGGCAATGGCCTGGAACTTTATCTGGACCGGCCGGTGGAAAAATGGCCGCGCACACCCGGCGGCGAACTCGCGATGTTCACCCGCGCGCTGGATTTGGACGCACTGCTATCGGAAGCTCCGTCAGCTTGAGCGCTGCGCCCAGCGCAGCTTGGCCGGCGCGGAACGCGGATTGGAGTTTTGTTCCTCTGGCGTCGCGCGGATGACTTCCTCCGCGATCGCGGAATAAATCCCGTTCCACAAACCGGATTGAAAACTTTTTTTCACCCGCCGGTCTTCGCCGGAATGAAACGTCAAAATCGCCACGCGCCCGCCGGGCTTCAGGCACGCCGGCAAGTTTCTCAACAAAGTTTCCAGCGCGGAAAACTCGTCGTTCACCGCGATGCGCAGCGCCTGAAACACGCGGCGGATGTGGAGGTGGCCGTCTTCCTTGGCCACATACGGCAGCGCGGCGCGGATGGCGTCGGCCAGCTCGTGCGTGGTCGCGAATTTTTTCCCGGCAAGCGCCACGCCGAGCTGAACCGCTTTCGGCTCGTCAGCATTTTCCGAAAGCAAATGCGCCAGCGCCTCCGGTTTGATTTTTTCCACCAGCGCCGAAACCGGCTGGCCGCGCTGCGGATTCATGCGCATGTCAAGCGGCCCGGAAAACTTCACGGAAAAGCCGCGCGCGGGATCGTCAATCTGCATCGAGGAAACGCCGAGGTCGGCGAGAATCAAATCCGCGCCGGAAATATTTTGCGCCGCGAGCACCTGCGGCAGACCGGCGAAATTGCTGCGGTGCGTGGTGAAAACCGTTTCATCAAAACCGAGCGCCCGCAGTCGCGCTTCGGTCTTCGGCAGTTCGAGCGGGTCATGGTCGAGGCCTAGCAATTTTCCGCCGGGCGAAATTTTGGCGAGAATTTCCTGCGCATGGCCGCCATAGCCGAGCGTGCAGTCTGCCGCGATGTCGCCGGGCTTGGGCGCGAGCACCTCCAGAATCTCCGCGACCATGATTGGCCGGTGCGTGCCCGCCGGCGTTTTGCCGGAGGCAATGACCTTGGCGACGGTTTCGGCATATTGATCCGGATTCAGTTCCTTGTATTTCTCGTCAAAGCGGCGCGGATTTTTCCCCGCATAACGCACCCGGCGTTTGTGTGGTGCTGGGGCATCGGGATTCGGAACAGTTTCGTCAGACATGACGGAGGAGCTTGCCCTAAATTCGCCTCTGCTGCGAGAAAGTTTCGCAACGCGGCGGCGTTCGTGTAATTTCTCCGGATGAATTCACGGCATGTCATTGTGGTCGGCGGCGGGGCGGCGGGATTTTTCGCGGCCATTGCGGCGGCGGAGCTGGGCGCGCAAGTGACGCTACTGGAAAAAACCGCGCGCTTTCTCGACAAGGTCCGAATTTCCGGCGGCGGCCGGTGCAACGTGACGCACGCCTGTTTCGAGCCGCGCGAATTTGCCACGCGCTATCCGCGCGGCGAACGCGCGCTGCTCGCGCCCTTCCAAAAATTTTCCGCGCGCGACACGGTGCTGTGGTTCGCCGCGCGCGGTGTGACGTTGAAAACGGAAAAGGACGGCCGGATGTTTCCCACCACGGATTCGTCGCAGACCATTGTGGACTGCCTGATGGCGGCGGCGGAAAAAGTTGGCGTGAAACTGCGGCAGAACTGCGGTGTGGAAAAAATTGCCAAAATCGCGGCTGGCGGATTTGAATTAAACCTGACCGGCGGCGAAAGGATTTCGTGCGACAAAGTGCTGCTGGCCACCGGCGGCTGCCGCGCGGCGGCGGGGGGCCAACTGGCGATTTCGCTGGGGCACACGCTTGAAACGCCGGTGCCGTCACTGTTCACGTTTCAAATCGAAGCACCCTGGCTGCGCTCGCTCGCCGGCGTGGCGGTCGAGGCGGAGGTCAGCGTGCCCGTGGCGAAACTGCGCGAAAGCGGGCCACTGCTGCTGACGCATTGGGGCTTGAGCGGTCCGGCGATTTTGAAGATGTCCGCCTGGGGCGCGCGGGCATTGCACGGATTGGATTACAAATTTCCGTTATTCGTGAACTGGGTGCCGGATTTGAGCGTGGAAAAAATTGCGGCGGAACTGACGTCGCGTCGCCACAAGTTTCCCGCGAAATACATCGGCAACAATTCCTTCGCGCCGCTGCCGCTGCGGCTGTGGGAACAACTGGTGCTCGCGGCGGGCATTCCGCGCGAGACGCGCTGGTCGGTGGTCACGCGGGCGCAAATCCACACGCTGACGCAGCAGTTGTCGCGCTCGGAATTTTCGGTATCGGGCAAGAGTTTGAACAAGGACGAATTCGTGACCTGCGGCGGCGTGAAGCTGGGCGAACTCAATTTCAAAACGATGGAAAGCAAGATTTGCCCCGGATTGTATTTCGCCGGCGAACTGCTCGATATTGACGGCGTGACCGGCGGTTTCAATTTTCAAGCGGCGTGGACGACAGGGTTTATCGCCGGCAGTGCGATGGCGGCTTGAAATTATTCTGGTTGGCTGTATTTGATTAGCGATGGGCCGGACGTATTTATTCGAATGTCCGCAGTGCCAATACCGCGCCAAGCTTTCGGGCGGCGCGGACAGCGGCGTGCATTGCGAGGTGCAGACGGTGGTGTGCCGCGACTGCCGCGAGTTGTTCGATGTCTTCACGCGGGTGCGGCGAAATGCCGATGCCGAGGAGCGCATCAAATTTCCCGCCTTTCACCGGCCGGAAATTCCGCCGGTGATTTTGCACGACAGCTCGTTCAATCCGCGCCGCGGTCCGGCCCGGAAATTGATCTGGAAAAAATTCGCGCTGGCCTGTCCGGTGCAGCCGAAACATTTCGTGGAACCGTGGAACGATCCGGGTCGGTGTCCGCGCTGCGGCAATTTTCTGGAGAAGAACGGCGTGCCGTTTCGGCTGTGGGATTAAAACCCTCCAAAGGCGATGGACTACCCATTTTTTGTTGGTTAGGTCTTCTTTTATGCTCTTGAATAGGCGGGATTGCTTGGGTTTTCGCTTGTATAATAATTTGAATACCAATTATATCCGACGCCTGTTCACAGGTTATTCACATTTTTCTCGCATTTTCAACCTTTTCAATGAGAATCGTCGCGGCAGTTGGAAAAAAACCACCTGCTGACATTCAGTAATTCAGGTTCCTCACCGCGAATAACAGAGTCAACTGGCGCATGCCGGTTGATTTCATCTGCTTTAATTTATCATGACTCAAAGTTGTTTGCGGAAAAAACTGGTCTGCCGTTTGACGTGTTTATCACTCGCGGTGGTTTCATATCTGGCCACCGGCGGCACGGCGCGGGCGGTCAATCTGGTGCAGGAGTTTTATCTGCCGATGCCGGAGGCGCAGATCAGCCAGGCGAACAATGCCATTATCAGCGGCTCGGCGGGGGCGATCAATTCCACTTTTTCCATCATCGTCACCGGCAGCGGCACGGTCATTTATTATGATCAATGGGAAGATGGTTATGAAACGGATTTGAGCAATCCCACCCAGGCTTCCACCCAAATCTGGGGCGATGGCAACGACGCGCATGGCATTCCGCCGGGTTTTGCCCATAATCCGCTGGGGCTGCCGGCGGGAACCGTTATCACCCTGACTAACAGCGTCTCGCTGCCGCGCAATCCTTCCTCTTTCTTGTTTGATGGCCGGGATCGGATTGCGGCGACGAAGGCGGTGGTGGTGACGCGGGCGGGCTGGCCGACGAGCATCGGGCCGGTCTTCGCCGGCGCGGTGAGCGTTTTGTCCACGATGGATTACGGCACGAACTACCTCTCCCCGGTCGGCCAGGACCTGTCGAACAATTTGTTCAAATACGTCGGCTTGTTCGTCATGGCGGCACAGAACAACACGGCGGTGATGATCGACCCGAACGGCAACGGCATCGGCATTACGAACATCGTGCTGAATCAGGGTGAATCCTACCTCGTGAACGGCGGCGTCAAAAAAGGCGGGCGCGTCACCGCGACCAAACCGGTGCAGGCAGACCTCATCATCGGCCACGTCGGCGCGAGTTACGCGAGCGACTGGTTCACGCTGTATCCGGTGGAAGAGTGGAGCAGCAGTTATTATACGCCGGTCAGCTCGGCGGCGAGCGGTTCACAACCGGCTTATGTTTATCTATTCAACCCCAATACCAATGCCATCGTGGTCAACTATGCCACGAAATCAGGCTCGGGGAGTTTCTCCGTGGCGGGCACCAATGGGGTCCAACAATTCCAAATGCCCATCGGCTCGGGGGCCAGTTTCGTGAGTGCGGGCGGGCAGAGCTTTTTTGCCCTCTGCACCGTGGCGGCGAATCCATCCGCAGACACGGCTTACAACTGGGGTTTCACACTGGTTCCGCAGACGGCACTGACCACGGAAGCAGTGGTCGGCTGGGCGCCCGGCAGTGCGGACGGCTCGGTGGACGGCAGCCCGGTCTGGGTGACCGCGCTGGCGAACACCACGTTGTATGTGGATTACAAAGGCGACCATCTGGGGCCGCTGTTGGATACGAACAATGGCACCCACTATGACACAAATTTCACCTTGACCGCACTGCAATCGCAGAAGATTTACGACCCAAGTAAAAATCAGACGGGCATGCGGGTTTATACCGTGGACGGCACCCTCCTGACCGCCGCGTGGGGCGAAGATCCGGATGTGGCCCAGCCGGGAAATCCCTACATTGATGCCGGCACGACGGTGCTGCCATTTCCGGTGCCGGCGTTGAAAAAGACCGCCGCCATCATCAATGATGTGGCTCCGACCAACTTGAGCGTCGGCGACACGATTGCCTACACGGTGGAAGTGGACAACAAAGGCCTGTTGCCACTGGGCAATACCGTGGTCGTTGACGCACCGTCAACCAATCTGACCTACCTTACCAATTCGACAACCTGGAACGGCGCCCCCGTTCCCGATAGCGTTTCCGGCACGCCGTTTCCGCTCGATGCGCCCGGCTTTATCATTCCCGTGATCTTGAGCCGGGGCACCAGCACATTCACTTACCAGTGCAAGGTGAATGCCAGCGGCGTCGTCAGCAACGGGGTCAACATCACGGGCACGGCCATTTCGGCGGACACCGCCCTGCCGCCGGCGCCCACCAATGGCGCGTCGGTCAGCTTGAATTTCACCGATGGCAGCGGCCAACCCACCGGTTTCTATTTCATCGGAGCCAGTGTATTTGTGACGATGACCAATGCCGTGTTCACCTCGAATACGCTGCAAACCATCAACGTCACCGTGACGGACACCAACACCGGCGACGCCGAAACCATCCCGCTGGTGGAGACCGGCACCAACACCGGCGTCTTCCGCAATGTCGGCGGCCTGTCTTCGTCGCCTACATCCGGTTTGGTAGCGCAGGACGGAACATTGTGTGTCAAGGCCGGCGACACGTTGAGTGTGAGCTACACCGACCCGGTTTATCTCGATAGCGGCAGCGCCACGGCGGTAATGCAGTTTCCATCGCCGAACAAGCAGCTTTATCTCACCGCCAATGGCACTCCGGGAAACCAGTTTTTGAACCGCATCAACCCGGTGGCCACCGCCGGACACGGCACGACCTACACCAGCACCGACATTGGTAGCAGCAGCGGCGGGGGCCCCGGAACCGTGGCATTGGTGAGTTTTACCACTAATGGGACTTCCAAGAATCTGGTTTGGACCAACGTGATTAATGCCGCACCGAACACTTTGTTGCTCGTTGGCATCAACTACGGCAAAGGCAACGGCTCGGTCGTGACGAACGTGATTTATGGCGCAGCCAACATGACCCTGGTTAGCAGTCGCCAATCGGCCGCGCAATTTCCCGTCAGTTCAATTTGGCAGATGGTCAACCCGCCGGCGGGGACGAACAAGGTCACCATCCAAGTGCAAGTTACCGGGACATTTGAAACACTTTATGCCGTGGCGGCAACCTTTACCGGAGTCAACACCAATTTGCCATTGAGCGCCCCCACGATTGTTACCAATGCGGCCACTGCAAGTTTGACGAATATCATTTTCTCCGTGACCAACGGAATGGTTTTTGATGTGGCTGCCGCGGATGTGGCCAACCCGACCAATGCCGGACCCAATCAAACTGTTTTCTATAAATATGGTGACGGCAACGAAGGTGGCGGTGCCAGTTACCGCGTCGGGGCGGCAACAGTGACTAATATTTGGAGGTGGGCAGCGCCGCAAGCGAATGTGGATGTGGCGGTAACCATCAATCCATCGACCAACGGCGCCAGCGGCGGCGGTGGCCCGGCGACGAACACCACGTCCTTCGCGCAGACGCCGGTGCTGGCATTGCCGTTCACCCTGCCGGCGGGTGGCGCAGTCAGCATTACCAATTATATAACGCTCACGAACGGGACATTCTCGGCCAATCCGAATGTCACCGCCATGTTGCAGTCGAACGGGGTGAATTTTCTAACGCTGACGAATCCCGTTTTTACCGCCAGCGGCGGCATCACGAACCTGGTCTGGAGCGGCACGCTGGCGACGAATTTCACATTGCCAGCGGGAGCGACTATCAGCTACGTCGTCAGCAATGCGGTCGCCGGCACGGCGTTCCATGTGAATTACGATAGCACGAACAGCCCGTCGCAGATCGTGCTGCCGGCAGCCACCGTCATCGCCTTCAGCGGTTTTGCGGTTTATGACGCGCCGTATCCGAATGGCAATCTCGTCACCACGCCCAGCGCCGGCACGACGCTTTATGTTCGCGCCAGCGTGACCGATCCGTTTGGCAGCTACGACATCACCAGTCTCGGCCTCGCATTCACCGCGCCGAACACGAACAACAATTTCAACGTCACACTAACCAACCCGAACGTGGTGTTTACCAACGCCTCGACCCTCACCTACGAATATATTTGGAACACCGGCCCGGCCACTGGAAATTATGCCATTGCCGCCACGGCCAACGAAGGCACCGAAGGGGTCAAGGCCAACGCCACCGCCGGCATCACGACCATCTTCCTCGATCTTGGCACGCCGAGCACGACGGAATTCACCGGCGGCAACAATGGTCCGGCCACCAACAGCTATCCGGCCAGCGGTTCCGGTTCCGTCTGTGTCCGGGTGACCGATTTGAACCGCAACACCAATTCCGCCACGGGGCAAAATATTTTGGCCACCCTCACCAGCAGCGCCGGTGATACGGAAAACATCACGCTGGTCGAAACCGGCACGAATACCGGCATTTTCACCGCCTGCATTACGACCAGCACCAATCTCGGCACGGCGCCGTTTGACAACACGCTCTATGCGCCGGTCGGCTCTGTGTTGACGGCAAATTACTCCGACCCGACCGACCCGACGGACAACACCAGCGCCACCGCCACGATTACGCCGTTGCCGGGCGTGGCGGGCGTGCGGATGAATAAGACGCTGGTCTCGCCGACCGGCGGACAAGTCGGCCTCGGCCAGCCGGTGACCTATAATTTGCAGGTCGTCAACACCGGCAGCACCTCGCTCACAAATGTCGTGGTCACGGATAATTTCCCGTCCGCAAAATTGAGTTACACGACCGCCAGCCAGACGCCCACCACGGTGGCTGCCGGCGTTTTGACGTGGACCAATCTGGGCGCGTTCATGCCCGGCCAGAGCACTAATTTCACCGTCACCTTCACCGCGCTCGCCACAGGCAGCACGACCAATTTCGCCACGGCCAACGGCGGCACGGCCACGAATTCGTCCAGCGTCACGATGCTTGTCACGCACGCGGCGCTCACCGTCGGCAAAATTTTGTTGAGCCCGGCCAGCACGCCGGTGGACATCGGCAGCAACGTGGTGTTCCGCATCACGATTCAAAACTCCGGCGACACAGTGATACCGCTGCTGCCGTTTGAGGACAATTACAGCGGGGCGTATTATCAATATGTTTCGGCCACGATCCCACCGAACGGTTCCGGCGCGGGCAGCCTGATTTGGACGAACCTCGCTTACCCGACGCCGCTCGCAACCAATGCCATCATCACCAATGACATCACGATGAAAATCGTCGGCGCCGGCAGTCCGGCGAACAACACCGCCGTGGCGGATTATGCCGTGGATATTTTTGGCAATCCGGTGCCGGTGGCAAACACCACGACTGGCATCGTCACGATCGCCGCCAGCATCCTCGGCCACGTCTATAATGACATCAATCACAACGGCGTTTTCACCAATGGCGACGCCGGTTTGGGCAACGTCACCTTGCAATTGTTCACCGACCCGAACGGGGACGGCAATCCGGCGGACGGCGCGCTGGTGCAGATTGTCACCACCGATGCGAACGGCTATTACGAATTGTTGAACCTGCCCACCGGACATTATGTCGTCCAGGAAAATGACCTGCCCGGTTACGCCAACAGCGTGCCCGCGAATGGCCGGCTGGCGCTCAACCTCACGACCCTGACCGCCGCCGCCAATAATAATTTTTTCCAATACCAGCCCAGCTCATCATCATATTCCACCCTCAGCGGCACGGTGTGGAACGATGTCAACGGCAACGGCACGAATGACCCCGGCGAACCCGGCCTGGCCAACATTGAACTGGATCTCGTGCAGGACGTGAACACCAACGGACTGGCCGATGCCGCCGAACCGGTGGCCGCCAGCGTCTTGACCGATGCGAATGGAAATTATTCCTTCGCCGGGATCACGCCCGGCAACTATGTCGTCCGCGAGACCGACCTTTACGGCTATTACAACACCGGCGATTCGCAGCCGCCGAACGACGGGCAGGTGGCCATCAGCGCCAGCGGCGGCGCGACGTTCACCAACGTCTGGTTCCTGGAACACTTGAACCAGCCGCCGACCGCCTCGAACGATGTTTTTGCCGCGGCGGAAAATGTGCCGACCACCCTTTATCCGCTGGCCAATGACACCGATCCCGATGGCAATCCGCTCACCATCACGGTCGTCACCACGACCAATGGCACGGTGGATTTCGCGAACGGAACGAACGTGATCTTCACGCCGGACACGAATTTTCTCGGCACGCTCACGCTGAATTACAGCATCAGCGACGGCCACGGCGGCACCGCCAGCGCCAGCATTTTTGTCACGGTGACCAATGTGCCGCCGGCCGCAAACCCGGATTTTTACCGGGTGGCGGAGAACACGACGAACACGTTGAGCCCGCTGACGAATGACGTGGTGCTGACGCCGGGCGGCAGCCTGACGATCCTCGGCGTCAGCGCGACGAACGGCGTGGCGACGATTTCCGGAACGAATGTCATTTTCACGCCGCCATTGAACTTTGTCGGCATTGCCACCATCGGCTACGTGATCACGGACCATGTGGGCGGCACCAACAACTCGCTGATCACGGTGACGGTGACGAACCTGCCGCCAACGGCCTTTGGCCAGGCGGTGGCGACAACGGAGAACACGGCGAAGGGAATCGCGTTGACCGGCAGCGATCCGACGAGCCTGCCGCTGACGTTCATCATCGTGGCCGGGCCGACGAATGGCACCCTAACTTCCATCAACACGAACACCGGCGCGGTGACTTACACGCCGAACGTGAATTACACGGGCGCGGACACGTTCACGTTCCAGGTGAACAATGGTTACAACAGCAGCCCAGTGGTTTCAGTCGGCATCACGGTGGCGAACATTCCGCCGCTGGCGAATCCGGACAGCGTCACAGTTCTGGAAAATTCCACAAACACGTTTGCGCCGCTGACGAATGATCTGGTGCGGACGCCCGGCGGCACGTTGCAAATCATCGGCGTCAGCCCGACAAACGGCACGGCGACGATTTTAAATTTGACGAACGTGGTCTTCACGCCGTCGTCCAACTTTGTCGGCACGGCGACGATTGGTTACATGATCACCGACGGCATTGGCGGCACAAATTCATCCGTCATCACGGTCACGGTGCAATCGGTGGCCGACTTGGCCGTGAGCAAATCCGGTCCGGCGGGCGTTTATGCCGCGGCGAATTTTAATTACACGATCACGGTCACAAACCTTGGGCCGGGTGCGGCGGTGAATTTGTCGGTGACGGACAATCTGCCGGCGACGGCGGCGTTGGTGAGTTCAACCGCCGGCGCGACGCTGAATGGCGGCCAGTTGGTTTGGACCAATCTCGGTTCGCTCGCGGCGAACGCGGCGACGAATCTGACCGTGACCGTGACCGCGCCGGTGACCGGCATCAGCCTGACCAACCTCGCCAGCGCGGGCAGTCCGACGAGTGATCCGACCCCGACGAACAACATCAGCTTGCCGGTCATCACATCGGTCACACCGATTGCGGATTTGATCATCGCCAAGACCGGACCGGGGTTCGTGCTGGCGACGAGCAATGTGCTTTACACGATTTCCGTGACGAACCTCGGCCCGTCCAGCGCGAGCGGCGTGGTGGTGACGGATGCGCTGCCGACCGGCGTGACGTTTGTGAACGCAAGCGGTAGCGGCGTGAATAATTCCGGCGTGGTTAATTGGAACTTGGGCGCGCTGGCTTCCGGCCAGGCGACCAATTTGACCGTGACCGTGATCGCGCCGGCGAGCGGTTCGCTGACGAACATTGCCAGCGTCAATTCGCCGACGACGGACACAAATCTTCTGAACAACGTGACGCCACCAGTGGTGACCACCGTGGGCAGCGTGGCGGATTTGGCGATTGGCAAAACGGCGGCAACGTCTGTGTTTGCGGTGAGCAATCTGACCTACACGATTTCGGTGACGAACTTCGGTCCGTCAACGGCGAGCAGCGTGACGGTGACCGACAGCATTCCGAATGGCGCAAGTTTTGTCAGCGCAAGTGGCGGCGGCGCGAATAATTCCGGCATTGTGATTTGGAATCTTGGCAATCTGGCGAATAGTGCGGCGAGCAATGTGACGCTGACGGTGACGGCGCCGGCGAGCGGCACGCTGACGAACTTCGCGACGGCGGGTTCGCCGACGGGTGATCCGAACCCGACGAACAATGTGACGCCGCCGGTTTTGACTTCGGTGACGCTGCTGGCAGATTTGGTAATCGCGAAAACCGGCCCGGCAAATGTGTTTGCCGCGAGCAATTGCAGCTACACAATCAGCGTGACGAACCTCGGCCCATCTAGCGCCAGCGCTGTCGTGGTGACGGACAGTTTGCCGATTGGCGTCACGTTTGTGAATGCCAGCGGCAACGGCTCGAATAATGCCGGGGTGGTGAACTGGAACCTCGGCGCGCTGACCGCCGGCCAGGCGAGCAATCTGACGGTGACGGTGACGGCCCCGGCGAGCGGGACATTGACGAACCTTGCCAGCGTGAGTTCGCCGACGGGGGACACGAATATTTTGAACAACACCACGCCGCCGGTCATTACTTCCGTGACGCAACTGGCGGATGTGAGCGTCTTGAAGACCGGTCCGGCGGGAATTGTTTTCGGAACGAATTTTAATTACACCATCACTGTCAGCAATGCCGGTCCGTCCACCGCTGCCAGCTTGAGCGTGACGGACAGTCTGCCGACCGGATTGGTATATGTCAGCGCGGTGCCCGCCACGACGACCAATGCCAGCAACCAGGTGATTTGGAATCTCGGCAATTTCGCCGCCGGAACCGGCAGCAATCTGACGCTGACCGTGATTTCGACGGTGCGCGGCAGCGTGACCAATGTTGCCACCGGCGGCAGCCCGACGCCCGACCCGGTGCCCACGAATAACGCTGCGCCGCCGGTGGTCACGGCGGTGACCAACAATCCGCCCAGCGCGAACCCGGACAGCTATGCCGTCACGGAAAACACGACGAACCTTTTCAGCCCGCTGCTCAATGACGTGGTGCAAACGCCGGGCGGCAGCCTGACAATTGTTTTCGTCAGTTCGACGAACGGCAGCGTGAGCATTCTCAACGGCACGAACATCGTCTTCACGCCGGCCAATAATTTCCTGGGCACCGCGACGCTCGGTTATACGATCACCGATAATGTCGGCGGCACCAGCAGCTCGTTCATCAGCGTGCTGGTGACGAACATCCCGCCGGTCGCGAACCCCGACAGCTATGCCGTCACCGAAAACATGACGAACGCGTTCGCGGTTTTGGTGAACGACTTGGTCCAGACGCCCGGCGGCAGCCTGACGCTGCTTTCCGTTACCACGACGAACGGCGTGGCGACCGTCAGCGGCACGAATATCGTGTTCACGCCGTCGGTAAATTATCGCGGCAATCTGACTTTAAATTATTTCGTCACTGACAAGATTGGCGGCACGAATAATTCCTTTGTCACCGTGCTCGTAACCAACATTCCGCCGTTGGCGAATCCGGACGCTTACACCGTGGCGGAAAATACAACGAACACTTTTGCACCGCTGGTGAATGATTCGGCGCAGACGCCGGGCGGCGTGTTGCAAATCATCGGTGTCAGTCCGACGAACGGCACGGCGACGATTTTGAATCTGACGAACGTGGTCTTCACGCCGGCGTCCAACTTTGTCGGCACGGCGACGATTGGCTATACGATTACCGACGGCATTGGCGGCACCAATTCCTCGCTCATCACGGTGACGGTGACGAATCTGCCGCCGACCGCGTTCGGCCAGTCCGTGGCCACGACGGAAAACATCGCGCTGCCAATCACGCTCGCGGGCAGCGACCCGGCGGGACGACCGCTGACGTTCGCCATCGTGAACGGACCGGTGGGCGGCACGTTGACCGGCTTGAACACCAACACCGGCGGAGTGACTTACACGCCGACGAATAATTTCACCGGCACCGACACGTTCACCTTCCGCGTGAACGACGGCTATAGCGACAGCGCCACCGCGACCATCAGCATCGCGGTCACGCCGACGGCGGATTTGCTCGTGGCGCAATCCGGTCCGGCCAGCGGCGTCGCCGGCGCGAACCTCGTGTTCACCGTCGCGGTGACCAACCTCGGTTCGGCCAGCGCGACGAATGTGATCGTGACGAATCAAATTGCCGGCGGCTACACCTTCGTCAGCGCTTCGTCAGCGGGCGTCAGCAATGGAAATCTGGTGATGTGGACGATTCCGGTTCTGCCCGCGAACGGCGCGACGAATCTCACCGTGACGTTGTTTGCGGTGGAAGGCGGCACGTTCACAAACACGGCGTCCGGCATTTCGCTCACGCCGGATTTGAACGCGGCAAACAACAACGGCTCGCAGACGAATGCGCAGGTCATCACGTCCGTTTCGGCACTCGCAGATGTCGCGGTGTTCAAGTCGGGCAACACGAGCGTGCTGGCCGACGGCACGGTCAATTATTCCATCCTCGCGACCAACTTCGGTCCGTCCACCGCGAGCAACGTCGTGGTCAGCGACAGTCTGCCGGCGGGCACGACGCTGGTGAACGCGTCCGGAAATTATTCCGTGAACAACGGCGTCATCACCTGGCCGGCGGGGAATTTGCCGGGCGGAGCCGCGACGAATTTCACCGTCACGCTCACCGCGCCGGCCAGCGGCACGCTGACGAACATCGCTGCCAGCAGAGCGGGCACGGCCGATCCGAATCCGGGCAACAACGACGGTTCCTCACCGAATTCAGCCGTAATCACGCTGGTGACGCCGGTGGCTGATTTGTCCCTCGGCAAATCGGCTGCCGCGTCCGCGCTGGCAACGAGCAATCTGGTTTACACGATTTCGGTGACGAACTTTGGTCCGTCCACCGCGAGCAGCGTGACGGTGACGGACGCCATTCCGAACGGCGCGAGCTACGTTCGTGCGAGCGGCGGCGGCGTGAATAATTCCGGCGTGGTGATTTGGAATCTGGGTGATTTGGCAAACGGTGTCGTGAGCAACGTGACGTTGACCGTCACCGCTCCCGCCAGTGGTTCGCTGACGAACATCGCCACCGTGGGTTCGCCGACGAGTGATCCGAGTTTGACAAACAATGTAACGCCGCCGGTCATCACGGCGGTGACATCGTTGGCCGATCTGCAAATCACCAAGACCGCGCCGGCCTCGGTGCTGGCGATGAGCAATCTGACTTACGCAATTGCGGTGACGAATTTTGGTCCGTCCAGCGCGAGCAGCGTGGTGGTGACGGACAGCCTGCCGACCGGCGTGACGTTTGTGAACGCCAGCGGCAACGGCGCGAATAATTCCGGCGTCGTGAGTTGGAACCTGGGTTCGCTGGCGGCCGGCCAATCGAGCAATCTGACGGTGACGGTCACCGCATCGGCGAGCGGCGGGCTGACCAACGTGGCCACGGTGGGGTCGCCGACGAGCGATCCGAATCCGACGAACAACACCACGCCGCCGGTCATCACATCAGTCACGCCGCTGGCAGATTTGGTAATCGCGAAAACCGGCCCGGCAAATGTGTTTGCCGCGAGCAATTGCAGCTACACGATCAGCGTGACGAACCTGGGTCCATCGAGCGCGAGCGGCGTGGTGGTGACGGACAGCTTGCCGGCGGGCGTGACGTTTGTGACCGCCAGCGGCAACGGCTCGAATAATGCCGGGGTGGTAAGCTGGAACCTCGGTGTGCTGGCCTCCGGCCAATCGAGCAATCTGACGGTGACGGTGACGGCACCGGCCAGCGGGACATTGACGAACCTCGCCAGCGTGAGTTCGCCGACGGCGGACACGAATATTTTGAACAACACCACGCCGCCGGTCATCACCGCGGTGACGCCGGTCGCGGATTTGGCGATTGGTAAATCGGCGGCCGGATCGGTATTGGCAACGAGCAATTTGGTTTACACCATTTCGGTGACGAACTTTGGTCCGTCCACGGCCAGCAGCGTCACGGTGACGGACAACATTCCGAACGGCGCGAGCTTCATCAATGCGAGCGGCAGTGGTTTGAATAGTGCCGGCATGGTGATCTGGTCGCTCGGCAATCTGCCCAGCGGCACGGTGAGCAATGTGACATTGACTGTCTCTGCTCCCGCCAGCGGTTCGCTGACGAACATCGCCACGGCGGGTTCGCCGACCAGTGATCCGGTGCCGACGAACAACTTCACCCCGCCGGTGTTCACCGCGGTGACGCCGGTGGCCGATGTGGCCGTGGGCAAAAGCGGTCCGGCGGGTGCCACGTTCAACACGAATTTCAGCTACACGATTTCCGTGACGAACTTCGGCCCGTCCGTCGCGTCCGGCATTTTGGTGACGGACTCACTGCCGGCCGGTGTGGTTTTTGCCGGCGCGGTGCCGGCCACGACGACCAATGCAACTGGCCAGGTGATTTGGAGTGTCAATAATCTCGCGGCCAATGCGACGACGAATCTGACGCTGACCGTAATTTCCACCGCGCGCGGCGCGTTGACGAATTTTGCAACCGTCGGCGGATCGACGTTTGACCCGTCGCCCACGAACAATGTGAGCCCGCCGGTCGTCACGCTGGTGACGAACATTCCGCCGGTGGCGAATGCCGACAGCTATGTCATCGCCGAAAACAGCGGCACGAATACATTCACGCCGTTGGTGAACGACGTGTTGCGCAATCCGGGCGGCGTGCTGCAAATTATTTCCGTCAGCACCACGAACGGTTCGGCGGTCGTCAGCGGCACCAACGTGCTGTTCGTCCCGGGCACCAATTATTTTGGTTCGCTGACGCTCAACTATTCCATTACTGACAACGTCGGCGGCACGAACAGCTCGTTCATCATCGTGCTCGTCACAAACATTCCGCCGGTGGCGAATCCGGACAGCTACACCAGCGGAGAAAATAGCGGCACCAACACATTCAGTCCGTTGATCAACGACTCGGTCCGCACGCTGGGCGGTGGGTTGCAAATCATCGGAGTGAATTCGACTAACGGCACGGCGACAATTTCCGGCACGAATATTTTGTTTGCGCCGAACGCGAATTTCTTCGGCGTGGCGACGATTGGCTACACGATCACCGACGGCATTGGTGGCACCAATAATTCACTCATCACGGTGAACGTCACGAATGTTCCACCGGTGGCGAACAGCCAATCGGTCGGCACTTCTGAAAATACGCCGAAGTCCATCACGCTGACCGGCATCGATCCAAATCATCTGCCGCTCACGTTCGCCATCGTCGGCAATCCGGCGAACGGCACGT
Organism: uncultured Verrucomicrobia subdivision 3 bacterium; assembly: GCA_903884535.1. Lineage (GTDB taxonomy): Bacteria > Verrucomicrobiota > Verrucomicrobiia > Limisphaerales > UBA11358 > UBA11358. The sequence continues at coordinate 37,801 of CAISEZ010000041.1, forward strand.
TGAGCTTGCTGAACACGAACACCGGCACGGTCACTTACACGCCGGGCACCAATTACACCGGCGCGGACAGCTTCACGTTCCGCGTCAATAACGGCCAGACGAACAGCGCGGCCGCGACGGTGAATCTTTCCGTGACGCCGGTGGCGGATCTCGTGGTCGTTGAATCCGGGCCGACGACCGGGCTCGCCGGTTCCAATCTGGTCTTCACGGTCAGCGTCACGAATCGCGGTCCGGCCACGGCCACCAGCCTAGCCATCTCCAATCAGCTTTCATCCGGCTTCACGTTTGTGAGTGCGTCCGGCGCGGGAGTGAATTCCGGCGGCTTAGTGACGTGGCTCGTGTCATCGCTGCCGGTGAATGGCGTGACGAATTTCACGGTCACGGCCTTTGCCGCGGAAGGCGGCGCGTTCACCAACATCGCTTCGGGCGGTTCCGCTGTGCAGGATTTGAATCTGGCGAACAATAACGGTTCGCAGGTGAATGCGCAGTCGCTCACCGTCATCACGCCGGTGGCTGACGTGGCTGTGTTCAAGACCGGCGGCACCAATGTCTATGTCGGGCAGACGGTGGCTTATGTCATCACGGCCACCAATGCCGGTCCATCCACCGCAACGAATGTGGTCGTGCAAGACACGCTGCCAGCCGGGGCGATCTTCCAAAGTGCAAGCGGCAGCTTTTCCACCAACAGCGGCGTGGTGACCTGGTCGGGCGTGACGCTCGCGCCGAATGCGGTAGCGACCTTTAATCTGACGCTGCTGGCGCCGGCCTCGGTGAGTTCATTCCTCAACATAGCGTCGGCCACGTCGCCGACGTTGGACCCGAATCCGACGAATAACAACGGCACTTTCAGCAGTTCACGCGTCACCACGACGGTCGCGCCATCCGCCGACTTGGTGGTGTTGTTATCCGGTCCGGCGACTTCGATTCAAGGCAGCAACTTTGTTTACAGTCTGCTTGTCACCAATGTCGGCCCGTCGGTCTCATCCAACATTGTGGTGTCCGATATTTTCCCGTCGAACCTGGTATTTGTCTCCGCCTCGTCCGGTGGCGGGTTCACCAACAACGTCATCACCTGGCCGAAGATTCTGTCGCTGGCGGTGGGTGCGACGACGAATTATAGCATCACCGCGAAAGGCGTGAATGCCGGAGTCTTCACCAACCTCGCGTCCGCGCTGGCGACGACTTACGATCCGAATCCAACGAATAACACCGGCGTTTCGCCCGCCTCGCAGGTGCAGACTACCGTCGGCCCGGCACAGTTTAATTTTCTCGCCGGCACGCCGACGTTGAATCCGCAAACCGGTTTGTATGAAGAAGCCGTCACTGTCACGAACAGTGGCACGGTTACCGTGGCTGGTTTCCAATTGTATGTTGGCGGCCTGCGCAGCGGCGTTTCGCTCTTTAACGCCACCGGCACCAACAACGGACTGCCTTACGTCCAATATAATTCGGCGGTGAACCCGACCAACACCGTCAGTCTCATTCTGGAATTCTATAATCCGTCGCGGCTGGCGTTCACCAACAGTTTGTCGGCCGTGGCCATCCTGCCGCCGAACACCGGCACGAGCGGCACCAACGGTTCGGTGCTCATCAACCGGGTCTTCCTCGACAACCGGTTCACGCCGGCGCGCGTGGTCGTGGAGTTTGGTTCCGTGCCGGGCAAGGTTTATACGATTCTTTATTCAACCAACCTGACGGCGGCCGTCTGGAAAGTGGCGACGCCGACCGTCACCGCCAACGCCAACATCACGCAATGGTATGACGACGGTCCGCCCGAAACCGACAGTCTGCCCGGGCCGACGCGTTATTACCGGATCATTCAAAACTGATAAACCGACATGAATTACAAACCTCAACGCTGGACTGTGCCGGTCACCGGCGCGCTGCTGTTCGCCACCGCCGTTTCCGCTGAACAGGATCTGCAGACCTATTTGGATTCCACCAACCGCGTGACGCTGTCGCTGCGGTTTGGCTTGAACATCACTGGCAAATTCAAAGGCATCGGCGGCAATCTGAATTCATTGGGCATGCCCGGCAACGGCCGGCGCACGGCGCACGGCGACGCCTATAATTACGACGACGGCTACGTTCTTACTGACATCAGCGGCAATGTCGGTAAACAAAGCTGGTATTGGGGTTACGACAGTTCCAGCCAGGTGAATTCCGGCGCGAACACGATTGCTTTTGACCGTAACACTGCCATCGGGTTGCCCGGTGAAAATGTAAATAATGACTCGCCCTACGTCGGCGGCGAACTCGCCTATGACTATCAAATCGGCATTAAAGAAAACTGGCATCACCTGCGCTATGGGCTCGAAGCCGCCGTCAATTTCATGCCCATTTCCTTCAACAGCGGCGGACTTTACAACGCCACACTCTCGCGATTGACGGATACCTATGGTTATACTCCCGGCACCACACCGCCGTCCGCGCCATACCAAGGCAGCTATCAGGGCAATGGTTTTCTCATCAACAGTCAGCCGATCAGCTCCGTCACCACGCTGGTTCCCGGTGCCACTTTTCTGGCACAACAACATTTCGACGCCAATCTCTGGGGCTTCCGCCTCGGGCCTTACATCGAATATCCGTTCACGGAAAAATTGAGCCTGCACCTGTCCGGCGGACTCGCGGTCGGACTGCTGGACGGCGAGGCGAACTGGAAAGAATCACTGGTCGTGCCCGGTGTCAGCGGGGCCACGACCACCACCGGCGGCGGCAGCGACACCAGCTTGCTCTGGGGCTACTACATCGGACTAGATGCCGCCTACCAGATCAATGACCGCTGGGGTGTCGAAGTGGGCGTGCAGTTTCAGGACCTCGGCACCTACGACCACAACTTTGGCGGCCGCCAGCTGGAACTGGACTTGAGCAAGTCGCTCTTTATCCAGGCCGGCATCAGCTACAGTTTCTAATAACCGGTTCAGGTGAACCGCCGTCTTGGCGTTTCGTTTGACTTGGGTCAATGCCCGCCGGCCGCGGTTCGGCGATAGTTTCCGCATGAGCGAAAAACCGTTGCTGGACGCCGCGCTGGAAAAAATCCTGTCGCTGGCCGACGAAACCAAATTTGCCGCAAATGGCATTGTCAGCCGCACGTTGCTGCGCACCGCGAATTCGCGGGTGGTTTTATTTGGTTTTGCCGAGGGCCAGGAACTCACCGAGCACACTTCCCCGCAGCACGCCGTCGTCCAGATTTTATCCGGCGAATGTGAATTCTTTATGGCCGGCAAACCGCACGCATTGAAGTCGGGCGACTTGATTTACCTGCCACCGCACCTGCCGCACGCCGTCACCGCAACGAAACAATTTTCCATGCTGCTGACGTTATCTCCAGCGGCTGCGGCCTGATGGATGATTGCAACGGACCAACAAAATGTTATGAACACCACCACCTCAACCGAAAACCTCGTCGGCGCGGACAAAGTCATGGACGTGCGGACGATTCCCTGTTCCGTCAAGCATGGAATGATTATCAAACAATGGTTGGAGCTGCCGGTCGGCGACCATTTCATCCTGCTCAACGACCACGACCCGGTGCCGCTCCGCTATCAGTTCGCCGCGCAATGGCCGGACTCGTTCACCTGGGAACACTTGGTAAAAGCTGCGGCGGAAGTCCGCGTGAAAATCACCAAGTTGAAACCGCTGACCGCGACCGTCGGTGAAGTGGCCGGAAGTTGCGGCGGCCATTGAAGAAATTACCGGAGAAAAAACCGCCGGAGTTTTCAAAATCGAATTCGTTGTTTTCTCCGACGCCAATTAAATTTTCGGCGTCGGGCGAAATCCGTCCAGCCAGTGACGCAGGCTCATCACCGGATGCTGCCACACCATGCGCGGTCCGGCGTAACGCATCACCGCCTTGACCTGCTCGCGGCGTGTGCGCTGGTAGCAATGCACCGGGCACCGGGCGCACGTCGGTTTTTCCGCGCCGAACCGGCAGCGTTCCAGCCGCCGCCGGGCATAATCCAAAAGCTCGCGACATTCCGCGCATTGCGCTGCCGTGGTCCCGTGACGGTCGCGGCAATTAATTTCAATCATGGCCGCCAGCGTTGTCCATTCGCGGTTCAGGCGCGGGTCGGTGAACGCATCGGTTTTCGTCTCCGGCGCGACGGCGGCCGGTGCGGTGGTCGTGGCAGTCGTTTTCACGCCGCTATTTTCGCACATCGGTCGCCGGCGATTTTTGATGTCGGTCAAAGATTTCCTCATTTATATCCCGGGAACGAAAATGCAATTGGTTGACTTGAATCAAGCCGGCGCGGGCGCGGTTCGGCGAAAATTGTCCGGTAAGAAATTTATTTATGACCAGTGACAATTCAAAGCCAGCGGCACCGGAGAAAACCAAAACCGTGGTCTATGCCTGCTCCGGCTGTTCGGATGCCGGCGAAATTGCCGACCGCATCGCCCGCCAGCTCACGCGTGACGGCGCGGCGCAGATGTCCTGTCTGGCCGGCATCGGCGGCCGCGTGAAAAGTCTGCTGGCCAAGGCGGCCAGCGCGGAGCGCATTCTGGCGATTGACGGCTGTCCGCTGAATTGCGCGCGGCACACGCTTGAACTCGCGGGCTTCAAAAAGTTCGAGCATCTCGAATTGCACCAGCTTGGCATTCGCAAAGGCTCGACGCCGGTGACGGAGGAACAGATTTCGTCTGGCGTCGCGGCCGCCAAAGAAATACTGTCGCACCCAAAATGATGCCACCGCTGAACCAGTTCAAGCGTTTCGACGTGCGTGGCCGCATCCGCCGCGGTGTCGAGACCTTGATCCCAACAACCCATGCAAGAAAACATCATGGGCGTCTGCAAAAAATCCGTCATCCGGCCGCGCTTCCTCCACTGTGACCATTTTATTCGTAGCATACTTCACCCCAAAATCTTCCGCCAACACCACGGCCAAGATCACCATTTTGTAAAAACTTTCTGAATGCTCGAACTCCGCTGGGTTGCGCTCAAACCGATAGTGATTCCGCTGCGTTTCCGATCGCACCCGCACCGCCATGCTTTCTAACAATGTAAGGCAGCCGTTCATATCCAAATCCTCGGCACCGGGCAAGCCTTGGGCGCACAACAAATTCATGCGGGCAATGTCAATATGATCGAGCGCTCCGACCGGTAAAGTCAGTAAATCTACCAATCTCGATACCGATGAAGCCGGTTGTAGCGCACCGGTGGTCTGGCGGCCACTTTTTCCAACAAAAAGCCACACCACGCTAACTACCAATACCGCAACAATGAAGCCAGCACACAAAGCTTTATTAGTTTTTGGCTTCTGTTTTTGCATTACGTCCGCCTTGAGCGTAAATCTTTTCAAATGACTCAGATCACATCCTTGTGTTGACCGGGACAGCGCCACGAGGTGGGAAACTGGGACCAATCAACGGGAATGTCATAGCATCCATGCGGATCGGACGATCAAGGCGGAGGATGTGCTGGGGGTGTTGGCCGAAGCCATTGAGCAACACGGCATGCCAGAATACATTCGGAGCGACAACGGCCCGGAGTTCATTGCGCGGGTGATCCAGCGGTGGCTGAAGGAGAACGGCATCAAGACGATTTACATTGAGCCAGGGTGTCCGTGGCAGAACGGGTATGCGGAAAGTTTCAACGGGCGGTTTCGGCGGGAATGCCTGAACCGCGAGTTAATCTACACGCTGAGTGAAGGGCTGGTGGTGTTTGAAGACTGGCGACGGTATTACAACCAAGAACGGCCGCATCGTTCGTTGGGCTTGCAAACGCCGGCGCAGTTTGCCAAGAATCAGCGTGAGCAAGGTTCCGGTTCCAGTCGGGCTACGCCCGCCTTCCACCGGAACCTTGAGTGGCAGCAAAACAACAAACTGAAACCACCGGAAACTGTCTCATCACAAGTGGTCTAATGAACGGGGTCCAAGCA
>CAISEZ010000042.1 GCA_903884535.1 uncultured Verrucomicrobia subdivision 3 bacterium
CGGTCGGCAAATTCCTGTTTAAACACCTGGCGTCCCATGCCTTGTTTGGCCGTTTCCAGAAATTTTTCTGCGGGAACAATCCAGACTTCTTCATGGAGTTGTCCCCAAAATACTTCCAGCGGGTTTTCTGACACCCACCACGGATAGTTGTATTTCGCTTTGGCTTTGGCGATGGCGCGGCGGTCATCGGCATGAAATGGCGATTCTCCGGCCTCCACCTCCGCTGGTTTTGGCTGCGGAACGGAGTTGGTGGTCTGATCAAAATTCACTCGCTTGCTCATGGCTAGACTGTGCTCGACTTGAAGGTGGCCATACACGCGCATGGCCAGTGCCCCTCCATCGCTGTGGCCGAGCCATCGGCTCACCGTGGGAATGTCCACGCCCGATTCGATGCAGGTCGTCGCAAAAAAATGCCGAAAGTCGTGATGAGTGAATTTAGTGAAATCCAGTTTTTTGCACGCGGTTGCCAGACATTTTTTGGCACTGTCCGTCTTGAGAATTTTCCCTTGGGGTGCTTCGGATGAATCGCCTTTGAGCCGAAGCAAAAATTCGTGCAAGGCGGCGGTCATGGGAATCTGCCGATCGCTATCCTCGGATTTGGTTCCATGCAGCCAGATCATGTTGCTCTGAAATTTCACGTCGTCCCATGTGCTTACCCGCGCTTCCCCGATCCGCGCCCCGGAGAACGCCAGAAATTCAATCAGGTCTGCCCCCGCCTTGCTTTTTCGCTGGCTGTCGGCCCGGCCATCGGATCGCCGAATTTGCGCTACGAGTTTAACGAACTGCTCCCTCGTTGGGATGACCACCTTTGAATAGGATACCTTGGGCCGTTTGATGGTTGTGGCTGGGCTGGACAAAATCAGGCCGTGTTTCAGCGCGTAGCTGAACACGTTCCGCATCGTTTCCAGTTCATGCACGAAAGTTTGCGTTGCCAGTTTCGCTCCCCGCTTGACCGCCCACTGTTCGCACTGGAAGGGGGTGATGTTTCGCAACGGAACGCCTTTGAAAAACGGGGCAAGATTTTTGATCCGGATTTCCCTTTGAACAATCGTGCCGGTGGCTAGCGTGTGTTTGATGCTTTCAAGCCACCGGCTCGCCACGGCCTCGAAGCCAAGCTTAGCATCATCCGTCAAGGTCAGGCTCCCAATTTGTCCCTTGAGTTCCTTGAGTCGGCGGTCAGCCAGTTTCCGGTCTTTTGTTTTCAGCGAGCGACGAAATTGCTTGCCGCTCTTTTTGATAAGGGCATAATACCCGCCTGATGATTCGAGCCGATACAGATTCTCTGCGACTTTGTGAAAAACCGGTTGTGCAACCGGTTTTGTTGTGTTTTGCGCCGTCATTTTCATGCCAAAACGTAGCACAAAGCCGCCGGGTTGCAAGTATGGGTTACAAGTCGTCTTTTTTCATCGAGAAAAAATACACGTTTGCATTGTAATGATTGGTTAATTGCGCGGTTAGCTCAGTGGTAGAGCATTACCTTGACACGGTAGGGGTCAGAGGTTCGAAACCTCTACCGCGCACCATCCTTTGTTTTCAATGGTTTTGTTAGTTTTAAGGCGAAAACTAACAGCAAGTTTAAGTTGATTCCAGCTTAGCCAATGTTGTTCAAATAAGTTTTCGTTAGCCATCGCCTGCCCGTTTAAGCAGATTTCTTTCCGGCAAATGCAGCACCGACCAAAATTCCTCGAATGAGATTATGCGCCTAGACGAAAGTAAATGTGAATTCCAAACGATGAGCCTGTTTGGTGATGCACCTAAGCCGCCATCAAAACCGGTCAAAACCTTTAGCCAAGTGGAAATCTTTTTCGACGGCGGATGTCTCGGCAATCCAGGTCAGAAATATGGCTCCTTCCAAATCAAGCTCGACGGCAAAGAAATCCTTAAGCGCGGTCGGGTTAATTTTGGTTTTGGCACCAACAACGAAGCCGAATTCAATGCACTGAAACTGGCGCTGGACGAGGCGGTCAGGTCATTTCAGGAAAAAGCCATCGAATTGAAGTCATTGGCGCTGGTCGTCGAAACGGATTCCACCATCGTCAGAAATCGGTTGGTGGTGAAAAACGTGATCTTCAAGAAATATCCGAGCAGCCAGCGAATGTTTGCACTGGCCAACGAATGCCTGGAAATCATGAACCAGTTCGGCAAATTTGACGTGGTCTGGAAAGGGCGAGCAAACAACGTCGAACGATTTGGCCACTGACAAATCACCAAGCGCCACAACGAAATCAAATATCAGCAAGCCGTAGGCTAAAACAAATTGGGCCGGTGGGATACCCTGGACATGAATCTTTGCCCCAATGTCACCCTTGAGGATTGCATCATCGGTCTGACCTCGCTCGGAGTGCGCGTGCAGACCGTTCACGATCCGGCCGAGATGGGCGGCATTGGCGATATTGTCGGCGACCCAGCGCCCCTGGATTCAGACGGTGACCGAATGCCGGATGCGTGGGAACTTGCCCACGGTTTGAATCCGCAAGTGGCCGACGGTAATAAAATCGCCGCGTCCGGCCGCACGCAGCTTGAAGAGTATTTGAACTCGCTTACCGTGCCGCATTCTGCGGCGGCGGCCACCGGAGATTCCAAAAAATAAAAAACGCGCAGGAATTTATTTTTCCGGCGCGCGTGAAATTTTTTTTGGATTTATTTTTGTGCCGCCGCGAGTTCGGCTTGAACTTCCGCAAAATCCTTTTCAAAGGAATCGCTTTTCTTCATTTGTTTGACAATGGCGATTGCGAGGACGCGCCCGGCGTAGATGTCGCTCTGGTAATGCCGCGCAATCTGCACGCGGTGCCAGCCGATGCTGCGGGCGTGGGCGAGGATGGCATCGTGTTTGTCCGGCAATAGATCCGCGAGGACAAGCGCCAGCACCATGGATTCGGTGGAGTGGCCGCTGGGATAACTAAAACTCTTTTCCAGCTTGCCGTTGGCAAGGCTCGGATCGGTGGTGAACGGACGCGGGCGCTGGAAAAAATCCTTGCCGAGGTCGGTCACGGTTTCGGCGTCCAACTGCACTTTTTTAAAAAACGCGGCGGTCTTGGGCAGGTTGGTTTCCACAAAATAACTGCCGACGGCGGCGGTGAAGTTGAAGACGGAGAATTTCTTTTCGGCATAGGCGGCGGCGATGTCGTTGCTGCTGGCGGCGTGATAAACGGCCCGGACTTCGTCCAGATCGGCGGCTTGTTCGGCCGAATCCGGTGCGGGCGGCGGCGCGAGGATCGTGGCGGCATCCGGCTTGCCGGCGGCGAGATAATTTAGATGGTGGGATTTGGCCGACTGACTCGCTTGATCCATCAGGTCTTGCGCGTGCAGCGGTGCAAGCGTAGCGGAGCAGGCGAGGGCGAAAACCGCCGCGAAAACCATCGCGCGTGGGAACAAGGCTGACTTCGTGTTTAATTTCATGGCTATAAAATAAAGGCTTACGGAACGACGCTGCCATTCGCGGTCCAGCAGATGTCGGGATCCCCCGGGTCGGCAGCTTTGGCCGGAGTGTTCAGGCACATGTAAGAGTATTTGAACCAGGCCGAATGGCCATCCGCGAAGGTGATCGAGGAACCGAGGCTATGGCGGGACGAAACGGCGGTGGTATAGACTTGTGGCTTGCAAATGTCCGCCTGTTTGGCGGCGTTGCCGTAGAAAGGTGTTTCCGATGTGAGGGTCCGGCCCTCGGAGAACATCACAAATGTGGACGGGCTGACTCTGATCTGGTTGGCCTTGAGGTTATAGACGGAGCTGGGCATATTCAATCCGGTGAGTCCTTGGGAATTCATTCCGTAGCGAAAAAAAATCCGGCTGTTTTGCGGCGCATTGGGCGGCAGCAGCAGCGGATCAATGATGGCGGTGGGGCATCTGAAAATGGTGTTGGCATTGTTGAATCCATCAATCGAGGTCTTAACGCCCATAGCATTGCCTGGTTGAATGGCATAATACCATAGCGGCTTTTGCGAACAATAAACCGGCAGGGCATTGAACCAAACGCCCATACCCTGTTGAGGATTGGCGTAATAAAAAGTGGACAAATCATTCCACGTCGGGTTGTCCTCGTTGTAACCGCCGACCGCGCCTGGAGTGCCGTTCGGGATCTTGGTCGTGGGATAGGTGGAATTGAAGTCATCGGCATACATCGTTTGCGCGAGACCCCATTGCTTCAAATTGCTCAGGCAGATGGTGCGGTTGGCCTTCTCCTTGGCCTTGGCCAACGCCGGTAACAGCATGGCGGCCAGAATGGCGATAATGGCAATCACCACCAACAGTTCAATCAATGTGAACCCACAATTCTTCTTATTGTTTAATTTCATAATTTCAGCGTTGTTTCGATTGGGAAAATTCTGGTCTCCGGTCCGGAGACTGGTCGTCCGTCGCCAATGAGGATGCATGAGCCTCGTCACAAACAAGTGGCGGGCTTGTGACGATTGGGTGACAAAACCGGTGGTCTGCTGGGTTGCATTAGGTCGTCACCAGAATGTCACCTGCGAGTCATTTGTTCGTGACATGGTTCCGTTTTAATACGCACTCGATTTGAGGCAAATTTAAATCCAAAACAAAACTAACAAATGAAAAAAACCTTCGTATTATTGGGCGCGGTGACGATGCTTGGCATCGTGGCGCAAGCCCAGGTCACCCAGCCCGTCATCCCGCCCGGCAAAATTGCCGTGTTCAAGGGCGGCACCAGCGATAATAACTGGCCCATCATCACGTCCCGGGCGCAGCCTTGCTTTGTGCAGGTGTTTGACACGGTGACCAACAACCAAACGTCCACGAATACCCTTTCCGTGGCCATGTCCACCACCAACACGGTGCCCGGCTCCGTTTGGATTAATGGGCATGCCGGTTCCGAAGGCGGCGGTATTTCCCGCAGCGTGGATCGTTCCATTTTGGCTTTGGAAGGATACGTTGGAAATATTTTGAGCCCCACGGCTTCCAAGCCTTCCACGGACACCTCCGTCAGCCGCGGCATTGTGAAGCTGGACGCGTTCACGAACGCGACCAGTGTCTTGAGCACGCCCACGAGTTGGTTCGGCATTCCGCTTGGTTCGACTCCCGGCACGCAGGATAATCCGACCGGCATTTGTTCCACGGATGGCACCAATTATTGGGGCACCGGCAATTTTGCCCCCATTGGGCCATCCACCGGTGAATTGGATGGAACGCTGTTCTACAATTCCCAATCCGGAAGCTTGCAGGAAGTGCAACAGTATCTTCAAGCCGCCGGCCAGGCGCGCATCATTGGCGGCACGCTCTTGATTGCCACCAAGCCGGTCACTGGCTCGGTTGCCAGCGGCCTCTATAACATTGTGGATCCGGCCAGCGGCTCCGTGGTGCCGTTGCCGTGGGATCCGAATGTGCTCAATCCCTACTTTAATTTTGCCACCACCAACCTGTTCCTGAATTGGGGCAGCACCTTTAAGGCTATCTTGAACTTCGACATGAATCCGCAGCAGACTATCGCCTATGGCGCGGATCAGACCTACGGCATTGTTAAGTTCACCAACAACGCCGGCACCTGGGTGCAGGCTCCGTATTATTTCAGCGCCACCAATTTGAATACGCGGGCGCAGACTTCTGCCAATCAAGGCTGTTTCGGCATCTGCGTGGATTTCAGTGGTGCCAATCCGGTCATCTATGCCACGACCATGGAAAACGGCACGACCAACACGATTCCCGGTGGTTTCGGAGTCAACACCGCGCAAGGTCATCAAAACAACAATCGTCTCATCAAGATCGTGGATACTGGGGTCGCTCCCGGATTCGCCGTGGTGGCGCAGACGCTGGCCATTGCCTCGTCCACCAATGAGTTCTTCGGTGGCATTGATTTCAGCCCTGACCTTCGTCCTTTGATCACCGCGCAGCCGGCCAATTACAGCACAGTTGCCGGCAGCGGCGCGCCGGTGCCCTTTAGCGTGTCAGTTCAATCTGTCTATGCCATCAGCAACCAATGGTTCATCGTGGGCACCAATAGTGTCTATCCCAATGGTGGCACGAATGTCTTGGCCACGGAACTCGGAACTAACATTACCGACTTGAATGCGGATTTGGCCGGTGGCATCAACCTGAGTTACGCCACTAATAACTATGTATTCTGCATCATCACGAATGCTTACGGTGCCGTCACCAGCAGCCCGGCCATCCTGACGGTCACGGCCGCGGCGGTTGCGCCGACCATTACCAGCGGCACGAGCCTGGTCAGCGGCTATATCAACGGCGGCATCACCTTTGCGCCGGTTACCGCCAACGGAACCCAGCCGTTTACTACCTACCAATGGTATTTTGGAACTACCGCGCTGGTTGATGGAGTCAATGGCGACGGTTCAGGCTACAACGGTTCGGTGACCCCGTCTTTGACCATCACCAATCTACAGTTGACCGAAGCCGGAAACTACTATTTGGTCATTTCGAACCAAGCTGGTTATGCCTCCAATAAAGTGGACGTGTTGACGGTGAAGTATCACTTGGCCAGCATCAGCGCCGGCGCGCCGGCCTCCGTCACCACCTTTGTGGGCACGCCGACGACACTGGTTGCCGACGAGGCCGGAGCAACGCCGATTGTGGGCTATCAATGGTATAAGGGCACGACTAAGTTGACCACCGGTTCTGAATACGTCAATGCGAGCGGCATATACAGCGGTGTTGGATCCGCAGTCTTGACGATCAACGCTACCACCACGGCCGATACTGCGACCAACTACTTCATTGTTTATACCAATGGAGCCGGCAGTGCTACTAGCTCGCTGGCTTCAGTGACAGTGCTGACTGCGCCGACGCATTCCTCGGTCAGCTACAGCAATCAGATCTATACTCAGACATTTGATGCATTGCCTGATCCTGGTTTCGCCGGGGTGGTTGCTGGCACCGGCGTCGCCACTGGCACCGGCACCTCGGTCAACTCTATTAATAACCCGCTGCTGCCGGGCTTCATTAATGGTGTGGCTTATTCGCTGGCCAATCCGTTTGACTTCGCTTACCCGGTCATTGGGTCCAGTTATATTGGCGGCCTTGGACTGTCCACCGGTTCGACTAACATGAACGGCTGGTATGGTGCGGCGGATCCGACTGTTGCCGGCGGGGATGGCCTCACCCGGTTTGGAGCTTCGGATGGCGATCAATCCACCGGTGGCGTTATTGACTTCGGTCCGCTCGACGTCAATGGCGGCATTGTGGGAACCAATCGTGCGCTGGGACTTATCTCTACCGGCTCCACGGGTTCCACCTCCTTCGGCTTGAAACTGGTCAACACCTCGGCCAATACTCTGAATTACATCAACCTCAGCTTCCTGGGGCAGTTGTGGCGCAACAACACCGCTGCCCGGACGATGTCTCTAAGCTATGCGGTGGATACCACCGGCACCTTTGTGCTGCCGGTGCAGCCCCAAGCTCCCGCGACCACTCCGGTGACCACCACGCCACAGTCTATTCCAGGAACCTTTGACGTGCCGAATATGGCCATCAGTTTCCCGACGAATCCTGCTGGCGTGTTGTATAATTCCACCCAACCCATCAGCCAAGTCACCTTGGCCACGAACAACCTGGTCCTCTCGACGCCGTGGACGCCGGGTGCCTCCCTGTGGTTGATCTGGTCCATTAACTACTACGGTCAAGGCACGGGTCAAGGTTACGGCATTGACAACCTGCAAGTCTCGGCTTCGGTGGCGCCGATCACGGCTCCGACCTTGGGCGGGGTTGCTTACTCGGGCGGCGCGCATGGCACGGGGTTGACCTTGGGCTTCTCCAACTCGCCGGGCGCAAGCGCTCAGTTCACCATCTGGGGTTCCACGAACGTGGCCTTGCCGTTCAGTCAATGGTCAAATCTTGGCCATCCGTCGGAAGTCTCGTCCGGCAACTATCAGTTCTCTGATGTTCAGGCGACCAACAAACCGGCTCGCTTCTACGAAGTGACCAGTCCGTAGGCTGCTGGAGGATTAATAATACCAATCAACACGACGGGCGGATTTCATTGAAATCCGCCCGTTTTTTGTTCGCCGCTGATCGGCTGGATTTGGCAAAGCTTTAGCCAAGATCAAATTATTCGGGCCTTTTGCGCCGTGAAAACACGGTGAATAACTCGGCTTTTTCACGTCGAAGCGATGTCAATTCAAATCGGGCGGCGTCTGACAGTGCGGGAAAGCCCAGCCCGTCGGCGATCGTCGGCGCGGTGCGGCCGCCGAAGATTTTGGGGCAAATCGTCAGATGCACTTCGTCCACCAAATCCGCGCGGAACAAGGCGTCATTCAATGCGCCGCCGCCTTCGCACAACAGCCGTTGCACGTTCCATTTTGTTTTCAGCCAGCGCAGCGCAGCGCGGAAATTAATTTCGCGTTCGCCACAGATTCTCACCTCGTCGGCGACCGTTTGCAGTTTTTTCAAATTGAATTTGGAAATGCGGGCCGTGGTGAGAATGACGATCGGCGAAACTTGGCTTTTGAAAATAGCGGCGGCCGGATCGAGCGAGCCGTTGCCGCTCACAATCACGCGCAGATTATACTCCGCCAGACGTCGCTTCAGTCGTTGCCGTCGAAACTTTGCCGCGCCCGGACCAAGCGTGGTTCCGGCCACCTCCACCGTCCGTGCGCCGCACATTACCGCGTCAGCCGTGGCGCGTAATTCGTAAAGATGTTCCAAATCCCAGGCGCTGCCAAACGAGTGAACCGCGCGGTTTGCGGTGGCAATTTTTCCGTCCGCCGTCATCGCCATGTTGACGAACACAAACGGCAGTTTTGAGTTTTTAATTTTTAATTTTGAATTCACAAAATAAGCATCGCGTCGCCGTAGCTAAAGAAACGGTAACGCTCGCGGATGGCCTCGGCGTAGGCGGAAAAAACCAGGTCGCGGCCGCGCGTTTTTTCGCCCGGCGCGGCGAACGCGCTGACCAGCATGAGCAGCGTGGATTCCGGCAGATGAAAATTGGTGAGCAGCGCGTCCACGATTTGAAACTCTCCCGGCGGAAAAATGAAGATGTCTGTTTTAGCCGCATGAACATTGAGCATTCCGGCGTTTTTACGGGCGACACTTTCCAGCGTCCGCAGGCTGGTGGTGCCGGCGGCGATGACGCGGTGGCCGGATTTTTTCGCCGCGTTCACGGCGCGAACGGTTTCTGCGCCGACTTCATATCGTTCCGCGTGCATCTTGTGATCAGCGAGCTTTTCCGCCTTCACCGGCAGGAAAGTTCCCGCGCCGACATGCAGCGTGACAAAACAAATCGTGACGCCGAGCGCGCGGATTTTTTCGAGTAGTTCCGGCGTGAAATGCAAACCGGCGGTTGGCGCGGCTACCGAGCCGGCGGGCTGCGCGAAAACGGATTGATAACGCTTCTTGTCTTCGGCCACTTCGCGGCTGCGTTCGATATAAGGCGGCAGCGGCAATTCCCCGAGCGCGTCCAGTTCGTCGAACAGGTTTTCCGTGCCGGATAATTGGAGTCGGCGATGGCCGTCGGCATTTATTTCTTTGACCGTCGCAATTATTTTGCCGGCGACGCCATTTTTTTCTTGCAACCGGATTTGAGTTCCGATCGGCGCGCGTTTTCCCGGGCGCAACATCGCCCACCAGTTGTTCACGGCATTTTCTTCGAGCAATAAAATTTCAAATTTTCCGCCGGTTTTCACATTCCGCCCGTGCAGCCGCGCGGGAATGACGCGCGAATTATTCAGCACCAGCACGTCGCCGGGACGAAAATATTCCAGCAGATCGGGAAAGTGCCGGTGTTCGAGTTGGCCGGATTTCCGATGCAACACCAGCAGGCGCGAGGCATCCCGTTTTTCGGCGGGAAATTGCGCGATCAGCTCCGGTGGGAGCGTGAAATGAAAGTCAGCGGTTCGCATCGGCGGGGAGCGTAACGCTTCGGACCGGGGGCTGACAATTCACAGTTCACGTCAATTGTGAATAACTTTTGAATAAACACCCCTTTTGGCGTCAGTTTTCCGTTGACAAGGAGTGGGTTGATGTGGTTTAAATAGGGTCGTTGTGGGTGAAATGACCGTTTTGCAGAAAACGGTGAATAAAAATGAGCGACGCCAAAACAGCCGAGCCGACTTACTACAACTCCTGCTACCGGCACGGGGTTGATGAGAAGCGGCGCGTCCAGATCCCGGCCAAGTGGCGGCCGGAACAGGACGGCGTCGAGCTGACGGTCATTTTATGGCCGAAGCACCAGGCGGGAACCTGTCTGCGCGTTTTGCCGCCGGAAGAGATGGCGAAATTGAAGGCGCAGATTGACGCGATGCCGCGCGGCGACGCGAACAAAAATGTTTTGAAACGGTTTATCGGCAGCGGTTCGGTGCAGGTGACTTTGGACAAGGGCGGGCGCATTTGCCTGCCCGAAGAAATGGCGAGCGCGGCGCACCTCAAGGATGAGGCGATGCTGGTCGGTTTGATTGACAGTTTTGAGATTTGGAATCCGGCTCGTTATGAACACGTCAAGGCGGCGGATGCGGCGTTCGCGTCCGAGGCCTTCAAACTGATGGATTAAAAATATGAACCTCGGAAAAATGTTGGCCGCAGGCAAAAGTTTTATCAGTGGCGGCGCTTCGGCGGCGTATCGCGAAAACAAGCGCGTGTATCTGCCGAAATTCAACGCCGACAAAAATCCGTTTGCACTGAAGGCGACGGAGCCGGTCGCTGTTGCTGCCGCCGAGCCGAGAAAAAATTCCGCCATCGCCGCCGCGCTGGTGGTTGCCAAAGCCAACGTGTCGGCGCAAAGAATTTCCAGTCCGCTTGCGCCCGCGCCCGTGCGCGCGACGAACTGGGCGAACAAGTTGAATCCGTTTCGCGCCGCGCCGGCCGTGGCCGCCACGCCGATGCCGACCGTGCAGCCGGAGCTGTTGTCGCTCGAAGATGTCAAAGTGATTTACAACGATCTGACGGATGCCGACGTGGAAGTGGTTCCGGCCAAATCGCGGAACGTGACGTTGCCGGAAGTGCCGATGTTGCCGCCGGCGCGCGAGCCGTGGGAATTCATGGGTGAACGGCTGGTCAAATCGGTTTGAGCCAATGCGCAGTGCCAGAATTCATTCACAAACCAGTGATGGCGGCGGAGGTGCTGGACGCCCTGAAGCCGAGGCCGGGCGCGCGCTACGCCGACGGAACCCTCGGTGGAGCTGGTCACGCGGCGAGCATTTTGGCCGCGAGCTCACCGACTGGATGGCTGTCTGGGTGCGATCGCGATGGCGTCGCGGTTGAGGCTGCCAGAAAACGGTTGGCGGAACAATTCGCCGGGCGCTTTGAAATCCGGCGCGGCAATTTTTCGGAAATGGCGGACTGGATTCCGGCGGCGAGCTGTGCGGGCGTGCTGCTGGATTTGGGCGTGAGTTCGCCGCAACTGGATTCGGCGGAACGCGGATTCAGTTTTCAGAACGACGGCCCGCTGGACATGCGGATGGACGATTCGCAAAAACTGACGGCCGCCGATCTGGTGAATGATTTGAGCGCGGACGAATTGGCGGACATTTTTTGGGAATTTGGCGATGAGCGGGATTCGCGCCGGCTGGCGCGCGCGATGGTTCACGACCGTGCGTTGCGGAAATTCACGACGACGCGGCAGCTCGCGGAATTGCTGGAGCGGATTTCGCCGCGCAACGGAAAAAAGTCGCATCCGGCGACGAAAGTTTTCCAGGCGCTGCGCATCGCGGTGAACGATGAGATCGGTTCGCTGAAACGCGGGCTGGAAGCGGCTGTGAAAATTTTGGCGCCGGGCGGCCGGCTGGCGGTGATCACGTTTCACTCGCTGGAAGACCGCGTGGTGAAGGCGTTCGGGCGCGAAAAGACGCGTGATTACACGTTTCCGGGCGACGTGGATGTGCCGGAGCTGCGGACGCCGATCGTGCCGGAATTGAAATGGGTTTCGCGCAAGGCGATTTTGCCGGGTGCAACCGAGTTGAAAGAAAATCCGCGCGCCCGCAGCGCGCAGTTGAGAATTTTGGAAAAAGTTTAGCATGGCAAAAAATCGAAAAAATCAGGCGGCGGCGATCCGGTTTGGTCCGGCGCTGAAGGCCTCGTTTTTTGTCCTGCTCATCGGTGGCTCGGCGGTCGGCTACGTTTGGCAGAAAAGCCAGATTGACCAGCTCGGTTTGCAAATTGCCGCGCGCGAAAAAAAACTGGCGCAGTTTGAGCGCGACAATCAAAAGCTGAAAAGCCTGGTGACGGATTTGCAGTCGCCCGTGAGTTTGGATCAGCGCGTGAAAGTGTTGAATCTCGGGCTGGTGCCCGCGCAGCCGATGCAGGTGGTGCGGCTTGCCGAGGCCGCGCCCGCGCCGGACAACAGTTTGCCGCACCAGTTCGCGCAGCGGCCTTCGGCGTCGTTGATGCCATAACAAGATAATTTTGGCCGCCGCTCGTGACGCCGTCGGGTGAGGAACCGATCGCCACGGGCGGCTGGCCGTTTAATTTAGGATGACCAACAAACTGCAAATCGGCCGCGCCCGCCTCCTGCTGGTGTTGATCGGCCTAGCCTACGCCGGGCTGGCGGGCTGGCTGGTGTATTTGCAGGTGGTGTGCCACGACGAGTTGTCGAAAATGGCGCTGGACAATACGCAGCACAAATTCTGGCAGGCGGCGCGGCGCGGCGACATCCTCGACGTGAACGGCAATATTCTCGCCACGAGCGTCGCGGTAAAACGGATTTGCGCCAATCCTTCCCTGATTGGCAATCAGCAGGCGGTCGTCGCCCACGCCCTCGCGCCGCTGCTGCAAATGAGCGAGGCCGACCTCGTGCAAAAACTCACGCCGCGCATCGTGCGCACCGCCAAGGGGGAAATTGTCACCAATAATTTGAATTATGTGCGGCTGACAAAAAATTACGTCCCCGAGGAAACGTGGCAGCGCATCAATTCTACCATGACCAACCTCGCGTTTGGCGTGGATGAAAAAATGTTGTCGCGGACGAATCGGGCCTTTTTTCGGAACCTGCGGCAATGGGCGGTTTTTGCGGAGTCAGATCAGATCCGCAATTATCCGAACGATTCGCTGGCCTCGCAGGTGATCGGCTTTTCCGCGATCGAGGAAAATCGGGCGGATGGCCGGGCGGCATCGCAGATTGTCGGGCGCGACGGCATTGAATTTTCCATGAACAAACCGCTCAGCGGCGTGGCGGGCTGGCGCATGACCGAGACGGACCGGCAGCAGCATGAGCTGGTGGCCTTGCGCGACGAGGACGTGCATCCGCGCGACGGTTTGAACGTGGTGCTGACGATTGACGAGGCGGTGCAGCACATCGTCGAGACGGCGCTGGCCGATGCGCTGCCCAAACATTCGCCCAAGAGCATCACCGGCATCGTCCTCCGGCCGCGCACCGGCGAAATTTTGGCGATGGTCTCGCTGCCGAATTACAATCCGAACAATCCCAATTCCATTTCGCCGGAAGCCCGCAACCGCGTCATCAACGACATTGTCGAGCCGGGTTCGACGTTCAAAATCGTCGTGGTCTCCGGCGCGTTGAACAGCGGTATCACCAAGCTGACCGACGAGTATTTTTGCGAGAACGGGCATTTCGCCTTTGCCGGCCGCGTTTTGCATGATCACGAGGCTTACGGCAATTTGACGACCAAGAGCATTATCACCAAATCGTCCAACATTGGCGCGGCGAAAATCGGCATCAAGCTGGGCGAGCAAAGTCTTTACGACTACGCGTGGAATTATGGTTTCGGCCAGCGCACCGGTATTCCGCTGCCGGGCGAGCAGGGCGGCATTTTGAATCCGGTCAAGCGCTGGAGCAAAGTGTCCATCGCGCAGATTCCGATGGGCCACGGCGTGGCGGTGACGCGGTTGCAGATGGCGATGGCGATGGCGGCGATCGCAAACGACGGTTGGCTGATGCGGCCGATGATCGTCAGCCAGTTGCAGGAACGCGCCGGCGGTGTGGTGGAACGCTACACGCCGCAGCGCGTCCGCCAGGTGATCAGCGAACAGACGAGCCGGCAGATGATCGAGGCGTTGAAAACAGTCGCGACCAAGGACGGCACGGCGGCGGAAGCGGCGATGAAAAATTATGTCGTCGCGGGCAAGACCGGCACGGCACAAAAAGTGGAAAACGGCACTTACGCGTCCGGCAAATTCATTTCATCGTTTATCGGATTTTTTCCGGCGGACAAGCCGGAGCTGCTGATTTCAGTCGTGATGGACGAGCCGAAGGAAGGTTATTACGGCGGTAAAGTCTGCGGCCCGGTGTTCCGCGAAATCGCCGAGCGCTGTGCGAGCTACCTGAATATTCCACCGGATCCAAATCTGATAACCAATGCCGCGCCGCTGGTCGCGACCAACGGGCAAAGAAAATTTTGAAGCCATGAACGAATCACGCCCGCAATTTTTTGGCATGCTCGCCGGCCTGTTTCTGGCTGCGGGGCTGGTGTTGTCTGCCATGCTCGGCACGACGGCGTGGGTGAAGATCAAAAATTCACAATTTGTGAATGTGAAAGGTTCGGCGCGAAAAAACATCAAGTCCGACCTGGCGATCTGGACCGCCACGTTCAACGTGCAGGCGGCGACGCTGCTCGAAGCGCAGCAGAAACTGCGCGACGACCGTGAAAAGGTGAAAGCCTTTTTGGATGGCGCGGGCATGACCAATCATTTTTTCAAGTCCATCAGCATTGAAGAAGTTCACGCCACGTTTCAAAACGAGGAGACGAACCGCGACGATTCCGGCTGGAAGATTGTCAGTTCGCAGGAAAAAAATGTCGGCTACAAATTGAAGCAATCGGTTGAGGTGCGTTCGGCGGAGGTGGACCGCGTCGAGCAACTGGACAGCGACTCGACCGCGCTGGTCGAGCAGGGCGTTTTGCTGACGACCGACGCGCCCAAATATATTTACACGCAGGCCGCCGAGGCGAAGATTGAGATGCTCGCCGAGGCCACCAAGGATGCGCGGATGCGCGCCGAGCAGATTGCCGGGCAGGGCCGCCGCGGGCTCGCCGGCTTGAACAGCGCCGACATGGGCGTGTTCCAGATAGCGCCGCTGCACAGCAGCGACACGAGCGGCGAGGGCATGAACGACACCAGCTCGCTGGACAAAACCATCACGGCGGTGGTCACCGCGACCTTTTTGCTGAAATAATTTTTGTGGAAGAACGCTCTTTGAAATTTATCGCCGACGCCAGTGCCGCCGAAATCCGCAGCGGCGCCGGCGAACTGAAAATTAAAAATATCTGCACCGATTCGCGGTTGGCGAAAGTGGGCGACGTTTTTTTCGCGATCAAAGGCGAAAAATTCGACGGGCACAAATTTGTGGATGAAGTTGCGGCCAAAGGCGTGGCCGTCGTCGTGGTTGAAAAGTCCAAAGTCCAAAGTTCAAAGTGCGCGCTGCTGACTGTGGCCGACGTGCGGGTCGCGCTGGGCAAACTCGCGGCGGCCTACCGCAAAGATTTTTCATTGCCAGTTGTGGTGGTCGGCGGTTCGAACGGCAAGACGACGACGAAGGAAATGTTGGCGTGCATTTTGCGTCAGAAATTTTCGACGCTGTGGAGCGAGGCGAGTTTCAACAATGACATCGGCGTGCCGATGACCCTGCTGCGATTGGCCAAAACGCATCAGGCTGCCGTGCTGGAAGCAGGCACAAATCATCCTGGTGAACTCGCGCCGCTGGTGAAAATGATCGCGCCGAAGTTTGGCATTATCACAAATATCGGGCGCGAGCATCTGGAATTTTTCGGCGATGTCGCGGGCGTGGCGCAGGAGGAAGGCTGGCTCGCCGAGTTGCTGCCGGCCGACGGGAAACTATTTGTCAACGGGGACAACGCCTGGACGGAAAAAATTGCGGCGCGGACCCAGGCGAAAATTGTCCGCGTCGGACTCGGTGAAAAAAACGACTGGCGCGCGAAGAAAATCCGGCTGGATAAAAATGGCGTGACGTTTCAAGTCGAAGCGCCGACGGCGGAATTGAGCGGCGAGTATCGGATCAATTTATTGGGCCGGCATCAGGTGACCAATGCGCTGCTGGCAATGGCGGCGGGCGCGGAGCTGGGTTTGAGCCGCGCCGAAATTCAACGCGGTCTGAACGAAAACAAGCCGGCAAAAATGCGGCTGCAATTTTGGGAAGCGAACGGCGTGCGCGTGCTTGATGACGCCTACAACGCGAATGCGGATTCGGTGATCGCAGCCTTGGAAACATTGTGTGATCTGCCGTTGCAAGGCCGGCGCGTGGCGATTCTGGGCGACATGGCCGAGCTCGGCGAGCACAGCGCGGCGGCGCATGCCGAAGTCGGCAAACGCGCGGGCGAGCTGGGCATCGGCCAGTTGTTCGCGGTTGGCAAAATGGCGGCGGTGACGGCGCAGGCCGCGCGCGACGCCGGGCTGACGCGCGTGGTTGAATTTGCGGACGTGGAGATGGCGGTGACGGCGGTGCGGAAATTTTTGAAAACCGGTGACGTGGTTTTGCTGAAGGCGTCGCGGTCGTCCAGGCTGGAACGCATCGCGGAAACGTTGCGGTCTGAAAAATCGTAAATCACAAACCATCAATTTTAGATGCTCGAATTTTTGAGCCAATATATTTTGGACTGGGCGCACGGCACCGAATGGGAGTCGCGGCTGTCGTTTTTGCGGCTGTTCAAATACATCACGGTGCGCTGCGCCGGCGCGGCGGTGACGGCGCTGATTTTGAGCTGGTGGCTGGGGCCGAAAATCATCCGCTGGCTGAAGGATTTAAAATTCGGCCAAGAATACGCGGACAAAGCGGAGGAAGCTGGCTTGGCGGCACTGCGTGGAAACAAAAAAGGCACGCCGACGATGGGCGGCGTGATGATCGTGACGGCGCTGGTGCTTTCGACGATGTTTTGGGCGCAGTGGAACGCGCAAGTGGAGTTGACCATGCTCGCCGTTTTGGTTTTGGCTGGACTGGGTTTTTACGATGACTACGCCAAAATTTTGAAACAGACCGGCGGCGGCACGCCGCCGCGGGTGAAGCTGATCACTCAGTTCGCGCTGGCTTCGTTTGTGGGAATTTATTTGTGGAATCTGCCGGCGATGAGCGAGCTGCGGTTGCTGGGCACGAAAAATATTTATCACATGAATCTGGTTTCCAGTTTGATCCTGCCGTTTTACAAGTATCCGATCCACGTCGGCGCGGCGATTGGAATCGTGGTGGTGATGCTGGCGATTGTCGGCAGCTCGAACGCGGTCAATTTGACGGACGGGCTGGATGGGCTGGCCATCGGTTGCACGCTGATTGTGGGTTTTGTTTTTCTGTTCGTGACGTATCTCGCCGGCAACGTGAAGACAGCGGCGTATCTGCAAATCCCGTATGTGGCCGGCGCGGGCGAACTCACGGTTTTTTGCGCGGCGCTGCTGGGCGCAGGGTTAGGGTTTTTGTGGTTCAACTGCCATCCGGCGCAGGTGTTCATGGGCGACACGGGCTCGCTCGCGCTGGGCGGCGCATTCGGCATCGTGGCCGTGTTGGTGCATCAGCCGTTTCTGCTGGTGATCGCGGGCGGCGTGTTTGTGCTGGAGGCGCTGTCGGTCATTTTGCAGAAGGGCTGGTTCAAGTTCACGCGCCTGCGGACCGGCACCGGGCAGCGAATTTTTTTGATGGCGCCGCTGCACCATCATTTTGAAAAAAAGGGCTGGCACGAATCGCAAGTGGTGATGCGGTTTTACATTTTATGCGTGCTGTGCGCGGTGGTCGCGCTGGCCACCTTGAAACTGCGCTGACATGACAAACTTAATTCATCAAAAAAACATCGCCCAAGCGCGCTTCTTTGCTTGCGCGAACGGCACGCGATTGTTACAAATTTTGCAGCGAGCAGTGGTGCGCCCGGCAGTTGGCGGTGTGGTTTCACGATTTCATTTTTCTGCTGGTGGTTATTTCAATTGCGCGGTCGTGCGCGGCTCCACTCATAAAAACAATTTAATACGTCGCGGAATTTTTCGAGGGAAAGTTCTGCGGCGCCAAAATCAAAACTAAAACAGCCCCTCGAATAAAGGACGCAATCGCGCCAAACTTATGACAAACCCGAATCCGTTTCTTCCCAAAGGCTCCCTGCTGGAGCAACAAAGCCTGCGCCGTTCGCGGCTCAAAATCGGTGTCTCCTGCGTCCTCGCCGTGAGCGTGGTGGGCTTGGTCGGCATGCTCATCCAGGGTTGCAAGCGCGAGAAGCCGGTGGACGATCTCGCCCTGCCGCCGGTTGTGGACACGAGTTCGAACATGCCACCGCCGGTCATGGACATGAATTCGAACACGCCGCCGCCGACGGCGCCGAGCAACACGGTTTCCCTCCCGACACCGCCGCCCGCGCCGATGCCGCCGCCTGTGGTGGAAGCGCCGATCGCAACGGGCTCGGATTACACCGTGGCCAAGGGTGATTCGCTCGCGAAGATCGCCAAGAAAAACAGCGTCTCGCTCAAGGCGCTTGAAGCTGCGAACCCCGGCGTGGTCCCGACCAAGTTGAAAGTCGGCCAGAAACTGACCATTCCCGCCGGCGGCAAAACCTCGGCTGATGCCACCGCTGCTCCGGCCGTCGCCGGCAGCGAAGTCGGCACGAGCTACACTGTGAAGTCCGGTGACACGCTGACCAAGATTGCCAAGGCGCATGGTGTGAAAATCAAAGCGCTCCAGGCGGCGAACAACTTGACCACCACAAAAATCAAAGTCGGTCAGAAGCTGACCATTCCGGCGAAGGCTGAAGCCGCCGCGCCGGTTGCCGCGCCGGTGGTGGACACCACGCCTGCGCCGCCCGTGCCGCCGGCTCCGGCCCCGGTGATGCCCGCGCCCCCGGTTACCGCGCCGGCGAAATAACTGTCGCTGAAAACGCGGCTGGCATTTTTGAAAAATTGAAATGAAAGTCGCCGTCACTACTTTGGCCGTTTGCGTCACCAGCCTGCTCGCGCTGGGGCTGGTGATGCTTTACAGCTCAAGCATGACGCAGGTGGGCGCGCATTATCTGATGATGCAGCTGATCTGGTGCGCCTTCGGTTTTGGCCTGTGCTTCACGGCGGCGGGTTTGGACTATCAGGTTTTCAAAAAATCCGCCTGGCCGATTTTCGGACTGGCGGTCTTGCTTTTGGTGCTGGTGCTGGTGCCACACGTCGGCCGGAAAATAAACGGCGCCCGCCGCTGGTTCGATCTTCACGGTGTGCGTTTTCAACCGTCGGAACTGGGCAAAATCGCACTTATCATCGCACTGGCTTGGTATGGCGACCGGTTTCAGCGGAAGATGCACACGTTCAAATGGGGCATACTTTTCCCGCTGATTCTCATTGCCACTTTGCTGGGGCTGATCTTCGTGGAACCCGATCGTGGCACCACGATTCTGCTTGCGGCGGTCAGTGGTTCCATGCTCCTGCTCGCTGGCGTGCAATGGAAATTCATCGTGCCGCCAATCGTTCTGGCCGCGGCTGGCTTGACGGTTTCGATTCTTCACGATCCGATGCGCATGAAACGCATTTTTAGTTGGCTCGACGTGGAAGCCAACAAAGACGGTGTCGGCTATCAAGCCTATCAGGCCAAAATCGCGCTCGGCTCCGGCGGACTTTACGGTCTCGGCCTCGGCAACGGCCGCCAAAAACTCGGCTTCGTGCCGGAGCATCACACGGATTTTATTTTTTCCATCATCGGCGAGGAACTTGGTTTGATCGCCACGCTGCTCGTCATCGTCGCCTTTGTCATTTTGGTTTTGTGTGGCATTTACATCGCGCTCCGGGCGTCGGACACGTTCGGCACCTTGCTCGCGGCGGGCGTCACGCTGTTGATTGGCCTGCAGGCCGCCATTAACATCGGCGTGGTCACCAGCGCGCTGCCGAACAAAGGCTTGCCGCTGCCGTTCATCAGCTACGGCGGCTCAAATCTGCTGGCGATGCTCACCTGCGTCGGCATTTTGTTCAGCGTCGCGCGCCGGGCAAATCCGGAAAAAATTCCCGTGGCTGATTTTGTCGCGGACGAAAAGCACAATCCTTTTGCCGCCAAGGCAACATGAACCTCGCCGCCACCAAAAAACCTTTCATCGCCATCGCATGTGGCGGCACGGGTGGTCATCTCTTTCCCGGCCTGGCCGTGGCGGAACAATTGCGCCAGCGCGGCTGCGATGTCGCGCTGCTCATTTCGCCCAAGGACGTGGATCAGTCAGCCGTCAAAAATGTGCAGGGCATGGAGATTTTCACGCTGCCGGCCGTCGGATTGCAGAATCGGAATTATTTTTCGTTCGCCGGCAGTTTTCTGAAATCGCTGTTGGCCGCGCGGAAAATTTTCAAGCAGCGCAAACCAGACGCCGTGCTCGCCATGGGTGGCTTCACCAGCGCACCGCCAATTTTTGTGGCGAAAGATCTGGGCGTGAAAACTTTTTTGCACGAGTCCAACACCATTCCCGGCCGCGCCAACCGGTTGCTGGCGCGTTTTGTGGATGAGGCGTTTGTCGGCTTTCCCGAAGCCGCCGCGCGGCTGCGCACAAAAAAAACTTTAGTAACTGGAACGCCCGTGCGTCCTCAGTTTTGCCAATCCGCAATTCGCAATCCGCAATCCGCAATTACTCTTGGTCTTGACCCGAACCGGCCGACCATTTTGGT
Source organism: uncultured Verrucomicrobia subdivision 3 bacterium (assembly GCA_903884535.1). GTDB lineage: Bacteria > Verrucomicrobiota > Verrucomicrobiia > Limisphaerales > UBA11358 > UBA11358. The sequence goes on from CAISEZ010000042.1 coordinate 20,467, forward strand.
CGTCGGCGGCAGCCAGGGCGCAACCGGTTTGAACGAATTGATTTTATCCGCGCTACCGTTGCTGGCAGGAAAAAACTGGCAGTGGCTGCACCTCACCGGCCCGCATGATTTTGAAAAAGTAAAGTCAGCCCACGCGAGTAATGGAATGAAAGCCGTCGTGAAACCGTTTCTGGCTGAGATGGAACTGGCGCTGGGCGCCGCTACGGTCGCCGTCAGCCGCGCCGGCGCGTCTTCGCTTGCGGAAATGGCGGCGATGCGGTTGCCGTCGTTGCTCGTGCCGCTGCCGACGGCGGCGGACAATCACCAGTTTGTCAATGCCGCCGCCTTCGTGAATACCGGCGCGGCCAAAATGGCGGAGCAGAAAAAATCCTCGGCCAAAGAAGTGGCGGCGAGTCTGATTGAACTCGTTGAGAGCGAAGCCGTGCGGGCCGAGATACGGTCGGCGCTGGTTAAATGGCATGTCCCGAACGCGGCAGAGCTGATTGTGGAAAGTATTTTAAGCGTGGTTCTTCGCGGCGCCGATCAAAAAAGTTTTTCCGTGCCGCCGGTGACGAAGCGGGATGTAACCCATTTGAAAGCGGTCGCATGATGACAGCCGCAGCCCATACTCTCGCCGACGAAATGGCCGAACGCATTTCGTCCGCGACGGTGATTCGGCGGGACGAGCCGCTGGCGCGGCACACGACGCTGCGCATCGGCGGCCCGGCGGACGTTTACGTGGAGCCGGCTTCGGAGGCGGATTTGGCGGCGATCCTGATAATTTGCGGCGAGCAGGCGGTGAACTTTTTCGTGCTGGGGCGCGGTTCGAATTTGCTCGTGCGCGACGGCGGTTTTCGCGGCGTGGTGATCTGTTTGGCACACGCGAATTTTAGCCGGATTGAAATTGACGGTGAACGACTGCGCTGCGGCGCGGGCGCGAAATTGAAAAATGTTTCGGTCGAGGCCAAACGAAATAATTTGAGCGGTGTGGAATTTCTGGAAGGCATTCCGGGCAGTGTTGGCGGGGCGCTGCGCATGAACGCAGGGGCGATGGGTGCGTGGACATTTGGCGCGGTCGAGTCGCTGCGGTTTATGGATCATGCCGGCGAAATTTTCGAGCGCGTGGCGGCCGAGGTGCCAGTGGAATATCGCGCGTGTCCGCTGTTGAAAAATCATATCGCACTGGGCGCCGTGTTTAAATGCACCACGCTGTCGCGCGAGGAAATTGAAAAGCGCATGATGGCGTTCAGCGAAAAGCGCTGGGAATCGCAGCCCGCCGCGCCGAGTGCCGGTTGCATTTTCAAAAATCCGGCGGCGATTCCGGCCGGCAAATTAATTGACGAACTGGGCTTGAAAAAGATGCGGGTCGGCGGCGCGATGGTTTCGGTCGAACACGGCAATTTCATCGTGAACGACGGCCGGGCCACGGCGCAGGATGTGTTGGAATTGATTGAGCTTTTGAAGGCGCGCGCAAAAAACGAGCGCGGGATTGATTTGCACACGGAAGTTGAAATCATTGGCGAGCCATGAGCCACAAACTGAACATCACCGTCATGCTCGGCGGGCCAAGCGCGGAACGCGACGTGTCGCTGCGTTCGGGCGCGGCGGTGGCGACGGCGTTGCGGTCACGCGGTCACGAAGTTTTTGAGTTGGATCCAAAAGACGCGAACTGGATTTTGCCGGAAAAAACGGACGTGGTTTTTCTGGCGTTGCACGGCACCTACGGCGAGGACGGCACGGTGCAAGCGCAGTTGGAAAAACTCGGCGTGCCGTTCACCGGCTGCGATTCCGCGGCGAGCCGAATCGCGTTTGACAAATTGCTGACGAAGCAATGCTGCATTGAGGCAGTGGTGCCGACGGCGAAATTTCTGGCGGTGGCTTCGGCGCAGACGCCGTGGCCGTTGGGCTGGCAGCCGCCGCTGGTGGTAAAACCGGTGCGGCAGGGTTCGAGCGTCGGGCTGCAATTTGTGAACCGCGTGGACGAATGGCGCACGGCACTGGCCGAGGCGCTGCGGTTCGATTCCGAAGTGCTGGTCGAGGAAAAAATCATCGGCCGCGAGACGACGGTGGGCATTTTGAACGGCCAGGCATTGCCGGTCGTGGAAGTCCGGCCGAAGACTGGCAGCTACGATTATCAAACGAAATACACGGCGGGCGCGTCGGAATATTTTTGCCCGGCGGAGTTTGACGCGGCGACGACGAAGCGGATTCAGGACGCCGCACTGGGCGCGTTCAAGGCGGTCGGCGGCCGCGATTATTCCCGCGTGGACGTGATGGTTCGCGCGGACGGCTCGCCGGTGGTGCTGGAAGTGAACACGCTGCCAGGCATGACCGAGACAAGTTTGTTGCCGAAAGCGGCGGCGGCGATGGGAATAAATTTTTCAGAATTGTGCCAGCGCATGGTTGACCTGGCGCTGGCCAGAAAATAGAAATCAAAATGTGGTTCAAGCGCGAAAATAAAAATCAGAACCGGCGGCTACACCGCACGCATGTGCTGGACGTGAAACTGCGTTCAGACCAGGTGCGGGCGGCGCGCGTGCGGATGGTGTCGTGGACCTTCGCGTTGGTGGCCGGCACTTTTCTGGGGATTTATCTGGTCTGGCGCACGGGCGAATGGGCGCTGAACACATTCGTTTATCAAAACGCGGATTTTGCGATCCAGCAGATTGACGTGGCGACGGACGGCGTGATCGCGCCGGAACAATTGCGCCGCTGGACGGGCGTGAAGCCGGGCGCCAATTTGATCGCGCTCGACCTCGCGGCGGTGAAGCGCAACTTGGAACTCGTTTCGGTGGTGGAAACGGTTTCCGTGGAGCGCGTGCTGCCGCGCACGTTAAAAGTGCGCGTCACGGAGCGCGAACCGGTGGCGCAAGTAAACGTGCCGCACACCGACGCGACCGGCGGCATCGTGGTTTCGGTTTATCAGCTCGACGCGGACGGCGTGGTGATTCAGCCCCTCGATCCGCGGTTGTCCGTGGTGCCGCTGGCGCGGGTGAATCCGTCACTGCCGGTGATCGTTGGTCTGAATGTGCTTCAATTGCAGCCGGGCCGGCGCGTAGAATTGCCGGAAGTGCGTGCGGCGCTGCAATTGATTTCCGCGTTCGACCAGTCGCCGATGGCCGGTTTGGTGGATTTGCGGCGCGTGGATGTGACCGCACCGGGCGTGGTCATTGCGACGACGGGGCAGGGCAGCGAAATCACTTTCGGCCTCGACAATTTGGATCAGCAATTGCGCCGCTGGCGCGGCATTTACGATCTTGGCCAGTCGAAAAAAGCGACGATTGCGTCGGCGGATCTGGCGGTGGCGAACAACGTGCCGGTGCGCTGGATGACGGCGAGCGTGGTGACGGACGTTTTGCCAAAGTCGGTTAAACCTGGAAAAACCCGGAGGAAAAATGTTTGACGATGCCAACATCATTGTCGGTCTCGAGATCGGCACTTCTAAAATCTGCGTGGTCGTGGGCGAACAGAATGCCGACGGCGGCGTGAACATCATCGGCCTGGGCCAGTCGCGTTCGCGCGGCGTGCGCAAGGGCGCGATCATCAACACCGAGCAGGTCGAGGAAGATTTGCGTTCCGCAGTCGCCGAGGCGGAGCAGATGGCCGACGTGGAAATCCGCAGCGTTTATCTCGGCGTCAGCGGCGGGCACATTCGCGGTTTCAACAATCGCGGCGTGCATCCGGTGGTTTCGGCGGACCGCGAAATTTCCGAGGATGACGTGGCGGACGTGGTGAAAAATGCGAAGGCGATCAATTTGCCCGCCGAGAACATGGTCATCCACGCCGTGCGCCAGCATTTTTTGGTGGATGGTCACGACGGCGTGACGCAGCCCGTCGGCATGCTCGGCTCGCGGCTCGAAGTGGACATGCATGTCATTCACGGCAACGCCAACCAGATGCAAAATGCCATCCGCCTCGTGAAAGGCACGCAGCTCGAAGTGAACGAAATCGTTTTCAACGGCATGGCCGCTTCGCTGGCATTGCTGACCGGCGAGCAAAAGGAACTTGGCGCGCTGGTGATTGATATCGGCGGCGGCACGACGGAATACGTGGTGCATTCCGACGGCGTCATCCGGCACGCCGGCGTGCTCGCGGTCGGCGGCGATCATGTTTCCAACGATCTCGCTTATGGCTTGAAAGTCCCGCTGAGCCGCGCGGAAAAATTAAAATTGGAACACGGTTCCGCGATTGTGACCGAGGCCGCGAAAGGCCAGACCCTCAGCATCACCAATGAACTCGGCCTCGAATTGCGCCGCGTCAATGTGGAGCATCTTCAGCGCATCATGTCGCTGCGGCACGAGGAAATTTTCCAGCTCATTGCGCAGGAACTCGATCGCGCCGGGCTGACGGATTATTTGCGCGCCGGTGTTTTTCTGTGCGGCGGCGGTTCGCGTGTGCCGGGACTGGTGCCGCTGGCGGAAAACACGTTTCAGATGAATGTCACGCCCGGCCACGCCAGCGCTATCAGCGGTTTAACTACGGCGCTCGACCAGCCGGAATTTGCCGCCGCCATCGGCCTGGTGAAATACGGTTCGCTCCGCAACCGGCAGCGGCCTACGGCGCGTTCGCTGGCCACGCTCGGCGGTCTTACTGATGTGTTTCGCCGCATTTTGCCACGCTAACCAAACCCGGCTATGGAAACTGAACAACCCAATTCACAACTGGAAATGTCCGCCACACCGGCGGTGAAAATTTTCGGCGTCGGCAACGCGGGCGTCAGCCTGCTCGCCGCGCTGGCGGTGCCGGAATTTGCCGCCGCGCATCTCATCGCCGTCAACACCGATGCGCCGTCGCTGGCCGCGTCCGCCGCGCCGGTGAAGATTCAGTTGGAAAATAAATTGCTGCGCGGGTTGGGCACCGGCGGTGATCCCGACCGCGGCCGCGCGCTGGCCGAGGAACAATTTTCCACGCTCAAATCCGCGTGCGAAGGCGCGAACATCGTTTTCATCCTCGCCGGTCTGGGCGGTGGCGCGGGCAGCGGCATCAGCCCCGTGCTGGCCAAGGCGGCGCGCGAGGCGGGCGCGGTGGTGCTGGCGTTCGTGACGCTGCCGTTCGATTGCGAAGGCAACCGGCGCGAGGCGCAGGCGCAACAAAGTCTGGAGCATTTGAAGGCGGCCGCGGACGGCGTAATCTGTTTGCCGAGCCAGAAAGTTTTCAAACTGATTGATGAAAACACCAGTGTTTGCGACACGTTTCGCGTCATCGGCGGATTGCTGGTGGAAGGCGTGCGCGGCGTGTGGCAGTTGCTCGCGCGGCCCGGCTTGATCCAGGTTCACTTTGTCGACGTGTGCGCGCTGGTGCGTGACCGTCATGCTGAAAATGGATTTGCGTTTGTCGAGGCTGGCGGTCCCGGTCGTGCGCGCGAGGTGGTGGAAAAATTGTTGGCGCATCCGCTGCTCGACGAAGGCCGGGTCCTGGCGGAATCCGACGCGGTGCTGGTGAGCCTGACCAGCGGCAAGGATTTGACGATGGCCGAGGTCAACCGCGTGATGGAACAGCTCAAACGCCAGTGCGGCCACGCGCAGGTCATCATGGGCGCGGCGATTGACGCGGCGTTCACAAACCGGCTGTGCGTCACGGTCATCGCCGCGAAACAAAATATCACGCCGAAGAGCGCGGCGACGCGGACAGAAACGCACGGCGGCAATATTTCCAGCACCAGCCAGCGCGACACCGTGGTGACGCGCGGCACGCGGACGCGGAAGGCGAAGGAAAAACTGTTTCAGCCGCAACTGCCGCTGGCGATCATTTCCAAGGGCCGTTTTGACAAAAGCGAACCGACGTTGCACAACGGCGAGGATCTGGACATTCCGACGTTCCTGCGGCGCGGCGTGCCGCTGAATTAATTTCAGTTCCGCGACCAGGCGGCGAGGACATTGTTCATCGTGAAGGTCAGGCGCAGCTTGCGTTCGTAATAGCTCGGTGATGTTTCCATGAAGCCGACACCGCCGGGCCGTCCGTAAAATCCGCCGCCGACCATCACCGTGCCGCCGTTGCTGTAGCGGGTGATCCACTCGGCGACCAGTCGGCCATCGCTCAATTTCGCCTGCTTGTCCGGCGGCCCCATGTCCACTACGGCCTGGTCGAACGTGTAATTGCCGATGCGGCCATCCCAGTTGATCCGGTGCGTGGCGCAGCCGGTGACGATGGCGGCGATGAAAAGGGCGAGGAGAAGCTGCCAGCCAAGTTTTAGTTTCATGGCAGAAATTTAATCCGCTCCGGCCAAAGCGCAAACGGCAAATTATTTTTCCGCCGTGGAAAAGCCGGCGACGATGGGCCGGTGGTCGGAGCCGATGCCCCAATTCGGAATCGCGGGAATATAAGTTTCGTCGGCGAGCCAGTTTCGTTTCATCGCGGGACTCAACAGAATGTAATCAATGCGCGAGTAGCTGTCGGTCTTGCCGTAAAAATAAGTCCACGCCACGTCGCGCGGCTCGAAATACGGCGGCTGACCGGGCGCGGTGTCGCCGTTGCGCTCCGCCGGGCGCGTGTCGGTGAGTTTCAGTTTTCCGTGGCCAATGATTTCTTTCGTCGGGGCGGAATCTTTCGTGTCGTTGAAATCACCCACGATCACCAACTTCGCGTTGGGATTGGCAGCGAATCGCGAGTCAATAATCTGGCGCAAAACTTTTGCTTCACCGAGGCGTTCCTCGGCTTCGTCGGCTTCGGGCGTGGTGAGATGTGATTTCAAATGCGCGGCGAGCAGCGTGAACGTGAAATGGTCCGCGGCTTGAATGTCCACTTCCGCGAATCCGCGTTTGACCCGGAAACGGCGGCCGTCGAGTAGAAACATTTCATTTGTGTGTGGTCGGCGCGCGACGATGGGAAGCTTGCTCAACACGGCGATGTGGATGTTGGTGTCGTAGCTGGGGACGTGTTCCCAGAACGGAAAATCCTGACCGTCGGCTTTGAGCGCGGCGCGGAGTTCGAGCAGCGCGTTGGGGCCGCCCATTTCTTCGAGGGCGAGCACTTCGGGATTCAGCGCGCGGATGCTTTCGCGGATTTTCGCCTTGGCTTCGGGAGATTTGGCATGCGGCCGCGTCGCGGTGGGCTGATCCAGATAATTTTCGACATTGTAAGTGGCGATGCGGAACGTGTCGGCGGCAAACGCACTTGAACAAAGCAGTGCGAAACCAAAGAGCCAGTGCCCAAACCTCAATTTCATGGCTGTCCTGAACATGTCAGAGGCGGCACGCTTTTCAAGCGAACATTTTTGCCAATTTCCGCAAAGCTGCTAGACTGTGCCCATGTCTCGAACGGGTAAAAACAAATCCAGCGCGCACAAATTGGACGACAAGCAGAGCGAGCGCGACACGCGCGAACTGCGGATTGACAAGGTCGGCGTGCGCGGGCTGCGCTTTCCCATCCAGGTGCGCGACCGGGCGCGCAGCGTGCAGAACACGGTGGCCACGATTGGCATGTTCGTGGACTTGCCAATGGAATTCAAAGGCACGCACATGAGCCGCTTCGTCGAGGTGCTGAACGCACACGGCAACGTTATCCACGTCGAAAACATCGGGGACATCTTGCGCGAGTTGCAAAAAAAATTGCACGCGGCCACGTCACACCTCGAAATCGAGTTTCCCTATTTCATGGCCAAAAAGTCGCCGGTATCGCGACAGGAAAGTTTGATGGATTATGTCGCGCGGTTTGATGCGGCGGCGTGCGGCGCGGAAATTGATTTTGTGCTGACGGTGAAGGTGAACGTGACGACGCTGTGTCCGTGCTCCAAGGCGATCGCAAAATACGGCGCGCACAACCAGCGCGGCGAGGTGACGGTGGCGCTGCGGTTCAGAAAAATCATCTGGATCGAGGATGTCATCGAAATGGTCGAGGCGTCGGCGAGTTCGGAGCTTTACGCGCTATTGAAGCGGCAGGATGAAAAGGCGGTGACGGAACGCGCCTATGAGAACCCGGTTTTTGTCGAGGACCTAGTCCGGAATGTCGCCTTGCGGCTCAACGCGCATCCGCTGGTGACGTGGTATAAAGTGGAGGCGGAGAACTTTGAAAGCATCCATAATCACAATGCTTACGCGTGCATTGAGCAGGCGGCGGCCATCCCCGTTAAAAAGCCCTGAAAATTTTTGTGGCTTATTTGGCGGACTTTGCTACATTCCCGCCCCTTTGAAGCATTGGCCAGTTTGGATATTGGCCGCAAACGAATTTTGAGTTGTGACCGTGAAGAAAAAAGTAATGAAAAAAATTGTAACGCGGGGCAAGTCGCCAGGGGCGGCCACGGCGGCGTCGATTCTTGGCCATCCAGTCAATAAATCGGGCAGACCGTCGGATGCGAAGAAAATTAAGCCGGAATGGCAGAAATTTTACGCGAACCTGCTGGAGCTGCGCGAGCAGTTGGTCAAGCAGATGACCGGCCTCGCGGAAGAGTCCGCCCAGGAAATGGCCGGCTATAGCCTGCACATGGCGGATTCAGGCACCGATAATTTTGACCGTGATTTCGCGTTGAGCTTGCTCTCCGCTGACAAGGATGCCGTGTTTGAGATTGAAGAGGCGCTTAAGCGCATCGAGAAATCAACCTACGGCGTCTGTGAATTGACCGGCAAGACGATTCCGAAGATGCGGCTGGAAGTCATTCCGTGGACGCGGTTCACGGTGGAAGCCCAGGCGCAGTTGGAGCGCGACGGTGCGTTGCGTTCCCGCCGTTTGGGTGCGTTGGGATCAATTGATGCCACCGGCATCCCGGAAGTCGAGACGGAAGACGGCGAAGAAGCCGAAGAACCAAAACCGAAAGAAAAAGAATAATTTATGGCCCGAGAAGTCATCACCATCGAATGCAGCGAAGCCCGCAAGGAAGGCAAGTCCCCTTCGCGCTACACCACCACCCGCAACAAAAAACTGCAAACCGAGAAGTTCGAGGTTAAGAAGTTTAACCCCGCGCTCCGCCGGCACACGCTGCATAAGGAGATCAAGTAATTATGCCACGCAAGACGAATACCGAGAAAGACAAACGCGGTAATAAGCGTTCCACCGAAAAACGCACGCCGCGCCCGAAGCCGAAAATCGACTTCACGCTCGACGCGCTCGATTACAAAAACGTGACGCTGCTGCGCACGTTTGTGACCGACCAGGGCCGCATTCTGCCGCGCAAATACACCGGCCTGCCGGCGCATTATCAGCGCCGCATGACGACCGCCATCAAGCGCGCTCGCCAGATGTTGTTGATGAAATAGTTTTACCGCCGTGCTTTTCCTCCGTCCGTCTGGCTATGGCCAGCGGACGGTATTTTTTGTCGCCACCGGTTGCAAACGCTTTGATTTTGGCGATGGCGTGGCCCGGTTTTAACTGGCCGCCGAAGGGGACAATGGCATTCACCATCACTTGGTCTGCGCCCGCTACGCGGTGGTGGTGGAGATCGGCGAATATTTTCCGGCGGAAATCGAGTGGCGAATCACCCACACTAACGGCTTCACCGCCGTTACTCACCGCCTCGAATTCTTCGGCCTGTGCCCCAAGTGTCAAAAGTGACTGGGGCCGGCAACGGTCTTAAACCGTTTCTTCCGCCATCCAGTCGCCAAGATGCAGGAATTCCTTGATCTTGCGGCGTTCGTGGCGGTTTTTAAGGGATTTTTTTGAATGATGCTCGGTCTTGCGGAACGGATGTTTCGGATTGCGAATGGCTTCGCCGATTACTTCGATTGTTTTCATCATACCGTTACTTTTCCTTTCATCACACAGTCAGCGTAAATGATGCCAACTGCGGCAGTTCCAAAAACATGAAGAAATCTTCATTTCAACATGACGGAATCTACAATTCATCTGACCCGCTGCCCGCTCGGGTGTTCAAATTTTTTCAGACAAAACAAAAAGAGCCAGAACACCACTCGTTTTCCATACGTTTCGCCGCCAATCTCAACCCCGTATCGGCGAACGCCCGTGCCACTTCAGCAAATTCCACCGCCAAAATGCCGGCCAGCACCAGCGTGCCGCCGGGCTTCACCCGGTTCACAATCCCCCGTCGCTCGGCGATGAGCAGGTTGGAAATCAGATTGGCGCAGATCAGATCGTATTGCAGTGCCGGTTTCAGCGGCAGCTTGGTCACGTCGCCGCGCTTGGGTTTGAGTTTGGAATCCACTTTGTTTTTATGGGCGTTTTCGCGAGCCACGCGCACGGCTTCCGGGTCAAAGTCAAACGCGTGAACCGGCGCATAGCCCAATTTCGCCGCGGCGATGGCTAAAATTCCCGAACCGGTGCCGATGTCCAGAAAAGAGGCTGGTTGTGTCCCATTCTTGCGGCCGCGCACGATTTCGTGCAGGCAAAATGAAGTGGTCGGATGCTGACCGGTGCCAAAGCTCAAGCCGGGATCGAGGATGACAACGGCCTGATTTTTGCGCGGTTTTTTTTTGCTCCAACTCGGTTTGACGAGCAGCGCGCCGCCGATTTCCTGCGGATGAAAATGGCGTTTCCACGATTCCGCCCAGTCCTCGCGTTTCACCTTGGCGACGGTGATTTTTCCGCTGCCAAGTTTCAGGCCGAAACTTTCAATCTGTTTCAGGCCGGAAAGAATTTCTGACTTTAAAGTGCGCGGTAAAACTTTCTGTGAAAAAACGCTGACCAAACTTGTCTGCGCTTCCAAGTCAAAATACGCCGACGCGGCGGAGCCAACCAATGACGCGAGCAATTCGCTGACGGCGTCCTCGGCTTCCAGCGTGGTGGCGACCGAAACGCGCCGGAGCGGTTTTACAGATTTCATAAATTTCACCGGTTTCGACTGAGCGAGTCAGGCGACCAGATCGCGCCAGGGTGTGAAATTGAGCAACTCAATCTCCGCCATGTGCGGATGCAATGCCACCTGCGTGATGCTGGCGTATTCCACCTCGAACGAATTGGTTATCGGCAGCGGCAGCTCAAGCAGCACCGACAAAATCATGCGGATGACGCCACCGTGACAAAACACGGCGACGTTCTGGCCGGGATGTTTTTGGATGATTTCGCGCAGGCACGGCTCGACGCGGGCGCGAAATGTTTTTCCACTTTCACCGTTCGGCGAACCGGGGTCTTCGATTTTGTGGAGCCATTCATGGACGGCAAATTTATATTTGTCGCGGACGGCTTCCCAGCCGTGGCCGGTCCAGTCACCGAAATCAATTTCGCGCAGGTCGGGAAAAATGGTCTGCGTGTGCGAATTCATTTTCAGCGTCGGTGCCAGCGTCTGCTGGACACGTTTCATCGGGCTGGCGTAAATGGCGTCAATTGTTTTGGCCCGGAGATAATCCGCCAGAATCTTCGCCTGGCGTTTGCCGCGTGGCGAAAGATTCATGTCGATGCGCCCGCCAAAAATTTTCTGGTAACGCGCCTCGACTTCGCCGTGGCGGATGAGCAGCAGCCGCGTGGCGGGGGCGGGCGATTTTTTTTTGCGCCGGGAATTCTTTTTTGTGGCCACAGTGTTTAACCTTGGGAAATCGCTTGTTGTTGCGCCGCGAGCAGGTCGCGGATGCCGATTTTTCCGAGCGCAAGCAAGTCGGCGAGCTGGGTGTCGCTAAACGTCGCTTCTTCGCCGGAACCTTGAAGTTCGATAAACTCGCCGGCGGAATTCATGACGAGATTCATGTCCACACTGGCGGCCACGTCCTCGGTATAGCATAAATCCAGCAACGGCTGGCCGGCGACAATGCCGACGCTCACTGCTGCGACGCCCGCGAGAATCGGGCTGGCGGAAAGTTTCTTCTCGGAGATCAATTTGTTCACCGCCAGCGACAGCGCGACGAACGCGCCGGTGATGGCCGCCGTGCGCGTGCCGCCGTCGGCCTGCAACACGTCGCAGTCAATGCAGATGGTGCGCGGGCCAAATTTATTCAGGTCCACGGCCGCGCGGATCGAACGGCCGATGAGCCGCTGGATTTCCGACGAGCGCCCGTCCAGTTTGCCCTTGTTGATGTCGCGCTGTTTGCGCTGCAAGGTGGAGTAGGGGAGCATCGAATATTCTGCCGTGAGCCAGCCGCCTTCGACTTTTTGTTCCTTCATCCAGCGCGGCACGGTTTCCTCAATGCTCACGCCGCAGATGACGCGTGTGTTGCCCCATTCGATGAGTGTGGAACCGGCGGCGTAAGGGGCGATGTGATTTTGAAAACGCAGCGGTCGGATTTGGTTTGCGGAACGCCCGTCGGCGCGGGTGGATGAATCAGCCATGCGCAAAATTTAATTCAATTTGCGTTCGGGGCAAAGTCCAAATGCCTTGGCGACGGAAAAAATCAGCGGCGGGCTGGCGCAAAACTGTCCAGCAAACTGCCGAAGTTGTTCAGCGGCGTCTCGTGCTTGAGGTTCAAAACCTGGCGCAGATATTCGATCCCTTCGGGAATGCTGCGGACGGATTTCGGCAGCATCGCGCCGGAGGCGTTGGCGTGTCCGCCGCCCTGCAGTTTTTCCGCCACCTTGAGCGCCTCGCCGTTGCGGCTGCGAAAACTGGCGATGACCGCGTTATTCGGCCGTTTGAACAGCGTGACGAGCACCGGAAATTTTGTCACGCCGCGTTCAAGTAGCTGGTGAACAATCAAATTATTGTTGCCAATGACCGTGTCCACGTAGCCGATGACCGGCGTGATCTCCGTCACATGCCGCTTGCTCCACTCAAAACCGAGCGGATCTTCCACGCGCCGCTTCACCGCCATCACTTCGAGCAGCGGATGGTTGAGCAGTTTTTCGATATCGCCGTCAATCACCGAGTGCAAATTCCAGAATTGATAAACCTTCACCAGTGCCGCGTAATCGCCGGCGATTTCAAAATCCGGGTCGTTCTCCAAAAACAAATCCGCGACGTTGTTGATGTGCGCGAGCCGCGCCATCGCCGGCGATTCGAGGCCGTGCTTCTGGCAGATTTCGTAGCAGAGCTGGCCGGCGGATTTGGTTTTGTCGTGGATGAGATGCGCGAATTTCGGCTGCGCTTCCGTGACGTGATGGTCAATGATCGTCCACTCCGGCTTGTCCATGCGCGTCTCGAACGTGAAGTCCGTGACCCACGCGGCGGTTTCGCGCAGCTCGCGCTGTTTCCAATAATTATAGTGATACGCCTCCAGCGGCACTTCCCGGTTGAACATTTTCTTCGCGAGCTTCTGCAAAAACAGACCCGCGACGAAACCGTCGAGGTCGCTCTCGTGCGTAAAAATAACATCCGGCCGGGACAAATCCATCATGCGACAAGGCTAGTTCAGTCGCGGGCGCGTGGCGAGCGGCGAATTACCTGGCAAGATTGCCTTTGACCGGTTTGGCCGCTGCGACAAATTGTTTGATCAAGTCCGTCTCCGATTCTTTGCGCCAAATCGCGCCGACGGGAATCAGCGGCAACGCGGGATTCAGTGGCAGCAGTTTCAGGCGCGGACCGGCCATGCACGCGACGCAGCTTGGCACTAGCGCACAGCCGCGTCCGACTTCGACGTCGGCGATGAGGCTGGTGATGCCGTCGTGTTCGGCGGCGATGTGCAACCGGCGGCTGAACGGCGCAAACAATTTTTCCAGTTGCTGATGATATTCGGGATATTCCTTGCGGCTGTAGGCGATGAGCGGCTCGCATGAAATCTTTTCCAGCGTGACCGATTTCAATTTCGCCAGCGGATGATTCGGCGCGACAGCCAAACACATTTCGTAGCGGGCGAGTTCCTCGTAGTTGAATCCGCGGAGCAGTTTCGCCGGCGGGCGGACGGTGAGCGCCACGGAAAGTTTTTTTTCGCCGAGCTGCGCGAGCATTTCCTCCGACGACAAATCATGCAGCGCCACGCGCACATGCGGGAAATTTCCCTGAAAAATCCGCAGCGTCTGCGGCAGGATTTGCACAGTCAGCGACGGCGCGTAACCGACATGGATTTCACCCTGCGTGCCGCCGGCGACACGGCGGGCTTTATTCACGGCGTCTTCCGCATGAAGCAACACGGCGCGAGCTCCGTTTAAAAAGATTTTTCCCGCTGCCGTCAGGTGCAACGCTTTTGCGCTGCGTTCAAACAGTTGAAAACCGATTTCGTCTTCCAGGTTGCGGATCTGCCGGCTCAAGCCCGGCTGCGAAACATGCAGCTTCAACGCGGCGCGCGAGACATTTTCCTCCTCGGCGACGGCGACGAAATAACGGAAGTGGCGGAGTTCCATGCGGATTCAAGTATGCCTTAAAAGCATAGTGAGGCAAGAAACATGGTATTTCACGAAACAACCTTTCAAGCGCATAGTCGTGATATGAAAATTATACGCAAATCAAATGAACGGGGCCACGCGAGCCACGGCTGGCTGGACAGCTACCACACGTTCAGCTTCGCGGATTACCACGATCCGCAATGGATGGGCTACCGCAGCCTGCGCGTGATCAACGATGATCTCGTGATGCCCGGCATGGGCTTCGGCACGCATCCGCACCGCGACATGGAAATCATCACCTACGTTTTGAGCGGGGCCATCGAACACAAGGATTCGATGGGCAACGGCCGCGTCATCCGCACCGGCGAATTTCAATACATGGCCGCCGGCACCGGCGTGCAGCACAGCGAGTTCAATCCGTCCAAGACCGAGCCGTTGCGCCTGTTGCAAATCTGGATTCAGCCGGACACGAAAGGCGTGAAGCCGCGTTATGCCGAGAAAAATTTCACCGCCGCGCCGACGGGACAATGGCACTTAGTCGCCAGCAAAAGCGGACGGGACGGTTCCATCGCGATTCATCAAGATGTGAATCTTTCGCTCGGCAAATTGGATGCCGGGCAGCAGGTCGTTTATCTGCTGGCGGCCAGCCGGCACGCGTGGATTCATGTCGCTGAGGGCGAAGTGACCGTCAACGGCGCGAAGCTGTCCGGCGGCGACGCGGTTGCCGTGAGCGATGAAGGCAAAGTGGAAATTTCCGCGAGCTCACCGTCGCAAGTGTTGTTGTTCGACCTAAGTTGAAACCAAGCCAAGAAGGAAAGATCAAGCCACCACGGGGCAGAAAGTTCCAGTTAAATAACATTTCGCCGAAAAAATGGCCGGACTAAAGCAACGGAGGGTGTGGGCGCGGTTTGATTTCAGGACAACGTTCGGCCATTTTTTGGACGTTTAGCGGGTTGGAGGCCAGATTTGACGCACGGCACATGGCCTGCTAGTCTCATGGTCGGGAAGAATTTTCAACGCCATGCGACTCGGATTTGAACCAGCGGTGAAGCCAAGCGCCCGCCGACTTTTGGCGGGCAAAGCCGGGTCGCGTCCGCGTGAGGCGGGCATGACGTTGGGCGAGGTGTTGATTGCAACGGCGATTGTGGCGCTGGTCTTCGGCGGCATTATCACTTCTTACATCCAGTCGGGAAAGCGGGTGCAATGGTCAGGCTATGCGCTGGCGGCGCAATCGCTGGCCAACGAGGTGTTGGAGCAGGCTCGTGCCGCCAGTTGGGATCCGACGCAGACTCCGCCCGTCAACAATTTGACCAACATGAATCTGCAGTCCACGAGCTACGATGCTGCGACCCTAACCTATTCCGGCTATTCAACGGCGATTCTGGATGTGCCGTATGCGAGCACCAATTACATCCTGGCGACGAATTACGTGACCTTGCAGACGATTTCCGTCAACGGCTCCGCGAATGTGCAGTTGCAATTTCTGCGGGTGGACACGGTGTGGCCGTTTTCATTGCGGCAGACCAATTTGTTTTTTACCAACACGGTTTGCACGATGATTGCGCCGGATAACCGGGCGGTGAATTGACGCCATGAAACCGACGCTGCAAAACTTTTTTCATATCCCCGCCGTCCGCCGAGCGCGGGCGGGTTTCTCGCTGATCGAGGCGATGTTCGTGTCCGCGATCACCGTGGTGGTGGTGGGCGGGGCGTTGAGCGCGCATTTCCTCGGTCTGCGCGAAAGCCAGTTGCTGGAGAGCAAGGCGGGAGCGAACGACATCGCGCGGCGCTCCATCGGCCAACTGCTGAATGACATCCGGGCGTCCAAGGGGTATCTCCTCGGCACGATGTCGGGAACGAATTTTATACCGATCACCAACGGCATTCTCCAAGGCACCGGATTGCAACTGTATTCGGCGGTGATTAGCACCAACCAGATCGTGAACACGAACCAGACCATCCTTTATTACTTTGATTCCAGTCAGGTGGCCAGCGCCAACGGCCTGTTGTGGCGGTTGCCGAGTTCCACCGGCGTGCCGGTGGTCAGCGTGTCCAACCTCATCAACACGCTCTATTTCACCAGCGAAGATTATATGGGCAATACGCAGACGGTGCGCAGCTTCAAAGGCGTGATCCACGCCACGCTCCAGTTCAGCCAGTTTCTCTATCCGCTGACGGCGGTGGGCTCGAACGGGTTGTATAACTATTACCGCATTGACTGCCGCGCCACCCCGCATCTCCCCGACGGACCATGAACCTCAAACTCAACAACCAAAAACGCCCCGCCGGCTTCGCCCTGGTGCTGGTCATGGTGCTGTGTGCGATCAGTATTCTGATACTCGTGAGCGAGATGAACCGCACCTCGACGGTCGCCATCCAGAATTTCCGCACCGCCAAGTTTGCCATGCTGAACAACGCGGCCGAGGCGGCCACGGAAAAAGTCTTTGCCAAAATGGCCTGGGATTTTCAAGCCAACGGTCTGGGTTATGTGACCAACCAATTGGTGGCGGGTGCTTACAACATGGTGCCGACCAGCACGGACAACGCCTATTGGGCGAATGTGCAATTCTCGAATCCGCAGTCGGGCGCCGCCAACAGCATCTACGTCGGTTTTCTGACGAATTACAACGGCCCGATGCCCACTCAATACACCAACCAGTATGCCACCGTTTCGCCGGTCTATCGCATCACGGCCAACGCCACCATGACCGGCACGCAGTTTCCCGATGTCGTCGGCACGGCGCAGGAGGATGTGATGTTGGCGCTGGTGCCCATCACCACCTACGCGATTTTTTACAATGGTGAACTGGAGTTCAGCGACTGCGCCACGATGCTGGTCAAAGGGCGTGTTCATTCCAATGCCGACATTTGCGTCGGGGCTGGCAGCGGTGCCACGCTGACGTTTGACGGGGCGGTGACCTGTGGCACCTCCCTTTCGGCGCCGGCGCGCGGCGGCATCAGCATCTGGACTCCGAACACCGCGTCCACCTGGCTCACGACCTTTAACGCCGGTTATTCCACCAGCAACACCACGGTCAATCTGGCGATCACCATGACGAACACACATTCGATCATTGATATTCCGTCGGCCGGCGAAGATGTCATGTCATCACAAGGTCAAGTGCGGCTCTACAATCAGGCCCAAGTGATCCTGCTCGTGAGCAACAGTGTCACGGCTGGCAATCCACCGACGGTGAAAATGATTTTGCAGACGGGCTTCAACGGCAACTTGCCAGGCAACGACTCCGCCAAGGTTCAGCAAACCATTTTCAACGCCACGCCGGCCCTGCTGGCCACCAACGCGCCTTACCAAATGCCGTTTTTATCGCTCACCAACAGCTTCACTGACCAGCGGCAGTCCACGACCACGCCCCAACTGGTGACCCAGATTGACGTGGCCCAGTATTCGCAATGGCTGGCTACCAACACCGTGGCCACCGGCAAATTCACCAACGGCGCGTATCCGACGATTCTCTATGTGGCCGACCGCCGGACTTCCGGCAGCGCGCAGGCCGTGGTGCGGTTGGTCAACGGCACTGGGCTGCCTTACAACCACGGCCTCGGCTTCACCGTGGCGACGCTGAATCCGCTCTATGTTAAGGGCAATTACAATCTCACCAATCAAGCCAGCGGTGGCACCGCCACGGGTCTGGGGGCCACGACCAACGGGGCTTCCCTGCCGGCGGCGCTGCTCTCGGATGCGCTGACGATTCTTTCGCCGAGCTGGCAGGACAGCCAAAGCGCCGGCCTTTACACCTCCCGCAACGCCTCCAGCATGACGTTGAACGCGGCCATCGTCACCGGCAACATTCCCAGCACCGGCACCACCGCCACCACGTTCAGCGGCGGCGTCCACAACCTCACGCGGTTTCTGGAAACTTGGAGCGGCGACACACTGACGCTCAACACCTCCATCGTCTGCCTGTTCAGCAGCCAGATCGCCACGGCCCAATTTCAGATGCCGGGAGCGTATTACGATCCGCCGACGCGTAATTGGGGATTTGACCAGACTTATTACAGCCCCAACAAGCAGCCGCCCGGCGTGCCGTGCGCGCTGGTGCCCATCCGCTTCAACTGGCAGCAGCCGCCGCCCGGCAGCGTGACCAGCAATTGATTCAAGGCATCTGCAAAGCCGCTGCGGTTATTTTTTCTGCTGCCAGAACGCAAAAATTTCCCGCCACCAGACCGGCGCTTGCGCGGCGACGTCGTTGTGATGCGCGCCGGGAAAAATTTGCAGATTTTTCCGGCCGGCATAACGGTCAAACAAACGCTGGCCGGCGCTTGCGCCGATGACTTCATCCGCACCGGCAATGATCATCTTCACCGGACCATGATAGTTCTTCAGGCATTCCTCCGGATTGAACCGGTCGAACAAAAGCAATGAGGCCGGCAGGAAGGGCATTTGTTTTTGCGCGACTTTTGCCAGCTCGTCATACGGCACGAACAGCGCCAGCCCCGCGATTTCCGCTGGATGGTTTTTGGCCATCTCGCAGGCCGCACCCGCGCCGATGGATTCGCTGACGACGTAGCGCGGCGCGTTGGTGGCCAGCAATGCAAACGCCTCTTCGGCGGCGGCAATGAAACTGATTTTGCCCGGTGAGCCGGGGCGCGCACCGTAGCCGGGATATTCCAAAACGAAAACATCCACGTCCGCCGCATCGTGAACCGGCTGGGCGAGATAATCGCGGCTCAGGGCGCAGCCGGCGTTGCCGTGGATGATCAGCACACTGCTGGTGGCCGTGCCGCGCGCCAAAATTTTCCAGCCGATGATATCGCCGGCGGCATTTTTCCACGGTGCAAAGCCATATTCCGCCGCGACCGACTCAATGACGTCGGCGGGGATTTTGGTCGGAAAATAAATCAGGCGGCGCTGAAAGATCAGCACCGCCAGAACGACGAGCAAATACGCGATGACGAATAGTTGCAGCAATCGAATAAAACGCCGGCCAGATTTGGTCCAATTCATCATGGTCTGGCCGGCGCAGGGCAGTCCGTGATAATTACGTCTTGGCCGGCGCGGGGGCCGGAGCCGCCTGTTTTACTTTCACTTCGAGGTAAAGGTCACGCAGTTGTTTCGGCGAGACGTGGCTCGGTGAATCGGTCATCAGGCAGGTGCCTTTCGCAGTTTTCGGAAAGGCGATGACGTCGCGAATGCTTTGCGTGCCGCAGAGAATCGCGATGAGCCGGTCAAAGCCGAGCGCGATGCCACCGTGCGGCGGTGCGCCATACTTGAAGGCGTCGAGCATGTAACCGAAGCGCAGTTTCGTTTCTTCCGGCGGGATCGCGAGCAATTCCTCGAAGATGGTTTTCTGCACGTCGGGCTGATGAATACGGATGGAGCCGCCGCCGAGTTCGACGCCGTTGACGACGATATCGTAATGCTGGCCGCGCACTTTCTTCGGGTCGGTCTTGAGCAGCGGAATGTCTTCCTGCACCGGCGCGGTGAACGGATGATGGCTGGAATACCAGCGGTTCTGTTCGCGATCAAAGCCGAGCAGCGGAAACTCGATGACCCAGAGAAAATTGAATTGCTTCGGATCAATCACGAGTTTGCCCTGTGTCTTGAGCACGTCGGCGCAATAGAGTCGAATCTTGCCGAGAATTTCGCAGGCGTTCAGCCATTGGTCGGCGGCGAAGAGAATCAAATCGCCTTCCTGGATCGCGAGCTTCGTCGTGAGCGCGGCCTTCTCGGCTTCGCTGAAGAATTTCACGATGGGCGACTTCCATTCGACGGTGGCACCGTCGGCACCTTTTTCAACCTTGATGAAGGCGAGACCTTTCGCGCCAAAGCTCTTGGCGTATTCGGTCATCGTCTCGATCTGGCCTTGCGTCGCGCCGGCCATGCCTTTCGCGTTAAGCGCCTTCACCACGCCGCCGTTGGCGATGGTGCCGCTGAAAACCTTGAACGTGCTGGCGCGAAAATCTTCCGTCATGTCCACGAGTTCCATCGCGAAGCGCGTGTCCGGCTTGTCAATGCCATAGCGGTTCAGCGCTTCTTCAAAACTCATGCGCTTGAACGGCGTCGGCACGTCAGTGTTCAGCGCAATTTTCCAGACGCGTTTCAACAAGCCTTCAATCAAATTGTAAATATCTTCGCGGTCAATGAAACTCATCTCGATGTCCACCTGCGTGAACTCCGGCTGGCGGTCGGCGCGCAAATCTTCGTCGCGATAGCAGCGCGCGAGCTGGAAATATTTTTCCACGCCGGCGACCATCAGGATCTGTTTGAATTGCTGCGGCGATTGCGGCAGCGCGTAAAACGTGCCCGGCTCACGGCGGTTCGGCACCAGAAATTCGCGGGCGCCTTCGGGCGTGGACTTGAAGAGCGTGGGCGTCTCGACTTCGAGGAAACCTTGTTCGTCCATGTAGCTGCGCGTGGCGATGGCGACTTTGCTGCGCACTTTCAGGTTGCGCGCCATTTCCGGCCGGCGCAAATCGAGATAGCGATATTGCAAACGCAATTCCTCGTTCACCTTGTTGGCGATTTCCGGATCGTCCACCGGGAACGGCAGCACTTCCGCCATGTTCAGCACTTCGAGGCCGGTGACGCCGACCTCGACTTCACCGGTGGGAATCTTGGCGTTGTTCGTGCCGGCGGGACGTTGACGCACTTTGCCAGTGATGCTCACGACGCATTCGCTCCGCAGCGCGGCGGCTTGCGTGAACAGTTCGGGCGTCAAATCCGACGGATCAAACACCGTTTGTGTGCGGCCTTCGCGGTCGCGGATGTCGATGAAGATGAGGCCGCCGAGATCGCGGCGGGAGTGGACCCAGCCGGAGAGTGTGACGGTTTGCCCGATGTGTGCCGGGCGCAGTTCGTTGCAATGATGCGTGCGTTTCATATTAAAATAGAATTCAGGAATCAGAATTTAGAATCCAGAATTCAAAAGTGAACATTGATGTTGGCAGGGAACGCGAAAGATTTCAAAGTAAAAGCTGGCGGGCCGCAGTCCGCATTTCTCCCGGTGGTTTGAAACCAAATTGATTCGAAATAAATCTGAACAAGCCGCTCATTGCGAAATGGCCAAAGGTTTGCGATAGTGCGCTGGACCAACCAGATTAAAATTATGGCGCAGGCAATCATGGATCCGGAAAAAGTGCGGCGGTTTGCCGAGGAACTGCAGCGCTTCAACAGCGACCTCGAAAACCGGATGCACCTGCTGCACGCGCGGTTCGCGGCGCTCGGCGACACCTGGTCGGACCAGGAGCACGAAAAGTTTGCCGAGGAATTCCGGCAGGCGATGAAGGCGCTGCGAAAATTCGTCGAGCTGTCCAAGGAACACACGCCGTATCTTTTGCGCAAGGCCCAGCGCATCGAGGAATATCTCAACCAGCGTTGACGCATGGCCGAAAAAGCCCAGATCACGTCGGTCGAAGCCATCGAGTCCTTCCGGGCCAGCCTCATCGTTTTTCTCAGCCAGACCGGGCCGGTGCTGGAGGAGGTCGGCAACGAAATGTCGCGCACGCGGCTCTGGCTGCAAAATGACCAGCGGGCGTTTTGGCAACAGGAATTACGTTTGCGCGCCCGGCGGCTGGAGGAGGCCAAGCAGGAATTATTCAATGCCACGCTGTCGCAATTTCAAGGTTCCGCGTCGTTGCAACTCATGGCCGTGCAGCGGGCGCAGCGCGCCGTCGCGGAGGCGGAGGCCAAGCTGGGCGTTTTGAAACGCTGGGACCGCGAATTGGAAAACCGTTCCGCTCCGCTGGTGAAACAAACGGAACAACTGCGCGGATTTCTGGCCACCGACATGGCCCGCGCCGTGGCCTACCTGGACCATGTGCTGAAAGCGTTGGACGCTTATCGCAATGTCGCCGCGCCGCACAGCGAAAAAACCATCGCCGCCGAGCCGGCGAAAACGGAGACGTCCACATGAGCTTGAGCGGAAACAAAGGCCGGCTCGTCGGGCTGACGCGGGACATCACGCTCCAGTGGTCGGAGACGAAAAATTACTGGCGCGACGCGAAGAGCGAAGAATTCGAGCGCCAGTTCATGGTCGAACTTTCCGCGCACGTCAATCGTGCGGCGCATGTGCTGGAACAACTGGAGGAACTTTTGAAAAAAGTGAGGAGCGATTGTGAATAGCCAACCCGGCGTTAACGAAGTGCTCGCGTTGCTGGACGCGTTGAAAGACGCCGTTCGCGATTTCGTGGCGCGCGAGGAAAAGTTGAATAGCGCATTCCGCGTGCAGTCCGCCGCCGAGTTGACGGCCTTTAACCGGCGCAACGAAGTGCTTGGCGCCACGGCTGACGCCCGCGAATTACATGCCGCGTCCAAGCTGGAAACGGCAAAGGCGCGGCTCCAGTCGCGTTTTGAGAAACGCCAGGTTCGCATCACCCGCGCCCACGCTGCCGTCAGCCAGCGCGGGCTGGATGAAATCAGCGACCGAGATTCCGCGTGGAAAGACCGCACCCAGCAAGGTGTGCTGGCCGCCGAGCGACATCGCGATCAGGAGTTGGCTAACACCACCACCGCGCGCGAAACCTTCCAGCAAAATCTGGCGGTCGCCGGCGAGGAACTGGCGCGGCTCGAAGCGGCGGCGCACAGCGCGTTTCGCGGCTACGGACAATTCCGCTGGCTGCTCGCATCCGGCCGGTCGTGGCCGGAACCGGATTTGTCGCCGGATGCAAATATACTGTTTGGCGAAATGCAAAAGCTGCAATTGACAATCTCTACTGACTTGGGCCGCTTTGAAAAGATTTTGCTGCCGAAACTTTTTAAGTTTGTTCCGATCTGGTTGGTGGCTGTGCTGCTGCTCGGCGTGGCGGCGGCGGATCCGGTGCTGGCTAAGTTAGGCCGGAATTTGGTTTCGCATGTCGAGGCGGGAATGGCGCTGGCGGCATTGTTCGCGGTCGGCATTATTTATTTTCTGGGCGGGCGCTCGGCTGCACCGCTCGCCACGATCATCGCCGGTGACGTGGCCAAAATGCGGCGGCTGTTTGACGCCTGCGCCGAAAAATCCGCCGCGCATTTCCAGTCGGAACAGGAGCGGATCAAAACTGAATTTGAAACCAGCAAGCAAACTTTTAATCAGGAATGGCGGCAGGCGGTGCGCGACACCGGCCAGTTGCGCAGCCGTCAGGCGACGGCGATCAGCGAAAAAACGTCACACCTTGAGCTAAAAAACGAGCAACTACTCCGCGCGGCGCACAGCCAAATTGAACAGAACTATGCGGAAACCGTGGCCCGGTTGAAAGCGGAAGACCTCGCCCAAGTCCGGCAAAACACCGAGGCGCACACCGCCGAGCTGGCGCAACTCGAACGCGACCACCAGGCCGGTTGGCAGGCCTTGGTAGCGGATTGGAAAAAACAGCTCCAGCCGCTGTGCGATCAATTGCGCACGGCCAACGACGGCGCGGAAAATATTTTCCCGACGTGGGATTCTGCGATTTGGAAAAACTGGACGCCGCCGGCGGATTTTCAAAATGCCGCGAAGTTCGCGCGGCTGGAGGCCGGCGTGGAAAAGTTAGTCGGCGCGCTGCCGAAAGATCCGCGCTTGCAGTGGTTTGGCCCGGCGACGATTTCCGCGCCGCTGTCGCTGACTTTTCCGGCACAAGGTTCCATTTTGTTCGAGTCCGGCAAGACTGGCGGCGACGAGGCGTTCGGCGCAATCAATAACATTATTTTCCGACTGCTCGCCACCACGCCGCCCGGCAAATTGAGCTTCACGATTTTTGATCCGGTCGGGCTGGGCCAGAATTTTTCCGCGCTGATGCACTTGGCGGATTACGAGTCGAGCAGCCTCAATAGCCGCATCTGGACGCAGTCAGCGCAGTTCGAGGAGAAGCTCGCGGAACTGAATGAGCACATGGAGAAAATCATCCAGATGTATCTCCGCAACGAATACGCCACCATCGCGGAATACAACGCCCAAGCCGGCAGCGTGGCGGAAAAATATCATTTTCTGGTCATCGCGTCGTTCCCGGTAAATTTCAGCGACACGGCGGCGAAGCGGCTGCGCAACATCGCCGCGAACGGCGCGCGCTGCGGCGTTTTCACGCTCATCCACTGGGATCAGCGGACGGCGCTGCCGCCGGATTTTGTGCCGGACGAACTTCGCAAAAACAGCGTCTGCCTTGTTCAAACAGAACGTGGTTTTGAACTGGCGAACCGGCAGCCGTCGGGGATGCGGCTGATGTTTGATCCGCCAGCGCCGCCGGAATTTGCGACGGAATTTTTGCATCAAGTCGGCGAAGGCAGCAAGGACGCCAACCGCGTGGAAGTGCCGTTCGAGCAGATTGCGCCGGCCGAGGCGGATGTTTGGCAGGATGAAACAACCGAGCTGCTGCGCGTGCCGATCGGCCGTTCCGGCGCGACGAAATTGCAATATCTCGAAATTGGCAGCGGCACGCGGCAACACGTGTTGATCGCCGGCAAAACGGGTTCCGGCAAATCCACCTTGTTCCACGTCATCATCACGAACCTCGCGCTGCGGTGCAGTCCGGAGCAGGTGGAATTTTATCTCGTGGATTTCAAAAAAGGCGTCGAGTTCAAATGCTACGGCACCCGCCATCTGCCGCACGCAAAAGTCGTCGCCATCGAAAGCGACCGTGAATTTGGTTTGAGCGTTTTGCAGCGCGTGGATGATGAATTGCGCCGGCGCGGCGATTTGTTCCGTCAAGTCGGTGCGCAGGATTTGGCCGGCTACAAACGGTCTTTGCAGACGGCCACTGCTTCGCCGCCGGCGGGCGAACCGATGCCGCGAGTCCTTTTGATGATTGACGAGTTTCAGGAATTTTTCACGGAGGAAGACCGCGTGTCGCAAGGCGCGGCGGTGTTGCTGGACCGCATCGTGCGGCAGGGTCGCGCCTTTGGCATTCACGTTTTGCTTGGTTCGCAGACGCTTGGCGGTGCTTATACGCTGGCCCGCGCGACCATCGGGCAAATGGTCATTCGCATCGCGCTTCAGTGCAACGAAGCGGATGCGTATTTGATCATGGATCAGGACAATCCCGCGCCGCGGCTGCTGTCGCGTCCGGGCGAAGGCATTTACAACGACGCGGCGGGCGCGATTGAAGGCAATAGTCCGTTTCAGGCCGTCTGGCTTTCGGACAAGACACGCGATGGCTATCTCGCCAAAATCCGCGAGCGGGCCGACCAAACCGCGGAAAAATATCCCGGCCCGATTGTGTTCGAAGGCAACGCGCCGGCGGACGTGACGGAGAATTTGCCGCTGCGCGCGGCGCTGCATAAAATTCCAACGCAAATTCCCGCGCAGGCTAGCGTGTGGCTGGGTGCCCCAAATTCCATCAAAGGTCCGACGGAGGCCGTTTTTCGCCGACAGAGCGGCAGTAATTTGCTCATCGTGGGCCAAAGCGAGGAACGCACGGCGACGATTCTTTCCGTCGCACTGGTTGCATTGGCCGCGCAGTTTCCAAAAGACGCCGCGCGTTTCGTGGTGCTGGACAGCACGCCGCCGGGTTTTCCGTCGCGCGAATTTTTGGAACGCGCCGTCAAAGCGGTGCCCCACGAATCGGTTCAAGGTGGCAACAGCAATCTAGCCGAAGTGATGACCGGGTTGTCGGAAGAGTTAAGTCGGCGCGCGGAAAGCGAATCGTCCGGCCCGGAAATTTTCGCGCTGATCCAGGGTTTGCAAAATTTCAAGAAGCTGCGGCAGGAAGACGAGTTTAGTTTTTCCAGCCGCGGCGGCGACGCGCCAACTCCGGCTGCGATTCTGTTAAGTCTCATCACCGAAGGTCCGGCGCGTGGCATTCACGTCATTGCCGCCTGCGACACTTACAACAACGTGAGCCGCTGCCTCGGACGAAAGACATTAAGCGAATTTGAAATGCGCGTGGTGTTCCAGATGAGCGCGAGCGATTCGGCCAGCCTGATTGACGCGCCCGCCGCCGGCACGCTGGGTCTGCATCGCGCGCTTTATTACAACGACCGCGAAGGCAGCCTGGAAACGTTTCGTCCTTATGCGCAGCCGAACGGCGAGTGGATTGAAAGCTTGGCGCGGCAAAACGCATTTCGTAGCGATCTGTAAAAATAGTGGCCGCGGGGCATCTCCCCGATGGCTGTCGACCCCGTGGCGACGGAACTTGCCAACCACTTTGATCGGACTATTCTGCCGACATGAAAGCAGCCTGGCTTCTAATCATAATATGGTTGCTGAATGTTGGTTTTTCTGACCTTTCTGCCCAACCCAGCGCGGCCGATGCCAAGCAGTTGGCCGACCTCCGAGCCAAGGCGGAAGCCGGCGATGCGTTGGCCCAATTTGGTCCGGTTTGGTGGGGGCTTGGCTATTTGTTCATCCCGTTTGTCTCGCTGTTCTTTGTTGCGTCGCACTGGGACGTGGCAAAAAAACCCTTTTTGAGATGCCTCTGCGCTGGGCTCTTTTTTATCGGACTTTGTGTTTGTTTTTTCTTTGCCAGGAGTGGTTTTGAGGTGCTCGGCGCTTGCGGGCTGCGTGAACTTGGTTGGTTTGGAAAGCGCCGGCGAAACGGGTTGGTTTCGTCCTGCGGCCAATATCAAAAATGACAAAACTGTCATCGCCCATTCATGCAGGGTTCATGGCCATGGTGTTCAATGCTCATGTTCAAGTTTTCAACAACAACAACCACAAATACGCAATATTACTATGAAAATTAAAATAATTGTCGGTTCCATGCTCGCGACCAGCCTGCTGGTCGGCTGCGTGGCGGATAAAAGCCAATGCTGCAAAAACGGCGGTGAAGGCAAGGAAGCCAAGCTTGTGGCCAAGGCCAAGGTCAGCAAGGAAACCGCCCAGGCAACGGCCCAGGCAAAAGTCCCGAATGGCACGATCAAAGAAGGCGAATTGGAAAAGGAAAAAGGCAAATTGATCTGGTCTTTCACTTTCACGATTCCTGATTCCAAAGACATCAAGGAAGTCAATGTGGATGCAATCACTGGCGACGTGGTCGGTGAAGTCGAGACGGAAACCCCGGCGGATCAAGCCAAGGAAGCCGCCGAAGATGCGGCGGCCGCCAAAAAGAAACATGGCGGTGAAAAAGACGACAAAGATTAACTTCGTCAGGTTCTAAGCCATCACCGGCCGGGCTGCCACTTGGCCCCGGCTGTTGATGGTTTACGCCATTTTTATAACCACAGAAATGATCGCCACCACCCTGACCAAAAGCGTCTCAAAAAAATTATGAACTACGGCAAATTATTCAGCAGCGCACTGCTCGGCGTTGCCATCGCGTCCACGGGTCGGGCGGGCACGGAATTAAAATGGGCGGACGTGCCGGAAGCGGTGCGCGCCACTGTGCTGGCCAATGGCGGCAAGGTCGGACAAACCGTGGATAAAGAAACCAAAGGCCACAACGTGGATGGCCAAACGGTTTATGAGGCTGGCGTCACGGACAAGGACGGCAACGTGGCCGACATCGTGGTGAAGGCCGACGGCAAGCTCGTTCAAACCAAGCACGACGATGCCGCCGACGCGGCACAGGAAAAGGCGGATCGCGCCAAAAAAATTCTGGCGGGTGTCATTTTCAGCCATCCACGCGATATTACCCATCCGTTTCTGCCACTGGCGTCGTTGAAGCAGGATGTTTTGGAAGGCACGGAGGACGGAAAAAAAATCCGCGTGGAGCGCACGGCGTTACCCGACAAACATAAAATTTTCAAAATCAATGGCCAGGAAGTGGATGCAGCGGTTTTCGAGGACCGTGCCTGGATGAATGGCCGGCTGGAAGAAGTCGCCACCGATTATTTTGCCCAGGACGATGCTGGCAATGTTTATTATCTCGGCGAGGATGTGGATGAATACGAGGACGGCAAAGTGACCAGTCACGAAGGCGCGTGGTTGCTCGGCAAAGACACCCAAACACCCGGCTTGCTCCTGCCGGCGCATCCCCAAGTTGGCGACAAGTTCAAGTCTGAGGATGTCTCCAAGACGGTTGACGAAAGCGACGAGGTGATTTCCCTTGCGGAGACGGTGACCGTGCCGGCGGGAACTTATAAAAATTGCCTGAAGATCGCGGAGCATCCGGCCGGCGAAGGCGTTGAATACAAATATTACGCGGCGGGCGTCGGCGTGGTGCGCGAAGTTCCGTCGGGCGGCGATGAGCAACTGGTTTCGCACAAAACCAACAACTGAAAATTAGCTCTAAAAAATTATGAAAAAAAATTATCTCACAATGATGTCGCTGAGCCTGGCAACTTTGATCGGCGTGGTTTGTCTGCCCGCCCTGACCAGCCAGGCAGACGAACCCCAAGCCGCCACCAAAACACCGGCCATGACGGCGGTTTATACCGCGGCGGAGACGAAGGAATTCAAGGCGCTGGCTCAGGCGACGCTGGATGCGCTGGCGGCTGGCAAGCAAACGGAAATGGTCGCCAAGCTCACCGATTTGGAAACGTCCTGGGATGATCAGGAAAAAGTTTTGAGGCCCAAGGACGAGGCGGTCTGGACCGCGCTGGACAAGACGCTCGACAAAGCCATTTCGGCCCTGCGCAGCAGCCACACGAATCTCGAGAAGGGCAAAGCGGCTTTGGAGAGCTTGCTCAAGAAACTGACTCAGGCGACGAAGGCCTGAATCGCCAGCACAGCCCTTTCATGATGAATGTCAAAAACGCACTCGGTGTGATTTTGGTGGGCGTCAGTCTGGCGGCGGTCATTGCCATGGTGGCCCACACTCGGCGCGGGGTGGTCAACTCCAGCTCGGCGGAAAAGATGGCTCAACCCGCAGAAACAGCAGTCTCACCAATTGCCGAACCAAACACTCCGGCTGAAGTTCCGCCGGTTGAAACCCAACCAGCGATTCATCCGCCGAAAATCGCGAAAGTAAAAAAAGCCGCCGCCAAAACCGGCACCTCGGCGAAGGCCAAAGCGCCCATCCAGGATCCGGATGCTCGTGCGGCTTTGAGTTTGGTCGGCGCGGATCCTGAGGCCGAGGCGTATTGGATGGGCGCGGTCAACGACCCGAGTTTGCCGGCCGAGGAGCGCAAAGATTTGATCGAGGACTTGAACGAGGACGGTCTGTCCGATCCGAAGCATCCGGGGCCGGAAGACCTGCCGCTGATTGTCAACCGGCTGCGGCTGATCGAAGAATTGGCTCCCAATGCGCTTGATCAGGTCAACGTGGATGCTTTTGCTGAAGCTTACAAAGACCTCAACAATCTGCTTGCCGGTAACCCTGTGAAATAACTAAAAGGTTTCGCCCGCTTTGCCCTCCTGATTTAATCTGCAGCCATGCGTGTCCTAGTCGTCGAAGACGAAAAAAAAACCGCCTCGTTCGTGCGCAAGGCGCTCCAGAGCGAAGGTTTTGCCGTGGACGTGTGCGGCAATGGTGACGACGCGCTTACCGCAGTGGCGGGCACGTTGTTTGACGGCATCGTGCTCGATATCATGCTGCCCGGCCGCGACGGCTTGAGCGTGCTGCGACAATTGCGCGAAGGCGGAAACAAAACGCCCGTGCTGTTGCTCTCGGCGCGTGGCTCGGTCAATGAGCGCGTGGAAGGCTTGAACGCCGGCGCGGATGATTACCTGCCGAAACCGTTTGTCATCGCGGAACTCGTGGCGCGGGTCCGTGCCTTGGGCCGGCGCGGCGGCGAGGTGAAATCCACTTTGTTGCGGCTGGCCGACCTGACGCTCGACACCGTTTCTCATCGCGCCGAGCGCGGCGGCAAAACCTTCGAATTGACCGCGCGTGAATTCCGGCTGTTGGAATTTTTGATGCGCACGCCCGGCCGGATTTGCGGGCGCATGAGCATCATCGAAAAAGTCTGGGACTACGATTTCGATCCGGGCACCAACCTCGTCGATGTTTATGTGAAGCGGCTGCGCGAAAAGATTGACGACGACTTTGAACCGAAGCTGCTGCACACCGTCCGCGGCATCGGTTATGTTTTAAAGGAGGCGCCATGACCGTTCGCACGCGTCTCACGCTGTGGTATGCGGTTATTTTTTCCGTGTCGCTGCTGGTCATCGGCCTGGCGATGTATTCCGAATTGGTGGTGGAAACGCGCGCCAAAATCGCCCATCACCATGAAGCGACGATTGACGACGACGCCGGCGTGGACATCACGCAAATCATCTTTATTTACGGCGGCTCGGCGATCGTCGTTGGCCTGCTGGGTGGCTGGTGGCTGACGCGCCGGGCTTTCGCGCCGGTGGCTGCGCTCACGGCTGCGGCCGAAAAAATTCACGAGGGCAACCTCGCCCAGCATTTGCCGCGCTCCGGCAACGGCGACGAACTCGACCGGCTCACGGAAGTTTTCAATGCCATGACCGCACGGCTCGACGGTTCTTTCCAGCGCATCCGCGAATTCACCTTGCACGCCTCGCACGAATTAAAAACGCCGCTTACCGTTTTGCACGGCGAGTTGGAAACCGCGTTGGGCGATGACAACCTGCCCGCGCCGCAGCATGAGCGGCTCGCCAGCCAGCTCGACGAGATCCAGCGGCTCACCAAAATCGTGGACGGACTCACCCTGCTCACCAAGGCCGACGCCGGGCAGGTCGAATTGACTTTTGCCCCGCTGGCCTTGGACGAAATCGTCACCGACGTTTTTGCCGATGCGCAAATTCTGGCGCGGGCGGCACAACTTTCCGTCAGCCTGGACCCCTGTGAAAAAATCACCGTTCACGGCGACCGGCACCGGCTGCGGCAGCTTTTGCTGAACCTGACGGACAACGCCGTGAAATATAATCAGCCCGGCGGCACGGTGGCGTTTTCCCTGCGCCGCGACGGCGCGGCTGCCGAGTTGATAATTGTCAACAGCGGGAAAAGTGTTCCGCCGGAAATTTTGCCCCGGGTGTTTGACCGGTTTTATCGCGGCGACGCCGCGCACAATTCCGCCGTGGACGGCTGCGGCCTCGGCTTGAGCATCGCCGAATGGATCACCCGCGCCCATCATGGTGACATCCGCATCGCGTCCGCGGAAAACCAGACTACTGTAACCATCCGCCTACCGCTTGCATCTCGACAAACAATTTTGTGAAACCCTGGCCCATCATTTTTATCGCCGGCCTGCTGGCTGGCTGTGCGCATTTTGAATCCCAGCCGCTCCGGCCGGACAAATCCGCCGCGCAATTTGACGCGCGCCGGCTCGACGATCCCGGCCTGGAGAAATTTCTCGAACGGAATTCCGGCGGCGAAACTTTGCACTGGCCGAAAACCAAATGGAATTTGTCCGAGCTGTCGCTCGTGGCGTTTTATTTTCATCCGACGATCGAAGTGGCGCGGGCGCAATGGCGCGTGGCTGCCGCAGGCGTGAAAACGGCGGGCGCGCGGCCGAATCCTTCCGTGACGGTCACGCCCGGCTACGATTCGCAGATTCCCGGCAATTACACGCCGTGGCTGGTGCCGGTGACTTTCGATGTGCCGGTTGAAACCGCCGGCAAGCGCGGCAAACGCATCGCCGAAGCTGAGAAAATGGCCGAGTCGGCGCGGTGGAATTTTGTTTCCGTCGTCTGGCAAATCCGCAGCGGCGTCCGTGCCAGCCTGCTGGATTACACCGTCGCCGGCCGGCGCGCTGAATTTTTGGCGAAACAATTTTCCGCGCAGCAGCAAATCGTGAAATTGTTGCAGCAACGCCTGGACGCCGGGGAAATTTCCCGGCCGGAACTGACGACGGCGCTGATCGCCTTGAACAAGACGCAGCTTGATTTAAGCGACGCCCGATCCAAAAAATCCGCTGCGCGTTCGCAGTTGGCCGGGGCGCTCGGGTTGAGCGGAGCCGCGCTGGACGGCGTGGAGTTGAACTTGGATTTTTCAACGCCGGACACGAGTGCGCTGACTTCGGCGGCGGCGCGAACCCTGGCGTTGCGGACGCGGGCTGACATTCTTGGCGCGCTCGCCGATTACGCGGCGGCGGAGGCGGATTTACGTTTGCAAATTGCCAAGCAATATCCCGATTTGCATTTCGGCCCCGGCTACGCGTGGAATTCCGGCAATTCTGGCGACAATCAATGGTCGCTCGGCCTGACTTTGGAGTTGCCGATCCTCGACCAAAATCAAGGGCCGATTGCCGAAGCCGCGGCGCGGCGCAAACTGTCGGCGGCAAAATTCATCGAGTTGCAGTCGCAAGTCATCGGTCAGATTGACCGGGCGGTGGCCGGCTGGCGCGTCGCGGAACAACAATTGAAAACCGGCAAGGAAATGCTGACCGCGGAACTGCGGCAGCAAAAATCGGCGCAGGCGCAATTTGAAGCCGGCGCGGCGGACTCGCTGGATTTGCTCAACGCTAAGCTGGAATTCGCCAGCGCGTCGCTTGCGCAACTGGAAAATGAATCGCAGTTGCAACAGGCGCTCGGGCAATTGGAGGATGCGCTGCAAAGCCCGTTGACCTTGGCCGCTTCCGTCATCCGGCAAACCCAGAAAAACAGCCGCGCCGCCCAACCCATTTCAAAACATGAACCGTAAAATTATTACTCCGATTCTGGCCGCCGTTTGTGGCGGGATCATTTTGACCGGCGCATCCCGCGCGCTGGCGGACGCCGATGACAAACCCGCCGCGGAGGAAAAAGTGGTCACCGAGGTTTCCGTCCAGACCGGAAAAATCACGGCGGCCACGCTGCATGGTTATGTGTCCGGCTACGGCACGGTGGAACCCGCGCCCGCCACGGCCGACCAGCCCGCCGCCGGCGCACAACTGGCCGCGCCGTCCGCCGGCGTTGTGAAAATAGTGAATGTCGTGGAAGGCCAGCAAGTGTCGAAGGGCGACGTGCTGGTGGAACTGAATTCACCGGCGGTGGCCGCCGAGGTGGAACGGCAGAAAAAACTTTATGCCCAGCAAAACACCTCATTGAAAAATTTGCAGGAAGCCGAGGCGCAACTGGAGCTGCTGCGCGTCACCGCGCCCTTGTCGGGCACGGTTGCGCGCCTCAACGTCAAGCCGGGGCAGGCGGTGGATCTGACCACGGTCGTCGCGGACGTGATGGACTTGAGCCGGCTCGCCGTGAGCGCGGAAATTCCCTCGGCGGAAGCGAACGCCCTGAAGCCAGGCAATTCGCTTGAAGTGCTGACCGAGCCGCCGGTGCCGGCCACGCTTTTGTATGTCAGCCCGACCGTGAGCAAGGAGAACGACACGGTTCTGGTGCGCGCGTTATTGCCGCCGGATAGCGGCTTGCGGCCTGGACAATTTGTTTCGCTCCGCATCGTGACGGCGGTTCACACCAATTGTCTCGCCGTGCCGGCTGAAAGCGTGGTGACGGATGAAACTGGCAAAAGTGTCATCGCGCTGGTCAAAGGCGAAGCTGCCACGCAAATGCCGGTGCAAACCGGTTTGCATGAAAATGGTCTGGTTGAAATCGAGGCACCGGAACTCAAAGCGGGTGATGTCGTGGTGACCACCGGCGCCTACGGCCTGCCGGAACAAACCAAGATCAAGATTCAAAATGCTGCGGACGACGAAACGTCCACCAATTCCGCCGCCGCCAAATGAAGCCCGACCTCGATTCGTCCCTCGGCCGGTTCGCCACCAAGCACGCGCTGTCCATCACGTTCATCGCGGCGGCGCTGTGCCTGGCCGGTGTTTTTTGCGCGCTGCGGATGCCGTCGTCGGTTTTTCCGCAGACGAATTTTCCGCGCGTCGTCATCATCGCGAACAACGGCATCATGCCCGCCGACGAAATGATGGCCACGGTCACGCGTCCCATCGAGGAGGCGCTGAAAGACATTCCCGGCGCACTCACGGTGCGCTCGGCCACCAAACGCGGCTCGGCGCAGATCAATGTTTTCTTCAACTGGAACGTGGACATGTCGCAGGCGGAATTGTATGTGCTGGGCCGGCTTTCCCAAATCCGCAGCGACCTGCCGGCGACCGCCTCGACCGAAATCGAGCGGGTGACGTTCTCGGCGTTTCCCATCATCGGCATCAGCCTCACCAGTTCCAACCGCGACATCATGTCGCTTTGGGAAACGGCGAATTATGAATTGAAGCCGCGCTTCCTGCAGATTCCCGGCGTGGCGCGCGTGGAAATCATGGGCGGCCGCGCGCCGGAATATCACGTCATCGTTGACCCGCTGAAATTACAGGCTGCCAACCTCGGGCTGGCGGACGTGAGTGACTCGTTGACGAAAAACAATGTGTTCGCGCCCGCCGGGATGATGGAGGAAAATTATCATTTGTATCTGACCACGGTGGACGGGCGCGTTCATTCGGCGGCGGAAATTGGGAATCTGGTCGTCGCGGTTCACGGCAGCCATCCGGTGCAAATCCGGGACGTGGCCCGCGTCGAACGCGCGCCGGAGCCGGTGTTTCAATCCGTCACCGCCCAGGGCCGCGCCGCCGTGCTTTTGAACGTTCAAAGCCAGGCGGACGGCAGCACGCTTGACATCGCCAACGCCTTGAAAAATCAATTGCAGGCCCTGCAACGGCAATTGCCGCCGGACATGCACCTCGGCTTTTACTACGATCAATCGCTCTTCGTGCGCGATTCCATCAGCAGCGTTTGGGACGCGATTGTTTTCGGCCTGATTTTGTCGGTGGTGATTCTTTATTTCTTTTTGAAAAACTGGGGCAGCGTGTGGACGGCCATTGTCACCATTCCGATTTCGGTTTTGATCACGCTGGTCGTAATGAAGCTGACCGGGATGAGCTTCAACATGATGACGCTCGGCGGCATCGCGGCGGCCATCGGCTTGATCATTGACGATGCGATTGTGGTCGTCGAAGCCATCTACGCCAAAATCGCCGCCGGCCGGCCGCGCCTGGCAGGCATTCAGGAAGCCATCGGCGAAATTCTTAAACCGCTCATCAGCTCGACGCTGACGCCCGTCGTGGTTTTCCTTCCGCTGGCATTTTTATCCGGCATCACCGGCGTCTTTTTCCGTGCGCTGGCGCTGACGATGGTGGTGTCGCTGCTCACGTCCTTGCTGCTCGCGCTGTCGCTCACGCCGTCGCTGGCGGCGTGGTTTATCCGGGACCGGGCTAAATTGGAGCACGGCCATGCGCCCAAAAATCTGGAAGGCGGTTTTCTGCTGACGCGCGTCATCCGCCTTTACGAACGCGCGCTGCGTCTGGCGCTGCGGTTCCGCTGGATCACCTTGCTCGCCTGCGGCGCGGTGCTGGTGTCGTCGGTGTTCATTTACCGGCAGTTGAATTCCGATTTTCTGCCGGAGTTTGACGAGGGCGGTTTTGTCATTGATTACTGGGCGCCGCCGGGCACGAGCCTCGCGGAAACGTCGCGTCAGTTGGATGCGGCGGAAAAGATTTTGTCCGCGAACCCCGACGTGGAAGGCTATTCGCGCCGGCTCGGCGCGGAAATGGGCATGTTCATCACCGAACCGTATCGCGGCGACTTCGCCGTCAAACTCAAGCACGACCGCAAACACACGACTGACGAGGTCATCGCGGAGTTGCGCCACACTTACAATGAGCAGTTCCCGGCGTTCCGCTGGGATTTCCCCGGCATCCTGACCGACGTCATTGGCGATTTGCAGATGACGCCCAATCCGGTCGAGATCAAAATATTTTCGCCCGATTTGAAATGGCTGAAAGAAACCGCGCCGCGCGTGGAGGCGGAGATTAAAAAAATTCCCGGCATCGTGGACACCTTTGACGGCCTGACGGAAACCGGCCCCTCGAAGAATTTCCGCGTGCGCCCCGCCGACGCGGCGCGGTTCGGGTTGAGCGTCCAGGACATTGCCGGCGCCGTGAACACCGCGCTGCTCGGCCAGACCGCCTCGTATGTTTTGGAAGGCGATCGCCTCGTCAACATCCGTGTCCTGGCCAATGCCTCGAACGTCAATCGCATCGCCGCCTTGCGCGAACTGCCGTTGCGGGCGGCCAACGGCACGGTCGTCCGGCTCGCGCAAGTCGCCGACGTGAGTGAGGAACCGAGCGAAGTGGAATTGGTGCGCGACGATTTGCGGCAGGACCTGGTCGTCAGCGCGCGTCTGGAAGGCCGCGATCTTGGTAGTGCCATGAAGGAAATTCAGGACAAGTTGAGCCAGGCCAAATGGCTGCCGCCCGGCACGATTGAATACGGCGGCCTTTACCAGCAACAGCAGGAATCCTTTCGCAACCTCGTGATGGTTTTGCTGGCCGCGATTCTGCTCGTGTTCACCGTGCTGCTGATTGAATTTCGCTCCTTCAACGAACCGGTGGCGATTGTCTTCGGCGCGATCCTCGCCATGTTCGGGACGGTCGCCGCGTTGTGGGTCACGGGAATCTCGGTGAACATCGTTTCCTATTTGGGCGCGATCATCGGCGTCGGCATCGTCGCCAAAAACGGAATTCTCATGCTCGACTTCGTGCAGCAATTGGAATTGGAGGGCGTGGATTTGGTCGAGGCGCTGGTGCGTTCCGGCCATCGCCGGTTGCGGCCGGTGCTGATGACCTCGCTTGCCGCCGCGCTGGGCATGTTGCCGCTGGCGTGGGGCATCGGCTCCGGGGCCGAAATGCTGCGGCCGCTGGCCGTGGCGGTGATCGGCGCCCTGTGCATTTCCGTGCTGCTGTCGCTGGTGGCCACACCGGTGGCGTATTACATTTTGCGGACGCTGCAAACCAAAGGGGGTCGGACCAGCCCGGTAATTTGAGTTCGCTTAAAGCACCGGTAACAGCCAAATCCGGCAAGACAGATTTGGTAGGGACGGACCGTGGCGCCGTCCATGGTGGCTGTCCGCAAAGACTGGAATCTTGCTAGTTTCATTTCAAGTTTCAGGTTTCAGCATTTCAGCTTTGGGAAAGGTGGGGTCCAGCGTCACGCTGGTGGTAGCGCAGGCTTTCAGCCTGCCGGTTCACCGGACTTTCCAGTCCGGTGTCTTCTGGAATGCGCGACTTTCCAAACGCCTGTGCTTTAATACCGGAATGGAAAGAGTAGCCGCGGACGTAAGTCCGCTCAAAAAATTTCAACCGACCTCTCCACCATGCCTCTTTGTTGGTAAAGAGCGAACTGATATTCGCGGCTATAGCGAGTAGCCGCATGATGGGGTCCAGCGTCACGCTGGTGGCCGTCTGCCAAGACCTCCGCTTTCCAGTTTCCGGTCTCCGCCTTCATATTTTAAACCCGTCAATATTTTTCAGTGTAAAAATTTGTCACCTCCTGTCAGGCAAACGACAACTCCTGTCAGGCAGTGTCAGGCAAAGTGAATTTGCCCCCGGGCGGGAAATAAACCTGTGCTATAACTGCCAGCAACCGCCCCGCGTGTCACCAGCCGATGTCCGGCCGGCGCGGAGTGGGATCGAGGGTTGAGGTGTGAAATTGCATTCTCAACTCTCAACTAACAACCAGCAACTAAGTTATGACCGATCCAGAAACCATCGCCCGCTTCATCTTCCTGCGCTCGCAGGGTTGGAGCTTCAACCGCATCGCCGTCGAACTGCAGCTCTCCAAGCCCACGCTCATCAAGTGGAGCCGCCAGCATCAGTTCGAGATCGCCAACCTCCGCGCCACCGAGACCGAGGCGCTCGCCGAACGCGTGTTCCGCCAGCGCCACGAACGCTGGGAAGTCCTCGCCCGCCAGCTCAAGCGCGTGGAGGAGGAAATCGAAAAACGCGACCTGGAGGAGATTCCCGCCTCGCGCCTGCACGCCATCGCTGCCCAATTGCGCGCGGAAATCAATCGCGAGATGGGGCATGTCCATTTTGCGGAAACCACCAGTCGCATTCCCAGCGAGGAATTCATCATTGATCGTCAGGAATGGGAGGTGTAAAAAACCGGTAACCGGTAAAAAACGGTAAAATTCGGTAAAGGTGGGGACGGACCGCTGCGCTGCGGCGTTCTGTGCCGGCCTGGAGACTTGGTCTTATTTCAGGTTTCAGTTTTCCGCTTTGGGGAACGTGGGGTCCAGCGTCACGCTGGTGGCCATCCGCCAGGATCGCTGGTGCCAAGACCCGGGCGCCAGCATTTTACCTGCCCCTTGGATACAGAACATTTGTCGGGGTAGCCCGCTCAAGCCGATTTTGTCATAGTCTGCCCCAAAGCAAGTTAAACCTAAATGCTGCAGTTCAACCACGGATCAACCCGAATGGACACGGAGCCAAAAAAGAAGTCGAACCACTGGGGCCTCGCCCAGCCGGTGCCGGCCGCGGAATTCGACTTCATCCGTGTTGATCGGTGTCCATCCGTGGTTGCTTGATTCCAACTGCGAAGATTTGGTTAAAAACAGAAATTAATGCCAATCACCCCGGTTTCATTCAGGCCGACCATGGCGGCATGGCGCAGACGGGATATGCCCGAAGCTCCTTGTCCTCTTTTCATCCGACAAGACAGTGGATCTGGTTTGGCTCATGATGCGAACCATTCACCTTGGGACTTTTTAAACTTAAAACACAGCTGACTCATTGTTTTCAGGGTTGAAGAAAAAAAGGTTGGCTTGCGGGTTTGGGCCCTGCCACAAGGTAGGGCATGAAAAATCAAACTCGAAACAAGCCAACCGCCAGCAAGTTCTCCTTGCTGCGCCAAATTTGCA
>CAISEZ010000043.1 GCA_903884535.1 uncultured Verrucomicrobia subdivision 3 bacterium
TTGACTAATCCACTGGGAATTGATGTCCAGACGCCCCGATTTACTTGGAAGATTACGGACACGGATCATGCCCCGGGACAGAAGCAAACCGGCTATCAGGTGCTGGTTGCCAGCAGTCCGGTCCTGCTTGATGAAGGGCGCGCGGATGTTTGGGACAGCGATCAGGTTGATTCCTCACAATCCGCGCTGGTCCCATTTGCGGGGAATAAATTAACTTCCGGACAGGATTGCTTTTGGAAAGTAAGAGTGCTTGATAAAGACCAAAAGCCGTCGGCGTGGAGTTCAACCGCCCGTTTTTCGATGGGCCTGTTCGAGCCAAAGGATTGGACCGGACCTTGGATCAAGCACCCGACCGCCCCGAAGGAAAAGCATATCTGGTTTCGGAAGACATTCACGCTTCAGAAAAAGCTCGCCTCGGCGTTCATTTACGTCGCTTCCGTTGGGTATCATGAACTTTATGTTAATGGCCGCAAGGTTGATTCGCGGGTTTTGGTGCCCTCGCTCACCCGGCTTGACAAACGGGTTCTTTATGTCACGTATGATATCAAGAATGCGCTCCACGCTGGTGACAACTGCATAGCCATCTGGACCGGCCCCGGTTGGTCACGCTACGGACCATTCAAAACCGAGTCCGCGCTCCGGGTTCAACTTAACGCAAAAACGATCAACGGCGATGCCATCGCGCTCGCCTCGGACACGAGTTGGCGGTGCGAAATTAGTTCCAGCGAGGACTTCGGCCGTTGCCAGAGCGGGGATCATGGTGGTGAGAAAATCGAGGCTCAAAAATACAATCCTGACTGGAACGCGGTTAATTTCGATGACCAGAAATGGGCCTATGTGGCGGCAGCCGCCATCAATGTTACACTTTCGGCCCAGATGATCGAGCCAAGCCGTGTGATTCAGACCCTCAACGCACAAAGCATCTCGGGAAACGGGCCGTATAAAGTGGATTTGGGCACGAACTTTTCCGGCTGGATCTCAGTTAAAATGAAAAACCAGTCCGCCGGAGATGTTGTCAGCATCCAGGTATCGGACAACCCCGACACAACTCAGGCGTTTGGACAGAAAAGTATTTATTTATGCAAGGGTGGGCGGGCCGAAATGTTCCAGAACCGGT
Organism: uncultured Verrucomicrobia subdivision 3 bacterium; assembly: GCA_903884535.1. Taxonomy (GTDB): domain Bacteria; phylum Verrucomicrobiota; class Verrucomicrobiia; order Limisphaerales; family UBA11358; genus UBA11358. The sequence goes on from CAISEZ010000043.1 coordinate 1,118, forward strand.
TCAATTACGCCGCCGGGCGCTATCTGACGATTGAAGGCTTGAAAAACAAACCCGGACTTTCCGATATTAAGGGTTATGTGGTCGGCACCGATCTGAACCGGGTGGGACATTTCTCCTGCTCCAGCGATTTGTTCAACAAGATTTACGAAACCGATCTCTGGACCTATCGGGCCGACACGGTCGAAGGCTATACGCAGGATTGTCCGCATCGCGAAAGGCTGGGCTATGGCGAGGAGAATTTCGCCACCGCCTGGGGTTGCGGACTTCCCAATTACAACTCCGGCGCCTTATACACCAAGATCGTCCGCGACTGGTGCGACGTGCAGCAAACCAATGGCTGGATTAATCAAACCGCTCCCCAGACCGGCAAGGATTATGGGGGCGCGATGTGGAGTAGTGCGCCCCTTAATGTCAGTTGGGAATTCTATAAGAATTACGGAGACCAGCGGATTCTCGCCGCATCTTATGCCGCCAACAAGGCCTGGCTCGATTTCCTGGCTTCCAATGTGGTGGATGGACTCCTGCAGCCTTACAATACGAACTATAATCGCGGGGGGAATTTTCTGGGCGATTGGGCGGCTCCATATGGGAAGGCCGATCCGCTGAAGGGAAAAGAGTTCGGAACCACCCCGGAGGCCCTGCTTTTTAACAACTGTGTCTATGCGATGAATCTTCGCACATTTATCACAATTGCAAAACTATTGGGACAGCCCGACGACGCGGACGTCTATGGCAGGCGGTTGGAAGGCTTGAAAGCAAAAATTCAGGCGCGCTTTTTCAATCCGGACCAGAATACCTACATAGACCATCGTCAGATTCATCTGGCCTTCCCAATGTTTGCCGGCATTACGCCGGACGCTGTGAAACCCAAAGTCTTCGCCAATTTTGAAAAAGAGATCCTCAAAACGCGGCCTTATCTCGATATGGGAAGCTCCGGCTTGCCGGTCCTATTAAAGTATTTGATCGAAGATGTGGAACGCAACGACATCCTTTTCACGCACCTTTCCAAAACCACGGAGCCCAGTTACGGCTACTTCCTCAGCCGCGGCGAAACCGCTTGGCCGGAATACTGGGACGATAATTGCGAAAGCAGAATTCATACCTGTTATACCGGCATTGCAGCCTGGTTTATCAAGGCCCTGGGCGGCATTCGCGAGGATCCAAATCAATATGGGTATAAATCTTTCATCATCAAGCCGGCGCTGGTCGGGAATTTGACTTTTGCCGAGGCCAAGACTCAATCGCTCTACGGCACAATCGCTAGTCGTTGGGAAAAGAAGGGAAGCTCGATCCAAATGAACATTGCGATCCCTGTCAACTCCACCGCCACTGTTTATGTTCCCGCCACTGATGTAAAAACCGTGACGGAGAGCGGCGTTGACATCCCGCATGCCAAGGGCGTGATATTTTGCAAAATGGAAGGCTCCTATGCCGTCTTTCAAGTGCAATCCGGAACCTATCAATTTGTTTCAAAGTGAGAAAGAAATGCGTGGATGGGGGACGAGTGTTGTTCGCGGGAAAATATGCGCCGCCTCAGCCGCATACCCGCGTTCAACCCTCCAAGGCTCGCCCGGCACATGCCAACCGCCATTCGCCGGCCCGATCCGAGCATCAAGCCTTAATCACGGCGGCCGGCCGGCGAGCACATAGTCCGTCTGACCGCCAGCGGCTCCGGAACCCACAACAATGACATCATACATGGGCTGTGTTTTCGGGCTTGCTATGAACGGCATGATTTTATTCTCCTAACAGTGTTGTCTATATCCATTACCATACCCATGCAAAATTTGTTTATTTCTCTGGTTGTTTTTCTTGCTGTTTGTTCCGCCGCTTCCGAGCCTCTGGCACTCTGGCCCAAAATCGCGCCCGGAGAAAATGGCGATGTTGGCGTGGGGCAGGAAACCACCAATCCGAGCCCTCGCCTCGTCAGCGGAAAGCGGATAACGCGCATCGGCAACGTCAGCGTGCCCACCATATCGTTTTACCGGCCGCCTCCAGACAAGGATACCGGCGCGGCCGTGCTGGTTTGTCCGGGCGGAGGCTATGGAATCCTGGCTATTGACCTTGAAGGAACCGAGGTGTGCCGGTGGCTCAATTCAATCGGCGTCACCGGTATCCTGCTCAAATACCGGGTGCCGCCTCGCAATGGGTTGAAGCCATACATCGCGCCGTTGCAGGATGCGCAACGAGCGTTGGGCTTGGTTCGTATGCATGCCGCCGAATGGAAGATTGATCCCCACCGCATAGGTATCATGGGCTTTTCCGCCGGGGGCGATCTCTCGGCACTTGCCAGCACACGGTTTGAGCAGCGCACTTACGCGCCGGTGGACGAGGCAGATCAGGCCAGTTGCCGCCCGGATTTCGCCATACTGATCTACCCGGGCCGTTTGGTTCTCAAAGAAGGGCCGGAGCTGGCACCGGAGCTGACAGTGACTTCCAAGACGCCACCCACGTTTCTGGTTCAGACCGAGGATGACCCCATTCATGTCGAGAATTCCCTGTTCTATTATCTGGCGCTCAAGCAAGCGAAGGTTCCGGCAGAAATGCACCTGTTCGCCAAAGGCGGGCATGGGTATGGCTTGCGCGAGTCAGACAAGGCCGTGATTTCATGGCCAAAAAGGGCTGAAGAATGGATGCACGGACTAGGTGTTCTCAAGTAATTGTTTCATCACAAAATGCATTGCATGCAATGCAATTTAACCGCTATAGTTGAATAAGGATCGCCAAACGAACAACTCAAGCTGGAAATTTTGTCGGGTTGAAAATCCGCCTGCGCGACGGCTAAGTCAAAGTAAAGCCGGCAGTTTCATCTCGGTTGGCCTGAAAAATCGGGCTAATGTGTTCCCGGCTTTGTCGGAAGGATGCATCTTGACGCACGGACCATAATGGGATTGCAGATCGGTTCCTCATCCGCACGACAAGAAGCAATAACCGGAAGACTCTGAAGAACTCGGACACCTGCGCGAATAAAGATTTGCGGCACGATGCGCCGTCGAATTGAAATCCAATTAATTCAGGCTCACATCAACCCGACATATTTCAAAACTTCAGGCGGCGGCCCATCAAAATGTTCCAGCGCCACGTTGCCGACATAGCCGATGTCTTTCCAGCCGGCAGGCGTGGTATAAAAACCGCCGGTCGTCAAGTTGCGGAAGACGGTAAAAAAAGTCGCGGCGTTTCTGAATGCCGGCGCGGCTTTGGGTGCGAAACAAATGTCATCACAGATGGCGCGTTGCTGCACCTCGCTCAAGTCGGGGAAGAATTTTTTGAAACGCTTCACCGATTCGGTCTCAAGCCAGGCCAGGCCGTTCAAAACGATTTCCCGATGTTGCTGCTGTTCCGGATAGGGCGCGCTGATCCATTCGTCAATGAAATCCACCACATGCAACTCGCTCGCCGCGGGTGATTTGCCGTCCGCGGGAATAATCACGTCGCACAATGCCGTCGCGATGCGGCGTTCCGCCTCGGTCAGCGTCAGCGGCCAAAGATCACCGGCGTTGTAGGTTTCCAACAGGTTTTGGTCGAGACCGTAGCCTTTGGCGCTGGCGGCAGGGGCACCGAAACTGCGCCAGTCCAGCATGGAAACGGTGGCGGTGGCGGCGAGCAGCCATTTGATGGCCTCGCGGCGGGGAAGGCGTTTCGCAATGTTTAAATTCATCAGATATTTCCTTTCCGCAGTTCTTCGATCAAATAATCGGTCGCGCGCCACGCGTTGGCCATGATGGTGAGCGTGGGATTTTTGTCGGCATTGGAAACGAACGGTCCGCCGTCGGTGACGAAAAGATTTTTCACATCCCACGCCTGGCAAAATTGATTCAGCACGGAATTTTTTGGATCGTCGCCCATGCAGGTCGTGCCGACCTCATGAATGATTGAGCCGCCGGGATTAATCGCCTTCTTGCCGTCGAGCTGCGGCGGACTGGTCACGCGTCCGCCCATGGATGCGATGATTTCCGCGAAGGTTTTCTGCATATGCGCCGCCTGCCGTTCTTCGTGCTCCGACCATTTCCAATGGAAGCGCAAGACAGGAATTCCCCACACATCTTTTTTGTCGGAATCAATTTCGCAAAAGCTCTGCTCGTTTGGAATCATTTCGCCGCGCCCGGCAAAATAAATGAACGAGCCGTAGTAGCGGCGCAGGTCTTCCCTGAATTTTTTGCCATAACTGCCGCCGGTGAACGCCTCCATGCCGCCGAAACTGCCCGCTTCCGGCATGGTGCGGCCGCCGCCAAATTCGATGTGATAGCCACGCGGAAAGTCGAGCTTGCCGGCGCGCTGTTCCTTGTATTTCCACCACGGCATATACATGTGCATGGTCATCGCGCCGTCTTCGTTGTGAACCGGCATATTTTCCAGCGCCGGAATCTGTCCGCCCAAACTACAGCCGACCGTGTCCATGAGATAGCGACCGACTTTGCCGCAGGAGTTTGCGAGACCATTGGTGAAATGAACGGATTTTGAATTCAACAGAATGCGCGCTGATTCACAACCGCTGGCCGCGAGGACGACGACGCGCGCCTTGACATGCAGTTCGGCGCGAGTTTTCTTGTCCACATAATACACGCCGGTCGCGCGGCCTTCGGAATTCACGCTCACCTCGCGCACCATCGCATCGGTGATAATGTCGAGATTGCCAGTTGCCAACGCCGGCGGAAGATGGACCGTGGTGGATTGATAATTTGCCTTAATGGCGCAGCCGCGCAGGCAGGAGGTCGCCCACATGCAGGCTAGACGCGTCTGCATATTCTCCGCGAGCGCCTTTTGCATCGCGGGCGAATCTGGATGCAATAACTTTGGAAGACGCAGATGATCCTGCCGTCGGCTCAAAATGGCAACGTGCGATGGAATCACCGGAATGCCCAGTTTCGCGCAGGCTTTTTTGGCAAGCAATTCGTAGGCGCGGGGTTTGGGCGGCGGGAGCAGCACGCCCGGCGAGGAGTCTGGCGTATTTTCCAGACCTTCATTGCTGCCAAAAACGCCGATGAGCGATTCCACCTTGTCGTAGTAAGGCGCAAGGTCTTGATAATCCAGCGGCCAGTCTATGCCGAGTCCGTCGCGGCGGCGCGGTTTGAAATCATATTCGCCCATGCGAAATGAAAAACGTCCCCAGTGATTGGTTCGTCCTCCCAACATGCGCGGGCGCCACCACAGGAAGTTTTGATTCGAGCCGGGATTCGTGTCTTTGGCTTCCTCCCACTCTTGCGCCGCCTCGCCACGTTTGATCATGTAAGGTTCGCCTGGCACGTGCCAACCGCCGCCCACTGTGGCGTCAAAAAATCCAAAGGGTTTGTCCGGTGTCGGCGCGCCCCGCAGCGGGGCATAACGACCAGTATTAAACATCGGCGTCTCCTCCACCGGGTCGTAACGTCGCCCCGCTTCGAGCATCAAAACCTTCACTCCGGCGGCGGCAAGCACGTAGGCCGTCTGGCCGCCGGCGGCACCTGAACCGACCACGATGACATCGTATTCAGGCTGTGTTTTGGTGCTGGCGATGAAGGGCATGACGGTATTCTTAATCTGGTTTGGCTTTTAAAATATTTCCCGGATGATTATTCAATATCGGATTGAAAATACATTTCACTTGTGATTTGTTTTTATTTTGGAATAATTAGTTCAAATATCAAATTCAAACAAGCAGAAAATGTGCGTTTGAATTTCTTTGGTCAATTGCCGCTTGAACGACGAGCGCCATAGCCGCTCGTCGAAGTCTTTAAAGAATACGCAGAAAACAAGAAAGTGAATGAAAACAAAATGCCTCACCCTTCTCGCCGTGTGCTCAACAATGGTCGCAAGCGCGCTGGAGACCGCCCGGTTGCAAACGAATTGTCCGGCTTGTGACGATCTCGGCTGGCAGTTGGCCATTACGCCTTATTCGTTCCGGCTTTATCCGATCGCCGAGGCGATTGATAAAACCGCCGCGCTGGGCATCAAATACATCGGCCTATCCGGCAATATCAATGTGGACGCCAACACCACCGTCAAGGAAACTGATCTCACGGATGAGCAATTGCAATTTATCCGCAACAAATGCGATGCGGCTGGCATCAAAATCATCAACATCGGCATCGTGCCGTTACCGCCGAATGAGGCGGAAAGCCGCAAAGCATTTGAGTTTGCCAAGAAGCTCGGCGTGGACACCATTGTGGCGGAACCCGGACCGGACGCTTTAGACATCGTGGAAAAACTTTGCAAAGAATACCACATCAAGGTCGCCATCCACGATCATCCGCGGCCTTCACATTATTGGAATCCAGACACCGTGCTGGCGGCCATCAAAGGCCGCACGCCCTTGATGGGCGCATGTGCGGATGTCGGCCATTGGATGCGCTCCGGCCTCGACCCGGTGGATTGTCTCAAAAAACTCGAAGGGCACGTCATCTGTCTCCATTTCAAAGACCTCGTGCTTGATGATCCCAACGCCGGCCCGCCTCCGGCCAATGGGGCCAGGAAAATGCACGATGTTCCGTGGGGCACCGGCGTGGGCAATGTCAAAGGCATGATGGCGGAATTGAAACGCCAGCATTTTCAAGGTGTGTTTTATGTCGAGTATGAATATCACTGGTCCAACTCGGTGCCGGAAATTGCCGGGTGCGTTAAATATTTCAATGCCACTGCCGCTGAACTGGCGAAGCAAGACCACTAACGCACCACGACCAGTTTGGCCCGATCCCGGAGAGAAGTATCTTGTGGATATTCCTGCGAAAAATTATTTTTGCAACCAACAAAACATCTTGACATTTTTTTGAATGAAAATAATATAGAAGACAGTCTCTGATTGAGATTATAACTATCGTGCAACCTGAAATCAAATCCAGACAAAAGAGACAAACGATTCAACGGGCGACCCGGCACAAACATCAGATTGTGGCCAATCTCGAAGCCGAGATACTTCTCCGGGTGCGCGCCCGGCAAGACTTGTCACGGGTTGAACTGGCGAGTCAGCTGAAGCTTGCACCTTCGACAGTTGGAGCCTACGTTGACCGGCTTATCGTCGAAGGTTTTCTGGTTCAATGGCAAAAACCCGAACGTGACTATGGTCGGCCACCTACTTTGCTGGCCTTGAATCCAGGGGGCGGTTTCTTTGTGGGCGTTGATTTCGGTGCCCGGGAACTTCTGGCCACGATTGTGGATTTTTCCGACCGGCCCATCCGCCAAATCCAAAAAAAAATTCTGCCCAACGATTCCGCTGATCAAGTCATCGCTAAAATTGAGCAGGCCATTGACGAACTGACCAATGGGCAGATGAAGGACGTTCTCGGGATCGGCATCGGTGTGCCCGGATCCATTGATCCCCAGCAGCAAATAGCCTTAGGTTATGCCCACATTCAAGGTTGGGAAAATATTCCACTTGGCAGTCTCCTTGCAAAACGCTTCAAAGTTGACGTCTTCCTTGAGAACAACATCCGTTCCATGGCCTTGGCGGAACTTTGGTTTGGACAGGGACGCGGATTGAATAATTTTATCTGTTTGGGTATCCGCACCGGTATCGCCGCCGGCATCATTTCCCACGGGGAATTGCTCCATGGCGAAAACAATCTCGCCGGGGAGATCAGGGGCTGGCTTTGCCCCGTCGATCCCGTGCGCCGACGAACTGCCAATGGCAAGCACTCCGAGTCTTGGGATTGCGCTGGACTTCAGGCTTTGGAACAAATCGCGTCCATCCCAGCCATCTTGAAAGCCGTTCATGAAGGTATTGATCAGGGTAAAGACACTATATTGCGTAACATCGGCGAATCCATTTCCTTTGAAGATGTGGTCTATGCTGCTGCAAAAGACGACCCATTTGTCAATAACGTGCTTGCGGATGTCGCCCAGACATTGGGGTGGGTATGCTGCCAATTGAACGCACTGTTCAATCCTCCAAAAATTATTTTGGCGGGACCGTTGGTTAGTTTGGGAGCATCCTTCCTAAATCCCTTGCAGGAGGCTGCAAATAAGTTTTGCGCGGAAACCAGCCAGCCGCCGCCCATCATCGTTGATTCTGAACTAGGCAGTTTCAACGGCGCGTTGGGAGCCGCCGCACTCGCATTGCACAAATGGAAACCAACCCGGCATACTTGACCTGCCGCCACAGTCTTTCCAATTGTAAAGTTTTCGAAAACCGTAAGAGCAACCGCCCAGTTTTTCCAGGCAAACTTCAAGGTCATCATGTTAAATAAAAAAATCCATGGCTTATTGAACAAAACACCCGAAACAGATCAGGACCAATCCAGCCGGGTGAACGGAATGAGTCGGCGTAAATTTATCACGGCAGCCGGGGCCGCACTGGTATTGCCCGCGTTTGTGCCGGACTATGCACTGGGACTGGACGGCAAGGTGGCTCCCTCAAACAAAATTACCCTGGGCATAATCGGTTGCGGGAACATGGGCACAGCCAATACGCAAGCGTTCTTGAATGAGAGCGATTGCCAAGTCGTCGCCGCCTGTGATGTGGATAAAGACCACCTGACGAGTCTGGTCAATATCATCAACGAGAACTACGGCAATCATGACTGTAAAGCCTATCACGACTTTCGCGAACTTCTCGCGCGGAAGGATATAGACGCAGTTATGATTGCCCTGCCGGATCATTGGCACGCCTTGGCAGCAGTGGAAGCGGCACGGCAGAAAAAAGATATTTACGGAGAAAAACCTCTGGCCCATACCGTCGCCGAGCAACAAGCGATTGTCCATGCGGTTCATAAGCACAACCGCATCTGGCAGACCGGTTCCTGGCAACGTTCTGTAAAGTCATTCCACAAGGCGGCCGAAATCGTCCGCAATGGTCTCATCGGGATTATTCAGCGCGTGGAAGTCGGCCTGCCTCGTGGCTACAACAATGCCGAAGTCAGCGAGAAGGATCATATGCTGCCCACGGAGCCGCCGTCGGAATTGGATTATGATTTCTGGGTCGGCCCCGCGCAAAAGATTCCCTACATCTCGGCCCGATTGCACCGCCATTGGCGTTGGAATTATGACTTTGGCGGCGGCCAGTTAATGGATTGGTCAGGGCATCATGTGGATATTGCCCATTGGGGATGTGACTTTGACAACTCCGGCCCTTCGGAAGTTGAAGGTCACGGTGAGTTCCCGCCCAAAGGCGGAGTCTGGGATGCCGCCAAGGTCTATCGGATTGAACTCAAGTATCCCCGGGGAATAGACATGACCATCGCCGGCGGATATCCGGACATCAAAAGCGGCACCAAGTGGATCGGCACGGAAGGCTGGGTGCATGTGGACCGTGGAAGTTTTAATGCTTCCAATGTGGAATGGCGGCGATGGAAGCAGATGCCGGAAGAATTGCGGAAGGTGAAGCTTTACGAGTCAGACAACCACCACGCAAATTTTCTGGCCTGTGTCAAATCCCGCGAGCCAACAATCACGCCGGTGGATACCGCCCATCACTCCACGATTCCCGGCCATCTAGGACTTATTTCCATGTTGGTCGGGCGCAAACTGAAATGGGATGTGAAGTCTGAAACAATCCTCGACGACAAGGAGGCTTCCCAACTCCTCACCCGTAAATTCCGTTCACCTTGGAGGCTGGTTTGATTCGCGTTTGATTATGAAAAAAGTTCGCTTTGGCCTGGTTGGTTATGGTGCCTGGGGCAAACACCATGCGCGGGCAATTTCAGAATGCGCAGAATCGGAATTGGTCGCCATTGCGGCGCGGTCCGATTCAACCCAGGCCGAGGCGCGAGCCAACCATCCCGCGGCGCAGATAGTCGCTGACTATCGGGAAATGCTGGCACGACCGGACATTGATGTTGTCGATGTTGTTCTGCCTACCGATTTGCATTATCAAGTCGGCTCAGCGGTTTTGCGCGCAGGCAAACATTTGTTGCTGGAAAAACCGATGTCGGCAAATCTGGCGCATTGCGAGGAACTCATCCAACTGGCAAAACAACAAAAACGCTTGCTAGCGATTGGACACGAGTTCCGCCTGTCATCGCTCTGGGGCAAGGTCAAGGAGATGATAGACTCCGGTGCGATTGGCGAACCGCAATACGCGCTTATTGAGTTGTGGCGCAATCCCTATCGTCAAGGCACCGACGGATGGCGTTACGATATTGCGCGGGTGGGCAACTGGATTTTGGAGGAGCCGATTCATTTCTTCGATCTGGCCCGCTGGTATTTTTCATCGCTGGGAAATCCGCAAAGCGTCTATGCCCGGGCCAACGCGCGGCGGTCAGAGTACCCGGAATTGCAGGACAATTTCAGTGCCATCATCAATTTTTCACATGGCGCTTACGCCGTCATATCGCAAACCTTGAGCGCGTTTGAACATCATCAGGTCGTCAAAATCACCGGCACCAAAGGCGCGTTGTGGGCCACCTGGAGCGGGGCGTTTGACCGCACCTTCCACCCCACATTTTCGCTGCGCCATTCCAACGGCGATATCTTGAAGGAAATACCCATCACCAAATTAACCGGCGAAGTTTATGAATTGGTGGATCAGATTGAAGTTGTATCCCGGGCCGTCCGCAACGGTGCCGCGCTTTCCGCAACCGGCGAGGATGGCAAGTGGTCCGTGCAGATGTGCCTGAAGGCCCAGGAATCAGTGGATCGCGGTAGCGTGATTACGTTTTGAACCGATAACTTCAAATTGAAACCATGAAACTTTTTTCCCAGCCACGGCAAAAACTGCAACTCGACTGAACCCAGCCAACTAAAATCCGCCGACAATTTATATGGCCACCATCCCCGCCTCAAATGCGACCGGTTCAGTTTCCATAGATAACAATCAGACATATCGCGGCCCGTTTGCGATCATGACCGTTTTGTTTTTCATGTGGGGGTTCATGACGGTTTTCAACGACATCTTGATTCCGCGCTTCAAGGAGGCTTTCACGCTGGATTATTATCACGCCATGTTTGTCCAACTGGCATTCTTTGGCGCTTATTTTATTGGCTCCCTGGTTTACTTCATCATTTCTGCCATCGCGGGTGATCCCATTGCCAGGATCGGTTACAAAAATGGCGTGGTCGTCGGACTCTTGATTGCGGCAACGGGCAGCGCGTTATTCTGGCCAGCAGCAACCCAACTTTCTTACCCGCTGTTTCTCGCCGGCCTATTCGTCGTCGGACTTGGTTTTGCGATGCTCCAAATTGCGGCGAATCCTTATGTGACCATTCTTGGCCCGGAACGGACCGCGTCCAGCCGGCTGAATCTGGCGCAAGCATTTAATTCCGTTGGCACAACCATCGGACCACTGATTGGTGGTTATCTAATATTTCAATATTTTGCCAAGACTGGCGCACACGGAGCCGACTCGGTCAAAGTGCCCTATCTCGCTTTCTGCGTGGTCTTCCTTGTTTTGTCTGCGGTGTTTTTCTGCATTCACCTGCCCCATGTCGGCGAAGGAAAAATTGAACCGGGCGTGGGCGCGCTGAAGTATCCGCATGTCCAGCTCGGCGCGCTGGCCATTTTCATGTATGTCGGCGGCGAAGTTTCCATCGGCAGCACGATTATTAATTTCCTCGGCCAGCCATCCGTGGCGGGATTAACCACGGTGGAAGCGAGCAAGTATGTTTCGTTGTTTTGGGGCGGCATGTTGATTGGCCGGTTCATGGGGGCAGTGGAGTTGAGCGAAATGAAAAAACTGAACAAGCAGATGTTTTTGCTGGGCATTCCTGCTTTCGGTTTTGTTTTGCTGCTGGTTTCACGCAGTTGGAATTCAGCCAATCACAACCTTGATTTGGCAACCGGCTGGAACATCGTCAAAGACTATCTGCCGTTGCTGGCGCTTTGCTGGTGGCTGTTCCAGTTTGGCAAGGCGCTGGCCGGCCGCACGCTTTTGATTTTTGGCGCAACCATTGTTGCGCTGCTGGCGGTGTCCATGATTGAAGGTGGCAAGCTGGCCATGTGGTGCGTGGTGGGGATCGGCCTGTTCACGTCCATCGGCTGGCCGAACATCTTCTCGCTCGCGCTCGACGGCATGGGAGTCTATAAGAGCCAGATTTCGTCGCTGCTCGTGATGGCGATTCTGGGCGGGGCGCTTTTGCCACCGTTGCAAGGCTGGATCGCGGACAAGCACGGATTGCAAATTTCTTACATCGTGCCGCTGGTCGCCTATGCCTATGTTGCTTTTTATGGCTGGAAAGGTCATCGCATTGGCCGGAAAATTTAGTAACTAAGAGAGTTTAAAACGCATTAACTACGATTAGCGAATATTGAAACCACTGACTTCCAAAAAGTCTAATGACAATACTACCCGAATTGTGACTCCTCAAAATTATTCACCCAGACCGGTATTAAACCGGCGCGCATTTATCCGCCTACTTGGTGCGGCGGGCACTGGCACACTTATTGCCCCACAAATAGCGCGTGCTGCGACAATGCCCGACGCACCTCGACTTGTCCGCTATCCTGGCAAGACGGATCTCATCCTGATGACAGATCGTCCGCCGCAATTGGAGACGCCGCTGCATTACTTCCGCCAAGACCTGACGCCAAACGAGGCTTTCTACGTGCGCTGGCACATGGAAGGCATTCCCACTTCGGTGGATTTGGACACATTCCGCCTCCAAATCAGCGGTCACGTCGGCAAGCCGCTCTCGTTGTCCATGACTGATTTGCGCCATCAGTTCGAACCTGTATCACTCGTTGCCGTCAACCAATGTTCGGGCAACTCCCGAAGTTTTTTTGAACCACGAGTTCCGGGCGGGCAATGGAAAAACGGCGCGATGGGCAACGCCCGCTGGACCGGAGTGCGTTTGCGCGACCTGTTGGATCGCGCAGGGGTGAAGGCCGGTGCCGTGGACGTGGGTTTTAGCGGACTGGATCGCCCGCCGCTCGCCGGCACGCCGAGTTTTGCCAAGGCGCTGGCAATGGATCACGCGCGCGACGGTGAAGTAATGGTGGCTTACGAGATGAACGGCGAGGAACTGCCAATGTTAAACGGCTTTCCGCTTAGGCTCGTGGTTCCCGGCTGGTATGCGACTTATTGGGTAAAAGCCCTGAATGAAATCATGGTGCTGCCTGAAAAGTTTCACGGCTTCTGGATGGACAAAGCCTATCGTATCCCGACCACGCCCGATGCCAACGAGGTGCCGGGACATCTCGCCACTGAAACCGTGCCCATTAATCGCATGTGTCTGCGATCGCTATTCGTCCGTCCCGAACCGGACGAACAAGTGCCTCGGCAAATACCCTTCGAGATTCAAGGGCTGGCTTTCGACGGCGGTTATGGCATCCAACGCGTGGAAGTTTCCACCGACGCTGGTGCCACCTGGCAGGCGGCGCAGCTTGATCCTGATCTGGGAAAATATTCCTGGCGCCGCTGGCGGTTTTCGTGGCGACCGCCGATGGCTGGTCAATACCACTTAAAAGTGCGGGCCTTTAATCGCGCGGGCCAAAAGCAAACCGATCAGCTTTGGAACCGAAGCGGTTTCATGCGCAATGTCGTTGAACAAACGGATGTCGAGGTAATCTGACATGAAAACATACTTGAACATCGTAGTTTCAGCGCTGATACAATTGTGCCTTGCGGGCTTTCTGACCATTGGCAGCCGGTGTGAGGCAGATGCTTCAAATGTGTCGCCTACCGATAGCGGAATCCGGTCCATCATCTTGCCGCATTTCGAGCCGGAGATGCCTGTCGTCCCCGGACGCAAAGCATTCATGGCGGCATGTGTCAGCTGTCATTCCCAGCGCTATATCACTATGCAACCAAGGTTCCCACAGCACCAATGGGAGGAGACCGTCGGCAAAATGATCAAGGCCTATGGCGCGCATCTGGATACAAACCAGATCCGCGAAGTCGTTGGTTATCTGGTTGCCATCAATGGAGTCGCGCCCAAGGAGCAGACAGAAGATCTGATTTCAGCAAGTAGCACTACCAATTTAAAGCAAAAAGTTGAAACTACTCCGCTGTTTACGATGGCAGCAAACTCCGAAGACTACGCAGCGGAAGTTAAGCGCGGTGCGGCAGTCTTCACGTTAGATTGCGCGGGTTGTCATGGTGTAACCGGACGGGGCGATGGGATTGCCAGCCAAGCGTTGTTACCCAGACCGGCAAACCTGAGTGCAACGCAATTTTCTGCCGAACTCTTGAGCCAGGTGCTTTGGAACGGTGTGCCCGGCACAGCCATGCCGTCCTGGCGCGACTTGCCAAAAATTGACTTAACCGGACTGGTAGCATATCTGCAAACACTGCATCTTCCAGTGAAGCCAAATAACGCCACCACCAAAACTTTGGCGCGCGGAAAAACACTGTTTCTCCAAGCCTGTGCGGCTTGCCACGGAATTCTTGGCGATGGAAAGAGTGCGGCTGCCGCAACTTTGGCTCCGGTGCCGACGAATCTACGCTGGGAACAGCCTGACTTAGACTATGTATTGCAAGTGTTGCATGATGGCATTCCCGGCACGGCCATGCCCGTTTGGAAAAATCAGCTTTCCGAATCCGACAGCGAATCACTGGCCAACTATGTGCGGACGCTCTATGCTCCGAACGGAACCAAATAAAGAAGAGCGGCAAGGTGGCAACATAAACTTAACGATCGGGATCACTCGCTATTATGGTCAGGTTTGGACCGGAAACTTTTATTGGCTATTCGTTTCAGCTTTTGCACGGCAGGTCGTTGCGCCATTTTCATCAGACGGAGAATTAACAGCAACATAGTTACAACTAATACTTCCCATAGACAGGCCCAAGGATTATGCCGTTCGTTGGGCAACCTGTTCAATATAGTCGTCAACCACGAGAAAGGTGGAATCTGGTGGTAAATCATATGGAGCACATCATGCAGGTGCGGGTGTTGGTAAAATGGAATTGTCACATGAAAAATCTCCTGACCATGGATGAATATCCAGTCCACATCGGGCAAGGCGGCAAACGCAATTCCCCAAGGGTATTTTTTCCACCACAACACTAGAAATATGATCGTGGTCAGCGCCACCGCGGCGTGATACCCAACCCAAAATAGACTTTGAAAATCTGGATCGGCCGGATGAAAAGTTATTCGCGCCAACTCATCGAGAAAGCCATGGGATAAAAAGGCCAGCGTTGCCGTAAGGCCGAGGGCAATTCCACGAGATTTTACTCTGAAAAAAGCCTTCTGAATGATGATCCCAGTCAGAATGTGAGTTGGTTCTTGCATAAGGATTCAGCGACAAAGTTAACTAAAATATCACAAACCTCAATCACAATGTCTCTGCCGCAAACTGTAATGGTGACCGGATACGCAAAAAATGCTAAATTTGCACTATGAAATTCTGGGTAAACAAAAACGTGTTAGCGAGCGGTTAAAAGCGGCCAGTGGTGAGCGAATCAAAAGCGGCCATTTTGAGGCGGAAAGATTGATTGCGGAAGCGGGTTCCGATGGGGAACAACTCCGTGATGAATCAACTCAAAATGAGCCAGCAACAGTCAA
>CAISEZ010000044.1 GCA_903884535.1 uncultured Verrucomicrobia subdivision 3 bacterium
ACCACGAAATCGACATCGTGGGTGAGCCGGGGTTCGCCATAGAAAATGGCCGCGACACTGCCGCTGACCACATAACGAATCTTGGCGCGATTCAGCGGCCGCACGAACAGCAGGAATAATTCAGGTTCGGGCATGGCTGAATATCTTGCGCACGGCCTCGTTCAAACGCGATTCCGGCCAGTCGGGATGCTGGCTGCGCAATCCTGCCGCCTTCATTTTTCGCGCGGACCAGTAAAGCCGCTCCGCCAGATGCAGCCGCCGTAGGCCGGTCATCGCGCGCAACGCAGCAATCTGTTCGGGACTGGTTTGCTCATCCGTCAGCATGAAGCCATCATGCGCCAAAGTTGGATTTTATGCAACCAACTTGACCAAATCCTGTCGCCCCGGTAATGCTGGCGCGGCAGCCTCGATGATGTGTTCAATACGTTTCGCAGACAAAAGGCAACCCCGACCAATTTGGATCGTTTTATTTGCTTACTAATTTCCGTCGAACGATTCGCCCACTACCTTCATGACTTTGCGCATCATCATCCGGTAGCCCACGCGGATTTGTTCCTCAAACGCCGGTGTCATTTGAATCCGACTTGAATGTAGCGGCACCCAATTATCCTCGAAACTGCCACCGATGACGAAGTTGATCGTGTTGCCTGTCGTGCGCCGTTGATACTCGAAATTTTTGAATAATACGAGCGTCTGGTCGTTCTTACCTTTGCCAATCACGACTAGCATTTCGCGTCGGGCAAAAACCAACGGGTTCGATGAGGATTGTTCAAAGAGAATTTCATAGATGCCGGGCTGGGGCATCTGATTAAGCTTCACCTTGGCCTTGGGCGACTCTTCGGCATAAAGCCGGATGAGTTCCTCTTTGAAATCATCGGGCGATTTCTTGCCCGTGAGATATTCGTGCGCCTCAAATAAATTGCCAATCGGAGTTTTCTGGCAGGATGAATCAAAAACTGCGTGCGTCTGTTGCTCCTTCAGTTGCAGAAGCTGCCCGGCCTCGTGGGGTTGGTATTCCGCCAGCAAACTCTTCGCTTCGGTGTCTTTTGGCAAAAATTCCAAAGCCGATTGCAATTTTTTGTCTGCTTCAATGTATTGGCCTTGCCTCGCAAGGTATTTGGAGTCTTGAACCAGTTGCCGCCCTTTGGCTTGTGTTTGCAGGTTTAGTGCATCAGGATCGCCAGGTCTTGCGTTCAGCGATTGTTCAAGCGCGGCCAGTGCGCCGCCATAATTTCCCGCCGCCATTTCCTGCCGCGCCGACCGCAAATTGCCGATGTAAGCCAAGCTGGCTAGATTGGTGTGGCAGGGAATCGTTCGATCGCCAGCAACCGCTGCCGTCACCGTCACCGGGTCATATCCATTTAATGACAAGTTGAACTGAGCTGATGGCGGACTCAAATCCGTTACTTTCAACGGGGTCTGTCCCAAATATCTGCCATCTTCATCCCGCACATCCGCTCCCGAGGGCTCTGTTTCCAACCGCACCGCCCCCAAAACAAATTCCAACGGCACCTCAATGGTCACGCCCGTTGCCACGAAGACCGATTGTTTCATCTGCCGCTGGTGATACGTCACTGTCGTCTGGTAAAGGCCGGTTGGTAAATTACTTTCCGTAGCGGGCAAAGTGCCGCTGGTCACATTTTGTCCGCCGGCATTTTGTAAAACATACGTTGCCCCGTCGCGGTTACAGGTCAGATGCAGCGCGCCAAATTCCGGGTTAAAGGCGCACACCCCCGCCATCTGGTCGAACACCGTCACATTCTGTGATTGCGACCAGTGCGGAAATTCCGCGTGAATCTCATATTGATCGCTGGGCACAATCAAGGTGGTGCCGGCGCTGTCATTGAGCGTCTGGGAAAAATCCGGGCCCGTGATCGTAATGGTGGTGGCCGGTGGATTGGCTTTGATGTTTAACGTGCCCTGGCCCCGTTGCAATTTGATCTCGCCCAAATCATGCCGGCCATACCAGGCAAAAAAGTTGGTGTGGAAGGTTGTGGTCTTCGGATGGCTGAATGAAAACGTATGGGAGCCGAGCGAAATATTTTGGTCCAGAGAGACCGGCTGCCCGTCAAGTTGTGGTGCGACCCTCACCGGCTGCCCGTTTAGGGTGAGGGAAAATTCGAGCCGGGTTAGCGCCAGCCATTTCTGATGCTGACGATAGCCAAACAACACCAGCACCAAGAGCAGCCACCACAATAGGGGACGCAAAAATTGTGGCCAAGGCCGGTTGGGTGAAGGAGTGGTTGCCATAATAAGTCGGTCAGACATGGTATGAAATTTCCCGGTGTGGCATGAAGTCCCTCCACACTTTGTTTTGGCATTGACCCGCCCAAGAATCCAGAGCCATAATCCGTCAGGTATTCACGGGTATGTTCAACGCCAAGTCAAATAAAATCCAAGACGAGGTTTTAATTCACTGGATTGCGTCTGCCGATCAATTCACCCTGCCGCCCGAAGCTTTTTACATTGTCGCCGAGAAGGAATTGGAAGCGCTTAAAATTCCTGGCTTGGAAATTTCCCGCAAGGAACATGCCGAGGGCGGCCTGTTGTCGGCCAAGAGAATCTATCTGCGCCTGATGCGGGAACGGCTCGCCTTCGACATTTGTGCGGCACAATTCGGCACTCGTTACTTTTTCTCCTGCCGCACCGTTTACTCGCCGGCCACCGTCAAGCTCTGGCATGTCATAGTGGTATGCCTGCTTTTTGACATCATCTTTCAGGGCCTTGATCGATTGCTGGGATTAAATTTTGCCCTCATCGCTTTGGCGGGACTGGTTCTGGCCATTGGCTCGATGTTCCGCAACGTGGTGGCTATGGGCTTTGGTGATATTGATGCCATGCTGCTAAAAATTCCGGCCATCGGCCCGATATACGAACGGATATTTCGCAAGGATACCTATTATCGGCAGGACACTCGGCTGATGTATTTGGACACCGTGCCTGCGGTGATTCAAAGTCTGGCGGATGACTTTACGGCGGCCAAAGGCGTGAAATTGATCCGCGAATATCATGTGGCCCCAATCCTTGGCGAGCTTTACAAGCCGCTGCCGCCGCGCAAACGCGAACCAGAAAATTGAGGGTATGCCGACCGCGCACGAACACTTTTCTGAACAGTTTCAAAAATGGGAAGTGCGCGGACGCGGCTGGCAGGTGTTCGCTGA
>CAISEZ010000045.1 GCA_903884535.1 uncultured Verrucomicrobia subdivision 3 bacterium
GAAGTAACCCTGACCGCCGCGCTCCGCCCATTCTGGGAAAAGCCAGCCCGCGTGTTATCCTTGATTCACCACTGGCTCCACGCTCAAGCAAACGCTACGCCCTGACTCATTGTTCCGATAGTCTGTGAGAATTGGTATTAGTCACAATTTGCTGGGCATGCGCCGAACGAACGCCGGCCAAAGCCAGCACGCCAAGTATGCTGAAAACCAGACCGAATTTTAATGTTGTTGCTTTCACGGGATTCCTTTCATGGTTTGATGGTTTGCTGATTTAACTGGGATTTTAAAACGAATTATGCAACTCCACCGGCCGGCTGCCGGCTGGCACACAGTCGAAAAGTCCGGGCGCAAGACGGGTATTTTAGAAGACGGGCGAGAAGGAGGCTGGCTTTGGGCAAAAGAACTACGCCGCTGATTGCACTTCCTTCACTGACATTCACCGCTGTCGCCATTTTCCACATAGCACGGAGAAATGCAACTTTTGATTAAACAACAGCGAATGTCAATTATTATTTTTTCTTCAGTTCCGCCTTGGTTTCCGCTTGCAGGTAATCCAATTCCGGTTGCAGTTCCGCCTTGGTCTTTTTATCCATCCGGTCAATGAACAGCAGGCCGTGCAGATGATCCGTCTCGTGCTGCACCGCGCGCGCCAGCAGGCCGCCGCAGCGGAATTCAATCGGCCGGCCCTTCGCGTCCAGCGCCCGCACGTCCACGGATTCCGGCCGCGAAATCTCCGCGAAAATTTCCGGGAAACTCAGGCAACCCTCGCCGCCTTTCACTGGTTCGCCCACGGCGGTGACTTCGGGATTGATCAACACCAGCGGCATGTTTTCCGCCACGTCCACCGGCCGGCCATTGATCTCCAGCCACGACGGCCGGTCGGTCACCGCCCGGACATCAATCACTGTGAGTTGGATTGCGTGGCCGACCTGTTGCGCCGCCAGCCCGACGCCGTGCCGGTCTTCCATGGTTTCGAACATGTCGGCGATGAGTTTTTTGATTTCCGGCGTGAGGCTTTCGATCTTCGCGCCCTTTTGGCGGAGCACCGGATGGCCGTATTTGACGATGGGTAAAATCATGGGAAATTAATCTGCCGTTACTTCGAGGACTTCCAGCACGCGCTGCAATTCATCATCGCTGAAAAAGGAAATCTCCACCGCGCCTTTGCCTTGGGCGTATTTCAAATGAACCTTTGTGCCGAATTTTTCGCGCAGCTTGTCTTCCAACCGCGTGATGTTGGCATTGACCGGCACGATGGCTGCGGCGGGTTTGCTTGCGCCGGCTTTGGTGCGGCGGGTTTGCAACTTGGCGATCATGCCTTCCGTCTGCCGCACGTTCAAACCTTCCTTGACCACGCGCTCGGCGGCGATGCGCTGAATGCTTTCATCCGGCAAACCGAGAATCACCTTCGCATGGCCGACGGAAATCTGCCCGTCGCGCACAAACAACTGCACCGCCGTCGGCAATTTTAACAAACGCGTCGCGTTCGCCACGGCGGCGCGGCTCTTGCCGACCTTCACCGCGATTTCTTCCTGCGTGAGCTGAAATTGTTCCGCAAGCTGCGCGTAGCCGAGCGCCTCCTCGATGGCGTTCAGATTTTCGCGCTGCAAATTTTCGATGAGCGCCAGTTCCAGCACCGCGCGGTCGTCGGCCTCGCGGACGATGACGGGAATTTCCGGCAGGTTGATGAGCTGCGACGCGCGCCAGCGGCGTTCGCCGGCGATCAATTCAAAAAAACCGTCGCGCTCGCGCACGATCAGCGGCTGCACGATGCCTTGTTCGCGGATGGAATCCGCCAACTCGCGCAGTGACTCGTCGGAAAATTGTTTGCGCGGTTGCAGCGCCGAGGCGCGGATGCGATTCAACGGCACGCGCAGCACGCGGCCGCGATTGTCCGGTGCCGCCACGGGCGCGGGCGCGGTTGGGACGGACGCCGGTTGAGCGAGCGGCGGCTGGCTGCTCATCAACGCGCCCAGACCGCGTCCCAAGGCTGGCTTTGTCATGCGCGCAGAGTGTCGCAGGCAGCGGCCAAAGTCAATTTCACAGCCGCGTTCGAGCTTTGTGCTTGTGCGGCCAAATCTTCGGGTTCAAAGTGGCATCAGCTCACCGCGAATAAATCTGCCTATAAAAATTTCCGCACCGCAATTTTCCCTCCTGCTTGGCGGCGCGCTGCTGCTGGCCGGCTGCGCGACCCATGCGACCGCCTGGGAATACCGCACCCGCACGACAGCCAGTCCCTCCGGCAAATCCGTGTTGGATGGTTACGGCAAATCAGGCTGGGAACTGGTGGGCTGCACTTGCCGGCCCAAGGATCACACCGGCACCAATTTTGTTTATCAATACGTCTTCAAGCGGCCGAAGCATTGATGAACGAAACTCTTTCGGCAATAAGTAGTAGCGGACGTGAGTCCGCTCATTCTCGTTCAGCGGGAAGCATAAATGAGCCGACTCACGTCGGCTGCTACGCGACTTTTGCCTTTGGACTTTCAATCTTGCAGATAAACTTCTCCGCGTGAGCAAAAAACATGAGCGCATCACGGAGCTGGCCGCGCAATTCGCCGGTGCCGGCGTGGATCCGCGTTACGCCGGCTATTTCGTGCTGTTCAACCGGCAGGAATTTTACGAGGCGCACGATGTGCTGGAAGATTTGTGGCTGCCGGACCGGCACGGCGTGAACGGCAATTTTTACAAGGGCCTCATCCAGCTCGCCGGCGCGTTTGTGCATCTCCAAAAAAGCCGGCTGCGGCCGTCCGCCGCTTTGTTCAAACTCGCCCGCACCAATCTGGAAAAATATCCCGTCCACCAAGCGCACCTGGATTTGGTAGCGGTGCTGGCGCTGATCGCGGATTGGTTGCAGCGGCTGGAGCAAAGCGAATTCACGATCAATCCGCTGACATCGCAAACTGTGCCGCGACTGGAACTGATTTTGGTATGAGCAAGAAACGCATTGTCATCGCCGGTGGCAGCGGCTTCATCGGCAGCGCGCTGGCGGATGAGCTGGTGGGCCGTGGCGGCGAGGTCATTGTGCTGACGCGGCGCGCGCGGCGGCGCAACGACGGTGTGCGCGAAGTGGTCTGGGACGGCGAACATGCCGGCGACTGGATTCAGTTTTTGGACGGCGCGGAGGCGGTCGTGAATCTGACGGGAAAATCCATCAACTGCCGGCACACGCCGGAAAATCTGCGGGAAATTATTTCGTCGCGGGTCAACTCGGTGAACGCCCTCGCCGCCGCAATCGGCCAATTAAAAATTCCGCCGCGTGTCTGGGTGCAGGCGAGCGCAACCGGTTTTTACGGCGACACCAAAGATAATGTGTGCGACGAAAATTCACCGGCGGGGAATGACGCGCTCGCCGGCATCTGCCAGCAGTGGGAAGCGGCTTGTGCTGCCGCCACTGTGCCGCAGACGCGCAAAGTGATTTTGCGAATCGGTTTTGTGCTCGGTCACGGCGGCGGCGCGTTGCCGGTCTTGAGCAAGCTGACCAAATTATTTCTCGGCGGCGCGGTGGGCAATGGCCGGCAATTCATCAGTTGGATTCACCTCGCCGATCTGGTGCGGATGTTTGATGCGGTAATGGCCGATGAAAAGCTGGTGGGAACTTTCAACGCCGTCGCGCCGAATCCGGTGACGAATGCGGAGTTCATGCGCGAGCTGCGCCGCGTGCTGGACCGGCCGTGGAGTCCGCCTGCGCCGGAGTTTGCGGTGAAAATGGGTTCGCGATTTTTGGGCAGCGAAGCCTCGCTCGCGCTGGTGAGCCAGCGCTGCGCGCCGAAGCGGTTTCAGGCGGCGGGAGTTATTTTTAATTTTCCCGAACTGCGACCTGCGTTGGAAAATCTTTGTTGGTGAAGGCTCGACGGAGTCTCGCAAAATTTACGCCAGCGCGTCGGCGATGACTTCGGCCATGTGCCGGGTGCGGATTGTGGCGAGGTGATCCACCTGATGCCGGCAGCTCGTGCCGGAGACGATCGCCGTGGTGCCGAAGGGCTGGTGCTTGAGCTGCTCAATCAGCGGCTCGGCGATCTGCAGCGACAGTTCGTATTTCGATTCCAACATGCCGAACGAGCCAGCCATGCCGCAGCAGCCGGTGTCGAGCAACTTGGCTTTACGGCCTGGCAGGCGCGCGGCGAGGCGCTGCATGAGCGCGGGATTCAACAGCGATTTGGCGTGGCAATGCGCGTGGATGACCAAATTTTCGTTTTCCCGGTGGAACTTCAAGGCGCGCGGTTCGCGGTCGAGCAGTTGCCCGACAAAATCTTCAAACAGGAAACAGCGCGCGGCGATGGCTTCGGCGTCCGGCAGTTTCAATTCGCGATAATCCTCAACAAACATCGAGTAGCACGACGGCTCCAGAAAAATGATCGGCGCGTTGCCGCCTTCCGCCACGAGCATCGCCAGATTGTGCGCGCCGAGTTTTTCCGCCTCGTCGAGGTTGCCGACGCTGAACGCCGGCCGGCCGCAGCACTTGCGTTGCGCGGGCAGGCTGACGGCAAAACCGGCGGCTTCCAAAACGGTCACGGCGGCGATGCCGATGTGCGGTTCGTGGTAGCGGACAAATGTGTCGTCCCACAAAATCACGCTGCCGCGCTTCGGATGATTTGCGCCGTGGTGCTTGGCAAACCAGCGGTCAAAGCGCTGGCGGGCAAACGCCGGGGTGGGCCGTTCGCCGGTGATGCCGAATATCTTTCCGAACACATGCCGGATCGAGCGGGAATCAAAAATCAGGTTCGTCAGCCACGGCAACGTCGTGCCGATGCGGCCGAGCAAATCCACATCGCTGATCAGCCGCTGGCGCAGGGTCAGTCCGTCGCGTTTCGTCCGTGCGTGCTGAAGTTCCGCCTTGAGCAGCGGCAGATTCACATTGGACGGGCATTCGTTCGTGCAGGCGCGGCAGGAAAGACAGTTGCTCAGGGCATATTCCAATTCCGCCGACCGCAGCGGGTCGGCCTTGTCGCGCTGCTCCAGCGCGGCGCGGATCAGGTTGGCGCGGCCGCGCGTGGACATGCCTTCCTCGCCGGTGGCGAGATACGTCGGGCACATCGTCGGCGTCTGTTTCGTGCAGCCGCCGCAGCCGTTGCACTGTTCCAAATTGGCGATGAACGATTCGTCGCGCGCGGCAAAGGCCAGCTTTGGCTCGAACGGATATACCAGATTCCGTTCCGCGCCCTGGCGCAGGTGTTTGTCAATTTTGTAGCGGCCGTCGCCGATGATCTTTCCCGGATTGAAAAGGTTGTTCGGGTCGAACGCGTATTTGATCTCGCGCATGACGCGATATAATTCGTCGCCGACCTGCTGCTTGAGAAATTCCGTGCGCGCCATGCCGACGCCATGTTCGGCGGCAAGCGAGCCTTTGAACTGCGCGATCATCGCCGCGACTTCATCAGCAATGCGGCGGAATTTTTTCAAATCGTCCGCGTGGTGCAGATCCAGCACCGGGCGGACGTGCAGCAAACCTGCGGCGGCGTGGCCGTAAAACGACGCGGTCACGCCCACTTCAGCCATCAATTTTTCCAGCCCGGCGACATAGGCCGGCAAATCATGCGGCCGCACGGCGGCGTCTTCGATGAAGCACGCCGGCTTCGCATCGCCCTTGCAACTGGTGAGCAGCGACAATCCGGCTTTGCGCATGGCCCAAACCAACGCGGCTTCGGCGGGTGTCTGCAAAATCTGTGTGCGTAAACCGAGCCTGCGTTTTTGCAGCGCCGCGAGCTTGTCCTTCGCGCCGTCAAAAAACTCGACGAGCAAAATCGCTTCGCAGGGCTGCGTGTCGAGACCCAGCAGTGCGCGCACATCGGCGAATTCACGCTGGCCGCGCGTCTGGTCGAACAGCGGGCGGTCAATGTGTTCGATCGCCGCCGGCGACAAATCCAGCAGCACCGCCGTGGCCTGCATCGCCTCGGCCACGGACGCGAAGAAAATCAGTCCCACGCCGCGTTCCTCCGGCACCGGCACGAGGTTTAATTCTGCGGAGAAAATACCGGCGAGCGTGCCTTCGCTGCCGCACAAAATGGGCAGCAGGCTTTTCGGTTTTTCCATCGCGCGGGCGAGGCCATAGCCTGGCCAGCGTTTCAACAGCCCGGCGGGAAAGCGTTCGGAGATGATCAGCGAATTCAGCGCGACGAGATCTTCCACCAAATGATGCTGGCGCTGGAGCGTGTCCAGATGTTCGCCGATGCGGACAATCTTGCCGTCGGACATGACAATCTCGATTTCTTTGACGTGCTGGCCGGTCGTGCCATACACCGGCGTGTTTGCGCCGGACGAATCATTCGCGATCATTCCGCCCAGCGTCGCGCGCGAACTCGTCGCCACGTCCGGTCCGAAACAAAATCCCGCCGGCTTGAGATACGCGTTCAACTGGTCCAGCACCACGCCCGCGCCGACGCGCACCGTGCGCTTCTCCTTGTCGAAATCCCAGATCATCCGGTTGTGCCGCGCGAAATCCACGATCAGCCCGTCGCCGAGCGCGCCGCCGGAAAGCCCGGTGCCGCCGCCGCGCGGAATCACCGGCACGCCGGACGTCAGCGCCGCTTGGATGATGTGCGCCGCTTCCTTGGCGGTTTTCGGGAAGGCGACGGCCTGCGGTTCGATTTGATACGGCGAGGCGTCCGTGGCAAACAGCAGGCGCGTGCGCTGGTCGAAGGCGACTTCGCAGTTCGCCGCGTTCAAACTCGCCATTTGCTGGGTGGAAAGCATCGGACAACAAGTTATCGGCGGGACGTTCGGTTGACAAGCGTAGGTAGCCCGGGGCAAGTGGCCGGGTCCAAAATGTCTCGCGATGAACGCGAAGTCAGCGAAGGGAAAAACGGTCTGTGCTGACTTCGTCCCCTTCGCGGCCTTCGCGCGAAATCCGTTTTGTTTTTAAAACGTGAACAGCTCGATGAAATGGCCGTCCGGGTCGCGCAGGAAAATCTGCCACGCGCCGTCCGGCCGCTGTTTCTTCGGGCGATGCTCCGCGCCCATCATTTTCAAATATTCCTCCCACGCGGCGAGGTCGTCCACGCGCAGGGCGAAATGATTGTTGGAGTTTTCCGGCGGAACCGACGTGAGCGGGCGGCCGATGAGGTGCAGTTCCTGCGTCGTGCCGAGCCGGAACCACGCGCCGGGAAAATCAAACGCCGGCCGCGGCAGCGGTTTCAGCCGCAGCACGTCCCGGTAAAACGCGCCGCTCCGCGCCACGTCCGCGACGTGGATGGCAACGTGATTCAATTCGTGGATGGTCATCACCCAATAATGCGCCGTTGGCGGCGGAAAATAAATCTTCAAAAACTTCCGGCCACTTCCGCTAATCGGCGCAAAGCCGGCGGTTACAGCGCCAAATAATGTCTGGGAAACAGCAATCGCGGGCTTGTAATTCAAAGCCCACGGGATTTAACTCGGTGACAAGATCAAGCAGCGGGCATTATTGAATGTGGATTGGCTCGGCGAAGGAGGCTTAAAATATGAAAACCAGGCACACCATCGGGGTTGGATTCTTCACGGCGTATTTGTTTTGGGCCACTGTTTCGGCTCAGGCTCAAGGCAATCTTTTGCAGAATGGCAGTTTTGAAACTGGCGGCTTGGACAATTGGAATGTTCAACTTTTTGGGCCGGGCGCGGTTTCTGACGCTGTTATTGTCATGCCACCAGTGCCGCCATCTTCGTTATTCCCCACCAATTGTCCTGACGGAACTTATTTTTTAGAGTTTTCATTCAAGGGTGGCTCCATCAGCCAGACCATTTCCACCACGCCGGGAGTGTTTTATGATCTGAACTTCTGGGCCATCCAATATGATGGCACCAACCATTCAAGTGTTAGTGTGAACGGGAGCCTGTTGACTTACTTGAACTTTTCCAGTTACACCTTCATTTCGCCTATTGGCAATTCTAGTCCTCTCTTTCAGTATAACAACAATTGGGAGAATTTTGATTTTAACTTTCTTGCTACATCAGCAAGCACCACCATCTCATTTGCGGAAAACATTGGTTGGTATTATGGCGGCCCTTACAACGATCTTTATTTTAGCAATGGTGGCCTGGACGCCATTTCCGTAACGGTGGCACCGGAGCAGTCGGCCGTGGCATTGCTGGGCGTGGGTTTGGCCGGCTGGCTGGCGCGCCGGCGGCAGCGGGTTGCCGGCGCGGGAAATCCTTGAGCCACCCAAAAACGTCAACCCCCCGCCGGAATATTGAATGATTCCGGCGGGTTTTTTATTGGTGGCGAGCTATCGGCGTGACAGGCGCGGCCCAATTTCATTTAATCGTCCGTCATGAGTTCGACGTCACTTGCGCGGTCGGTGGATTTTTTGCAGATCAGCGGCCAGTTCAAGCTGGGCGCGCTGGTCACCGAATCGTCGCATCCGGTCACGGCGAATTTGAGCGAGGTGGCGCGGATCGATACCGCCGCCGCGCTGGACCTGCTGTTCCAGGCGGACGAGGACGTGCTGAAGAAATTCCGCGAGTTCGCCGAGTCCGGTCGCGCGGAAACCATCGCGGCCACCGTGCTGGCGGCCGTCAAAAATGGCGGCCGGATTTTCTTCACCGGCTGCGGCTCGACCGGCCGGTTGAGTATTTTGCTGGATTCCATCTGGCGCGATTTCTGGCAGCAGCAAGGTGGCAGCCGAGGTGACGAGGCTCATTCCAAAACAAAGTCGGAGCCTCCTCACGTCGGCTGCTACGGAGATTTTGAAAACCGCACGTTCAGCGTGATGGCGGGCGGCGATTTTGCGCTCATCAAAGCCGTGGAAGGCTTCGAGGATTTCACCGCGTTCGGCAAAAAGCAGATCAATGATCTGGGCGTGTCGGCCAAGGACGTGGTGTTCGCCATCACCGAAGGCGGCGAAACGTCGTTCGTCATCGGCACGGCGTGGGCGGGCGTGGCGGCGGGCGCAAAGGTCTGTTTCGTCTATAATAATCCGGACGACATTTTGTGCGAACACGTCCAGCGCAGCCGCGAGGTGATCCAGGACGCGCGCATCGAAAAGATCAATCTCACGACCGGCCCGATGAGCATCACCGGTTCAACACGGATGCAGGCGACTTCGATCCAGCTCTGCGTGATGCTGACCATTTTGGAAATCGTGGTGCGGGAACTCACCGGCAAAAAAGCGGTGGAAACAGCGGACAGCTTTCAAAGCCAGCTCGAAACATTGTTCAAAACTCTGCGTTCGCCCGCGCTGCTCGCCGCGCTGGCGCAAGTGGTGGTGCTGGAGGAATCGGTTTATCGCGGCGGACACAAGAACAGTTATTTCGCCGACCGGCTGGGCATTGATGTTTTGACCGACACGACCGAGCGGTCGCCGACGTATTGCACACCGCCGTTCCGCAAGTTTGATGACGACAAGGCCACCGAGTCGTGGGCGTTTTTATTTCTGCCGGACGACTGGACGGACAACGCCTGGAAAAATATTCTCAAGCGCAAGCCGCGCTGCGTCGAGTGGAGCGAGCCGGAGATCCGCGCGCTGGTCGAGGAGGAAAAAGTGGAGCGGACTTTGGAAATCGTCGCCAAAATCCAGCCAACCGAACTGCTCCGCTACAAAATCGGCAGCAACGGCATCAAGTATCGTTCGCTTGTGCTGAAGGACAGCGCCGTGGCGGTGATGGCGGCGAAGGAAAAGGAAACGTCGCGGGAATTTATTTTCAAACAGCTTGCCCTTGCGCAGGTCAACAAGGCGCACACCGGCCTGATTTTTTTCGGCCCGCAAATGCCCGCCGGCATCATGGCCGCCGCCGAATTGCAAGTGCTGGTGCCGGTGCCGGCAACGGATTTCCTGCTCGACGGCGTGACGCGCGTGGCGGCGAAGCTGGTAATGAACGCCGTTTCCACCTGCACCATGCTGCGGCTGGGCCGCGTGATGGGAAATTACATGATCTGGGTGGTGCCGAGCAATCTGAAGCTGATTGACCGCGCGACGCGTTACATCACCAAACTCACCGGGCTGGATTATGTCGCGGCCAACGCGCTGCTGTTCGAGATCATCGAATACGTCGAGCCACGCATGAAGACGGATCAGGCGTATCCGCCGGTGGTCGGCATGGCGGTGTTGCGCGCGAAAGAACATCTGACCAACGAGCAGGCGGAGGAGCGGTTAAAGCAGGCTTGAATGGCCGGCGGACCGACTTTGCGCTTTGAACTGGCGCGTTGTCCGCATATAAATTGCGCGTGTCACAACCGGTTCCACCTGCCATCAACGCCGCCACGCGACTGTGCGCGGTGTATGGCGCGCCCATCCGCCATTCCGCGTCGCCTGCGATGCACAATGCCGCGTTCGTTGCGCTCGGTCTGAACTGGCGCTACCTCGCGTTTGAAGTGGATCCGAAAAATCTCCGCACTGCCATTGCCGGCGCGCAGGCGATGGGCTTCGTCGGCCTCAATCTCACCGTGCCGCACAAGTTGCTCGCCGTGGACATGGTGGATGTGCTCGATGAATCCGCCAAAAAATGGGGCGCGGTCAACACGATCAAGTTTGAAGAGGGTCGCTCGGTTGGCTACAACACGGATGCCGACGCGATCGTCACGGCATTGCGCGACGATTTGAAATTGGAACTGCGCGGCACAAAGGTGCTGTTGCTCGGCGTCGGCGGGGCTGGGCGCACCGCCGCCTTGAAACTCGCGTCGGAAAACGTCGCCGAGCTGTTTCTGGTCAACCGGACGCAAAGCAAAGCTGAAAGCATCGCCGCCGAAATCAAAAGCGAATTTCCAGCCGTGCGCGTCGGCGTCGGTTATCCGAAAGCCGACATGGATTTGATTTTGAACGCCACTTCGTTGGGGCTAAAACCGGATGACGCTCCGCCGCTGGATGAACAACAGTTTTCATTCAAGCAAGCGCGGGCAGTTTATGACATGGTTTACCGGCCGGCCGAAACGCCGCTGCTGGCCGCCGCCCAAGCCGCCGGCTGCCGGACGGCGAACGGCCTCGGCATGTTACTGCATCAGGGCGCGAAGGCGTTGGAAATCTGGACCGGTCAACCCGCGCCGCGTGACGTGATGCGTCGCGCGCTGGAACAAAATATTTATGGAAATAGATAGTCCAAGGTTCAAAGTCCCAGGTCCAAAGTCTGACCGGCTGCGCTCTTTGGAACTTTGGGCATGGGACCTTGGACTTTAGACTTAACGATTCATGTTTCACAACACATTCAATCCAGCTTACTGGGAAGCCGTGCCGTTTCATTTCTGGTCGTTGGTCTTTTTTGCCTTTGGCTGCATCGTCGGCAGTTTTCTGAACGTGTGCATTTACCGGATGCCGCTGGACCTGAGCGTGGTCGCGCCGCCGTCGCATTGCCCGCATTGCAAATATTCCATTCCGTTTTACCTGAACATCCCGCTGCTGACGTGGCTCTCGCTGGGCGGCCGTTGCAAGAATTGCGCCGCGCCGATCTCGCCCCGCTACTTCATCGTGGAACTGCTCACCGGCCTGATGTTTTTAATCTGCTGGCTGACATTTGGGCAGCAGTCGGCGTGGCTCGCCGTGGTTTATTCCATTTTTCTCGCCGGCCTGATCACCGCGACGTTCATCGACTTCGAGCATTTCATCATTCCTGACGAAATCACTTTGGGCGGCGCGGTGCTGGGGTTGGTGATTTCTTTTTTCCTGCCGCGCCTGCACGAGGCGACCACGAACGGGCAGGGGATGGTGCGCAGTTTGGTCGGCATCGCCGGCGGCGCGGGCATCGTCTATGCGATTTTGCGGCTGGGCAAACTGATGTTCGGCCGGCAGCGGATGAAACTGGCGCCGGACACCACGGTGGTTTTTTCCGAAACCGCGCTCTGCCTGCCGGATCAGGAAATTCCCTACGAAGAATTTTTCTACCGCAAGACCGACACGATTGTGCTGGCGGCGCGCACCGTTGAACTCGTGGATCGCGGCTACCAAGATGTCACCGTGCGATTGTCGCCGTCGGCCCTCAAGATTGGCGAGGAACTGTTGAATCCCGAAGACGTGCTGCACCTTGAAGCGGTTTGTTCGGAAATCGTCGTGCCGCGCGAGGCGATGGGTTTGGGCGACGTAAAATTCATGGCGGCCATCGGCGCGTTCATCGGCTGGCAAGGCGCGGTGTTTTCGCTGATGGCCAGTTCAATGATCGGCGCGGCGGTCGGAATGGTTTTGATCGCCCTCGGCAAACGCGAATGGTCCTCGCGGATGCCTTACGGTCCTTACATCGCGTTGGCGGCGGTGCTCTGGCTCTTTGGCGGGAAGAATATTTTCCGCGCGCTGTATGGAGTTTAACCGGTGATATTCACCCGGCGAATCGGTGTTGGAACCGCGTCGTCCGGCATCGCCATGATGCCGCGCAAAAAAAACTTCCCACATTCGTTCGTGCTGGAAGTGCTTGAACGGCTCTTCTATCTAATCAGGCCGGTATATTCTTGATCGCAAAGGCATCAGGAATATTGGCCTTCGAGAATTGTGCGGACCATTTTCAAGAGTTGATCTACCGCAAACGGCTTTTGGATAAATGTCTCGCCGTTCTTCAACTGAAATTCATGGCCGGCGATGGTGGCGCTGTAACCACTCATGAACACCACTTTCAGGCCCGGCTTTTCCGCCTGCATCTGGCGGGCCAATTCCTGTCCGTTCATACCGCCGGGCATCACCATGTCGGTGAGCAGCAGCGCGACGGTGGCGTGATGCGTCTGCCAGAGTTTCAGGGCTTCCTGGCCGTTGGTGGCGGCCCAAACCCGATACCCCTGGCGCTCGAGAATTTTGCGCGCCAGCTTGAGCAAGCCAGATTCGTCCTCGACTAACAAAATGGTTTCCGTGCCCCGGCGAGTCTTGAACTGAGTGTCGCTGCTCCCCGCTTCCGTCGGCGTGGCATTGGCCGGCAAAAAGATTTGGAACGTGACTCCTTGGGCCGGCCGGTTGACCAACTGGACCCAGCCGTGATGTTGTTTGACGATGCCATAAACCGTGGCCAATCCCAGGCCCGTCCCTTTGCCTTCCCCTTTGGTGGTAAAAAAAGGCTCGAAGACGCGCGGCAGGATTTCCGGCGGAATGCCGCCGCCATTGTCGCTGACGCTGAAGCAGACAAAATGGCCGGGAGCCGCTTCCGCATGGAGTTGGGCCGTGTCCGCGTCCACGGTTTTGGCCGTGGTTTCAATGCGCAACTGGCCGCCGTGGGGCATGGCGTCGCGGGCATTGACGACGAGGTTCATCAGCACCTGATCCAGCATACCCGCATCCGCCCGGGTCAACAGTTCAGCCGGGTGCAAGTTTAATTGCATCTGCACATGCTCGCCGATGATGCGTTGAAGCATCTTGACGAGGTTGGTGATCAGTTCATTCAAATCCAGCACGCGCGGCTGCATCACCTGCCGCCGGCTGAACAGCAACAACTGCCGGGTGAGGTTGGCGGCACGGTTGGCATCCGCCCGGATCTGCTCCAATCCCTCACGAATTTCCACTGCCGTCGGTTCGCCGGTCAGCAATTCCACCTGCATGAGCGTCGATGCGAGAATGTTGTTAAAATCGTGCGCCACGCCGCCGGCCAACTGGCCAATGGCTTCCATTTTTTGGGATTGGCGGAGCTGGTTTTCCAGTTGTGCTTCGCGCGTGGTGTCGCGCTTGACCGCCATGTAATTGATCACTTTGCCAGTGGCGTCCCGAATCGGTGAAATGGTGGCATCTTCCTCATAAAGTTTGCCGTCCTTGCGCCGGTTCACAAAATGCCCGGACCAGACATGGCCCGCCAACAGCACTTCCCAGAGTTTACGGTAAAACTCAGTGTCATGCTGGCCACTCTTGAGCAGGCGGGGATTATGCCCCAGCGCCTCAGCCGCCGTATAGCCGCTGGCCTTTTCAAATGCCGGATTGACATAGGTTATTTTGCCTTTGGCGTCGGTGATGACAATGCTCTCCGTCGCCTGTTCAACCAACATTGCCAGCCGCGCATGCGCTTCCTCTGCCAGTCTGCGCTCGGTAATATCGCGATCAAAAGCGATGACGCACTTCTGTCCGGCAACGGTGATCTGGGTAGTTGTCACTTCCACCGGGAAAATCGAGCCGTCTTGCCGCCGATGCTGGACCTCGAAAGTCAACGGTTCGCCTGCAGTCATGCGCCGGAGCCGTTCCGGCACTCGCGCTGCCGATTCATCTATGTTCAGAACGGCGATGTTTTTTCCGATCAGTTCTCCGGGCTGGTAACCATGCATTTGTGCCGCGAGGCGATTGCAGGCCAAGATACTGCCCGGGTCTTCACCTTCCGCAGAAATGAGGAACACCGCATCCGGCGCGTTTTCAAAAATGACTTGGTAGCGGGCTTGGCTGTCATGCACCTCCAGCGCAAAGCTGATGTCTGCCGCCAGGTCGTCGAGCAGCCGCAGTTCGTCGGAATCAAAAAATTCAGGTTCGCCCGCATAAAAACTAAAAACGCCGATGACCTCGCCGTTCATTTTTAAAGGAAAGCCGGCGGACGACTGATAACCGCGCTTCAGTGCTTCTTCGCGCCAGGGAAGGTAACTCGCGTCCAGTTCAATAAGGTTGCAAACCGAATGTTCGCCGGTCGAACAGCAGCGGCCTGCCGGTCCGCTTTTCCGGGTTGTGTCCTGCAAATCAATCTGCGTCAACTGAAGATAACCCTCCACCACGCCGGCGGAGGCGACCGGTTCCAATTGCTGTGTCGTGCGGTTTATTATTCCGATCCAAGCCATCCGGAATTTTCCGGTTTCCACCCCGATGGCGCATGCCGCCGTGAACAGGGCCTGCGGTTCGTGTTCGCGCACGATGGTCTGGTTGATTTCACTCAACACCGCGTGGGTGCGGTTCAACCGGTGGATCCTGGCCTCGGCTTGCTTGCGCTCGGTGATGTCGCGCATGAAGGCAAAATTATATTCCTGCCCGCCGAATTCAAACCAGTTGAGATCTACCTCGACCGGGATGAGGTGACCATCTTTCCGACGATGCCGGGTTTCAAAACACATGCGTTTACGCGTGCGCAAATCCTGCCAATGCTCCAGCCAGCGCGCTGCTGGAAAATCGGGATCCAGATTGGTTATGGCGAGCTGGAGCAGTTCCGCTTCGGTATAGCCGAGTTGGGCGCAGGCGGCGGCGTTGGCGCGGACAATCCGGGCATCGCGGGCAATCCAGAGCGTGGCGAGCGACGCGTGGTTGACGGAAAATTCGCTCAATTGCAGTGCGGCTTCCGCCGCTTTGCGCGCCGTGATGTCGCGCGCCGAGTTGTAGAGAAAATGGCAACCCTCCA
Source organism: uncultured Verrucomicrobia subdivision 3 bacterium (assembly GCA_903884535.1). Lineage (GTDB taxonomy): Bacteria > Verrucomicrobiota > Verrucomicrobiia > Limisphaerales > UBA11358 > UBA11358. Next base: position 15,175 of record CAISEZ010000045.1, read on the forward strand.
GCACCACGGCGCTCGCGCTGATTTCGACCGTGATGAAAGTGCCATCCTTGCAGCGGTGCCGGGTCTCGAACACTTCAGGGCGCGCTATCAGCTCGGCAATTTTCACCATTAGTTGCTCCCGCGACCAGCGCACGTCCCAATCCGCCACGTTGAGCTGCATGACTTCTTCCAACGAATAACCCAGCATGGTGGCGAAGGCCGAATTGGCTTCCACTACATTGCCTCGCAAGTCCAGCACGTGAATGCCATCAGTGCCGGTTTGCAGCAATTTCTGGTGGCGCAAGGCCATCGTCTTTAAAGCGGTCTCCGCCTGCTTGCGCTCGGTGATGTCCGTGGTGGCACCAAACATGCGAACGGGCCGACCTTCCGCGTCGCGCATGGCCTCGCCCCGCGAGAATAACCAGCGATAGCTGCCGTCCTTGTGCCGCAACCGGATTTCGAGCGCGTAAGGTTTGCCCGCTTCCAGATGTCCTCGGGTTGCTTCGTTCACCTTCGCCCGGTCGTCGGGGTGGATGAGATTTAAAAAGGTGGATTTGTGGTTGGTTAACTCATCGTCCCGGTAGCCGAGGATTGCTTTCCACCGTGGCGAAAAAACATCTTCATCGGTGAGAATATTCCAATCCCACATGCCGTCGGCCACGGCGCGTTCCGTCAGCGCATAGCGCGCCTCGCTGGCCCGCAGCGCCGTCTCCGCATCAATCCGCGCAATGGCCCCGGCGCAATGATCCGCCAATGATTGCAACGTGGCCAGATCTTGTTGGGTGTAGGCATTCCGCCGGTAGCTCTGAACCGACAGGAAGCCGACCACTTTTCCGTGAAGCTTCAGCGGCACATACATCAGCGACAGCGATATCCGGCTGGTGTCCCCGAAGCGGCGGATTGTCCCGGCGTCATCCGTGTCCGCCTTCCGGAGCACCAACTGGCCGCCCTGCTCAATCACGCGCCGCAACATTGGGCTGGGGTGTATACTGTCCGGCGCGAGCGGCACGGTCACGCGTTCACCGTTTAGCGTGTCTTTGTTAACCAATTCCCTGAAAGTGTCGCTGGTGGCATCGTAGCGGAAGAGGAAACAGGCGTCCCAGGCGAACAGTTCTAAAGCCGTGTCGGTGACGGCCTCGGCTGCCACCTGATTATCCGTTGCAACGCTCAACTGCGAACTCAGCCGGGCCAGGGCGCGCGTTTGGGCCTCCGCCAGTTTGCGCTCGGTGATGTCCTGCAAAAACACCAAACTCCCCGGCTGGCCCTGGTAACGGATGGGCGTGGCCGTAACCTCCACCGGCACGCTGGTGCCATCCAAACGGAGATATATTTCTTCCAACGCCGGCGCGGCGTTTTGCTGCTGGAGAAAAACTTTCGCGACGCGCTCCCGGATGCATTCGTGATAATCCGGATGCACCCGCGTCAGAAACGGCTGACCCAGCAACTGGTCTGGCCGTTCCGCACCCAGCAATCGCAAGGCCGCCGAATTGACGTAGGCGAATTTCATGTCCAGGTTCACATAAATCCCCAGACTGGAATTTTCAATCATGGACCGGAAGCGGTCTTCGCTTTCCAGCAATTTCGCCTCCGCCTGTTTGCGCTTGGTGATATCGCGAAACGACCACACCCGGCCCACGACGCTGTCCCCGATCCGTTGCGCCTTGGAATAACGTTCGAAGATGCGCCCGTCGCGGAATTTTAGTTCATCCCAGGATTCAGCCTGAGGATGGTGATACAACTCCTGGACCTTGGCCTGAAACAAATCCGGCTCCGCCAGTTGGCCGATGACATATTGAAGCAGCCGTTGATCATCCCTGCCGGCCGCGAGCGCGGCGGGGATTTGCCATAGCTGGAGAAATTTCTGGTTACAACTCGTCACCTTGCCGAGGGCATCCACCACGAGAATGCCATCGGCCGTGGATTCCAGGGCGGCATTCAGCAGCGAGTTGGATTGGGCCAGCACCGCCTCGGCTTGCGCACTTTTTTCCAATCCCAGTTCCCAGCGCCGCAACGACCGCTTCAATAACCAGTAAATCAATCCGCCGGTGATGACCGCCAAACCGCAATCCTTGAGGATGTCGGTAAAATAAAATGCGTTGGCTTTGCTGAGGTAAGTCTGAAGCACCCGATCAGAGAAAATATTCCACGAGACAGTCACGCTGACGTAAATCAACGCCACCTTGAAGGCCAGTCGGTTAGCTTTTCCTAGACGCATGTATCCAGTTAAATCCATCGGTTATCTGGCAGCAAGCTAAAGGAGAATAGGGTGATGCCCCGATTTGGTAGCGGAGCAGGGGGCTTTAATCCGCAATCAAATGACATGCATGGGACGGACTGCGGTCGCAAGCCGCATTCGGATTCAGGGTGCTGTGGTAAACCCCTTGTCAGCCGTTGGGGGCGCGTCAGGTTGCAATGCCGACGGCGTTGGTTGGGGGGCAAATGGGCTGAAACTTTTTGCCATTCCGCAGTCAAGTTGGCCGGCGATTAGCCGATGAAAAGACGGCAGCCAAACATCCTTTTATGAACTATACTCAAGAAATCGCCAAAGCCGTCGGTGCTCATGGTTTATGGAAACAATGGATTGTCGCGGCCATCACAGAGGGTCGTTCTGATTCCAATCTGGCTTAGGTCGAACTCGACAACTTATGTGATTTTGGCAAGTGGCTTTATAGCCTTTCACCCGCCGATCAAAACTCGGAACATTTCAAGCGGGTCAAAGCGCTTCATGCCAATTTTCACAAAGAAGCGGCCAAGGTTTTGCGCCAGGCAGTTTCCGGACAAAAGGCTGCCGCAGAAAAGAGTGTGAACTTTGGTGGAGCCTACGCAAATTCCTCATCGGAATTGACTTTGGCCATGATGAATTGGAAGAAGGCAATGGGTGCCACCTGAAGTGACTCGACTTATTAAGATCCTACGCTCGGCTTTTGACCTGGTTGTTGTTTCCAGGCTCGCCGTTGATTTCGGTTTTTTGAGATACAACAATGCTATGTCGAAACCTTATTTGAGGTGAGCGTCGAGAAACTTCAAGACGATTGGCCGCAGATCTTGCTGCGGCGGTTGTAAATCAAAGCTATGGACGGCGCCGGGAACGATAACCAATTGGTGCTCCACATGAGCCGACGTCAATACCCTGTCGAAATATTCAGATTGCTTCACATTCACCGTGGTGTCAGCCGTGCCATGCAGGATTAAGATTGGCGGCGAATTGCTGCGCACATAACTCACCGGCGAAGCCGCTCGGTAAAGCTCCGGCGCTTCGGTAAAGGTTTTGCCCAGCATCGTCGCGTCGTGATAAGTCGGAATATCGGTGATGCCATACATGTCCACGCAGCATTTTACGTCGCACGAATATTCGGCATAGGGCTGCGGCGGATTCAACCCATCCTCCGGCTTTGTCAGGGCGACCATGGCGGCGAGATGGCCGCCGGCAGAACCGCCCAGCACGCCGATGCGGTCGGGATCAATGCCCAGCCGGTCCGCATTCTTGCGCAGCCAGCGCACGGCGGTTTTGCAATCCCACAAATTGGTCGGCCACACCGCCTGTTTTTTATCGGAAAGAATGTAGTCAATACTCATGGCCACATAACCGTTCCGGACCAGAGTGCCGCCGATGTTGATCTCGCGTTTCTCGTCCTTGTGGCCGGTGGCCCAACCGCCGCCATGGATCATCACCACGGCTGGCAGTTTTTTGTCCTTGGGCATCGCGAGGGGAAAATACAAATCGGCCTTCTGTTTGCGCCCTTCCGGCAGGAACGACACGTTGTGCTCGACGCGGATGTCCGCCGGGAATTCCGGCGGCGCTTTGGGTTTGGCTTCTTGGGCCATGCCCGTGATGGCGAAACTGTAAATAAAGGCGGTGCAGAAAAAAAATATTTTCATAAGTCAGGTTTTGGAGGTTGGCTTGCTGTTCGCCGCTGCACTTTGAATTGCCGGCTTGCCTTTGAGATACTGGTCGAAGAACTGAAAGACCAGCGGGCGCAGATCGCGCTGCTTGGGCTGCAAGTTGAACGTGTGCGGTGCGTCCGGGATGATGACCAGTTCGTGTTCAGCTTTCACTTTGGCCAAAGCGTCGGCCAGTGATTCGCTTTGCGACATGGGCACCGTCGTGTCCGCCGTGCCGTGCACGATGAGCAGGGGCGCGGCGTTTTTGTGCGCGTAAGTGACCGGCGACGCTTTCACATAAAGCTCGGGCGCCTGGGCGCGCGTCTGGTTGAACATCTTCATGTCATGATATTCCATCAAGTTCACCGCGCCGTAGAGATCCACCGCGCAATTCACCGCCGAGGAAATTTCACCGTAAGGTTCCGGCAAATCGAAACCGTCCTTCGGCTGCGTGAGCGCGAGCATCGCGGCCAGATTGCCACCGGCGGAGCCGCCGATCACGCCGATGTGGTCGGGATCAATGTGCAGCCGGTCCGCATTTTTGCGCAGCCAGCGCACGGCGGTTTTTGCGTCATACACGGACTGCGGCCAGGTCACTTCGCCCGCGTGTTTACGCAGGCGGTAATTGATGCTCAGGCAAACGTAACCATCACAAACCAAATTGGTGGCAATGTTGATCTCGCGCGGCCGCGCCTTGTCGCCATCGTTAAATCCGCCGCCGTGAATGATGATGATGGCGGGCAGCCGGCCTTTCGGCAACTGTAGCGGTGAATAAAGATCCGCCAGTTCCAGACGGTTGGTTCCGAGATAGGCAATATTGGTTTCCACGTGGACGTTGGTCGGATAAATGGTGGCGGCCAGCGGTTTGATTTTGGTCTCCGATGATTCTTCTGCCGCTTCGGTGGCCGCGCTCTCGGCTGGCGCAATGCTTGCCTGCGCCTCGGCTGCCGGCGAAATGGATCGCGCAAAAACACCGGCGAGCAACCAGATTGTTGTCAGGATTTTTTTCATGGAATAAATCTATTTAGCTCCACCTGCAGATTGCTGGCAGATGGTTCGTGGTTTCAGTTATTAATCGTCATTGGATTTTTCATCCGAGGCGGACATTTAGTTTGGCGGTGGCAGATTTTTTGCCATACAAAATGTCGGCGACGGCGCTCAGGTTTTCGCGGCCGTTGGGCGCGAAGCAGACAAGGCCGGTCGGGAATCCGGCCGGCACGCCGAATTTTTCGTAGGGCGTGTTGGACACGATGACGATGGGCTTTTGGTATTGCTGCATTTCCGCCAGCAAGCCGGTCATCGTGGCGTGACTGCGATAATTGTAATAGCTCGTCGAGACGATGACGTCGTAATCCAGTTGCTTGAGCCGCTCGTGCACGGCGGCTTTGTCCTGTTCGGAGAATTTTTCGTTGATCAGCACCAGCGACACGTTGTCCGAGCGCTTTCGCAATTCTTCCCAGAGCATGCCGGGATGCGAATACAAATCATTAATGAAAGAATGGAAATGGTGAATCTGCTCCACCAACACCACTTTCGTATCGCGTTTGAGCGGCAACGCGCGCTGCTCGTCGCGGAGCAGCACAACGGATTTTTCTGCGGCTTCTTTTGCGACTGCGGCGACGAACGGCTCGTTGAACGGCTGGCCGGCTTTCGCGGCGTCCACCTTGCCGCCGTTTTGCGCAAGGCCCATGTTCCAGCGCATTGTCAAAATCCGGCGCACGGATTCGTCGAGTTGTTTCTCGGAGTAACGTTTCGTTTTCACGGCCTCGATGACTTTGGCGATGAGATGTTTCGTGACCGGCGATTCGGCGCGGCAGAGAATCAAGTCGCAGCCGGCGAGCAGACAGCGGATGACCGCTTCGCCCATGTCGTATTTTTGGAGCAGGCCGTTCATCTGGATGTTGTCAGTGGTGACAACGCCCTTGAAGCCGAGTTCCCCGCGCAATAAATCGGTGATGATGCCCCGGTCAGTCGCAGCGGGAATTTCTTCGGAGCCAAAACACGGATACGCCGTGAACGCCGCCATGATGGTCGGCAGGCCGGCATCAATCAGCGTCTTGAACGGCGCGATGTGCTGGCGCATGAACGTCTCGCGATCCAACTTGATCACCGGCAAACCAAAGTGGGCATCCTGATCCGAAGCGCCGCGACCCGGAAAATGTTTCCCCGTGGTGATGATGCCGGCCTCGCTGTAGCCGCGCAAAGATTGAAGGGCGTATTGCGCCACCACGGCCGGGTCGTCGCTGTAGGCGCGCGGGCCGATCTCGGGATTGAGCGGATTCGTGTTCACGTCGAGCACTGGCGAGTGAATCATGTTTGCGCCCAGCGCCCGCGCCTGCCGGCCGGAAGCTAATGCGACTTTGTAAGCCAGTTCCGGATCGCCTGAAGCAACAATCCCCATCGGAAACGGAAACAGCCGTTGGCGGAAAAGAAAATCCGCGCCTTCGCCTTCCTGGTCAAAGGTGAAATGCAAACCGACGCTGTCCTTGCGTTCCAGCGCGAGGTCGCGCAGCCGGTTCAGCACATCCGCGTATTCCTCCGGCGTGCAATTGATGCGCTTGGTGTAAAGGTCTTCGGGGCGGTAGAAAGTATTTTGATCCGGCTGGTCGGCGGGATGAATCGGCGGTTTGCCCGCGAGCGTCACGCGCCATTCCGACGAACCGCCGTGGAATTTCTGCGCGATGCGCAGGCCGCCGACATGATACTTGGTGATCAGGTCAACCACATGCGGATTGATCACCGGCCCGGCAAAGCCGAAGACCATGAGCTGGCCGACTTTTTGTTCGAGGTTCAACCGGCCCATAAGGCCATCGATCCATTTGTTTGCTGCTTCAGTCATACGTTGATTTGGTAAATTAATTTTGTGGTTTGCTCGCGGCCAGTTTTCGCGCATCCAATTCGGCACGCACTTCATGAGCGTAACGGCGGCTGATCGGGTAACGGATGAAAACCGCCAGCGCCAGCACCGAGAACATGGCCGGCACGGCGCAGTAAGACAACTTCATCAAAAAGAGCGTGCGCGAAGTTTGCGCGCCGCCGAGCGTGCGGTCAAAATGGATGAAATCCAGAATGTAGCCCGAAAGCAAAGAAGCCATCGCGATGCCGACCTTGAACGCCCAACTGTAAAGCGAACCGTAAAGACCTTCGCGCCGGTGGCCGCTGTCGCGTTCGTCTACGTCGCAGATGTCGGCGATCATCGCATGGCACAACATGAAGATGGCGGCGTTATCCACGCCCATCATCGCGCCGTTGATGAGCATGCCCCACGGATGCGCCGGGTTCATCAAAAACCACATCAGGCCCATGCGCATGATGCCCCAGACGATCGCTGTGAGGAACATCTCCTTCTTGCCGAATCGCGCGGTGAGCCGCGCGATGATCGGAGTGAAAATCATGTTGCTGACCAGCCAAACCGTGTTGTGACAGGCATAGAGAAAACTACCGGCCTTCTTGTCGCCATCGTTCAAATAATAAACGAAGTTATAAAACCCGAGCACCCCGACCATCTGGATGCCCAATTGAATCAGCATGAATGCGACCGTCAGCCGGACGAAGGCCTGGCTTTGGAACGCCGCCTTCGCGCCGGCGAAAAAGGTGGGCCGGGGTTTGGCGGAAGTCGGTCCCGCGTTGGCGTTGCGTTCCCGCACGAACACCGCCGTCACAATGCCAAACAGCGCGATCATGATGCCGGCGAAAACCGTCACCACCCGGAGTCCGGTCGTCGTGGCGTCGCCTTGAAACATGACTAAATGCGTCAACCGATAGAGGTTGTCATTTTTGAAGCAATCCATCTGGGTCAGCCGATACAACCAGCAGACCAGCATTTGGCCGATGGGGCCGAGAAAACCGGCGAAGGCCATCAGCTTCGTCCGGTTGTCGTAATCCGGGGCCAGTTCATAACCCAGCGCATACCACGGCACGGAAAAAGCGCTCAACGAAATGTAATAAAGAAACGCGATGAAAATGAAATAAAGCAGATAGGCATGTGGTGACAGACCCCGGGGAAACCACCACAGCGTGGTAAAAAATAATCCGACAAAAATCACGCCCAGAAAAATGAACGGCCGCCGCCGACCCCAAGGGGATTTTGTCCGGTCGGACACATTGCCAGTCAACGGATCAGTGAAGGCATCAATAAACCGGCCCAGCGCCAGCACCAGACCCATCGCCGTCGGACTGACGCCCAGCAGCACGTTGTAAATGGGCATGGCCAATTCCCGCGGCGCGAGCTTGCCCATCATGATCGAAATGTTGCCCACGCCGTAACAGAACTTGGTTCTGAACGTCAGCAATTTTTCGTTGTTGGGCGGCGGGGTCATTTTAATTTGGGTCAATTCACTTTTGCCACGGCGCAGTCTCCGGCAGCGCGGCGCCGAATTCCTCAAGCAACGCCTGCTGGTATTCGCCGGCAAACGTGCCGCTAAAAAATCGTTCGCTGCCGGTCTCAAAAAAACGCTGCCATGACGCCGCTTCCTTGCCGGGCACAATAGGAAAAAATAAAGCGTGGTTGTCCCGCGCAGCCTGCCAATCCCCCGGTGCATCGCCAATCATGAGAATTTTTTCAGGCGCATACCGGTCGCTGGTCGCGCGCTGGATTTGCGCAGTCTTCGTCCCGACTTCCTGGCCGGCGATAAAATTCACCAGCCGGTCAAGCTGGTGTTCCTGCCATTCCCGCGCCAAGGCTTCGGCCGACGCCTGGCTCACCACCATCACGTCCGCTTGGGTGCGGATTTTCTCCAGCGATTCCCGCACCATCGGAAATGGCGGCATGCCGTTCCCCAGCGCCACGACCCGCTGGTTCACATCCTTGCTCCAGGCGAGCACTCGCGCCAATCCCGCATTGTTGGTGGCTTTGACTTTAGCTTCGAGCGCCGGGTTGCTCAACGGGCCAGCTCCCTTGAGCCACGCATCCAATGCCGGAATGCCGACCACCGTTAGACCGCGCGCCGCAATTTCGCTACGCTCGCCAATCAGCCGGAGCGCTTTTTGAACAGCAAAGAAGCGATTGCAGCCGCGATCGCGCGAGTAGAGATTTACAAACTCCCAGACTTCCTCGGCGCACCGGCTGGCCGACTGCAAACCAAAGTGGTGAATGAAGGCTGGGCCGAAACATTGCCGGTGTTTGATCTCCATGGCATCAAACACGCAGCCGTCACTGTCAATGCCGATGAAAAAATCATGCCGTCGGGGCAGGGTCTCGATCTTCGCTGCGACATTCAGGTGATCTTTAATCATTTTATTCCCGTTAGTGCCGCCCTTATTGCAAGCAAGGTGCCACTGCCTGCCGCCAGATCGCGTAGCCGGTGGCGTTCATGTGCAGTCGGTCGTCAACGTAAATGTCCGGTCGGGGCAAACCGTCCGCGCCGAGCATCAGCGGAAACGTATTGATGAATTGGATGTCGTGGTGGGTGCAATAATCGGCGATGAGCGAGTTGACCGTTTTAATTTTATCCGTCTCGGCCCAGCGTTTCGGACTCGGTGGACAGGAAATGAAAACCAGTTTTGTTTGCGGCAACGCCTGGCGAAGTTTTGTCATCAGCGCGACGAAATCGCCGAAGACGAGTTTGGGCGGCATGCCAGAGTTGATGTCGTTGCCGCCGGCATAAATCACCACCTCGCGCGGAGCATACTTGATGACGATGCGATCAGCGTAGGCGCAAACATCGGCCAGATGACAACCGCCGAAACCACGATTGACGACCGGCAGACCGGGGAAGTCAGCGGCAAGCGTGGTCCATTTCCGGATATAGGAACTGCCGGTGAAAACGATGCAGCCGCGCGGTGGCGGGTTGGTTGCATCCGAAGCTTCAAACGCCTTGATGTCCGCCAGCCATTTGGACGCATCGTGTTTGGCCAGCGAGTTTGGCGGTGTCGCGGCGCAGCCGGCGGCCGCCAGCCAGCCAGCCATGCCGGCGAGGAAAAATATGACCCGGAAGTTTCGCATGGCTCAATCTCCTTTTTCGCCGAGGGAACGTTTGTCGGTGCGATTGGTGAACGTGCCGTCGAAATAATCCACCAGCGAATAGACGTGTTCGTTCAGCGATTTCATTTCGGCGAGCAGCGGCGCGTAAGGCTCGTAACGGTTGTTGACGATGCCCTTGTTCGAATCGCGGTTGGAAGGATCAACAGTTTTGTCGTCCAAGTCGTTGTCCGAATATCTGAACCAATGCCAGCCGACGCAGACTTTGGATTCGAGCAGGCCGAGGGTGAAATTCTGATAAAACTGCCCGCGTTCGCGCTGGGTCTTGACCAGCCAGCCGGCGCCGCCGTTGTTGGGCATGCCGGAATCAATGCCTTTGGCATACCACTCGGTGATGAGCACCGGTTTCTGCGCTTGGTGCGACCACATCGCGACCTGGCTGTCGGGCGTCCAGACGCGATAATAGTTCACGGAGACGACATCCAAAAACGGCCCGATTGCCTTGAAAAATTCCGGGCAACGCAACAGTTCCATGCCATGCAGGCGCGGTCCGAGATAGAGATGGTTGGGATCGTATTTTTTGATGGCACTGGAAACGATCCGGAAATAGCGCTGCGCCACGAGCGTGAGAAATTCGCTCTTGTCCCGTTCGGTGATGTCTGCGGTAGCCGCCTTGGCACCATGCCGCGATTGCAAAAAATCCCACGCTGCCTTGTGGCCCGGATCGCCCGCTGGCAACGCGAGGTAATTGGTGAGCAGGCCGGGCTTGAACGGCAGTTCGTTGTCGGAGAAATGGCCGAGCAACCACGGATCGTCTTTGTCGGCGGCAAGCTGCTTGGCGTAATCGTCGCAAAAAATTTCAAAAGCCGGATCGAAAACAAAAATGCAGTCGTTCGGGTATCCCGTGTGGCCGGGTTGCTGGTAGGTGCCGCCGCGTTTTTTTCCATAGCTGCTCATGAAATTCCAAATGGTGGTATAGACCAGCGGCTTGGCCACCGCCCGTAGCGGAGTCGTGTCGGACCACGCGCCGACAGCGTTGAAACCGTTTCGTCTGAGCAAGGTCGTTGTGCCCGCCGCCCAATTTGATTCGCTGCCAAACTTCGCCGCCAGCGCCGCGCGCGCCCCGGGCGTGGGAATCATCTTCACCCCGGCCACGCCGACGTTGAGGCACAAACAACCATCGGGATCCACTAGCCACCAGCGGTCGCCGACTTTGGCGGTGTGAAAAAATCCGGTGGCCTTTTCTTTGCGTGCCAGCAGCCCGCCATATTGGCTCAAGTCGGCATCTGCCGGAGCCGCCGCGACCGCCGGCAAATCGTCCAGCGTGCGCGTAGAAAATGTTTTCCACTCCGCACCGGGCTTGGTCGCCACCGGCACCATCCGCGGTGCCGTCGAAGCCGGCACGGCATCGGAAATACCGAGCAGGATGACCGCCAAAGCGAGATTGAATCCAGTTTTCAAATTCATGCGTCAGTTCATTATGACACATGTAAAAAATATGCTAACAGAACATTCGTTCTGGTTGTTTTAGACACAAAGAAATGCAAAATATACTTGCGAGAAAGGCTCGCCGTTGAATATTTGAATCCGCAACTTGGTTTTCCGCATGGCATTTTATTCTTCATTCATTTCGGCTCGGCTTCGGTGGGCCTTGGTTGTCGCCAGCTTTTGTCTGGCCCCGTTGACGGCTCCCTGCGCCGACCCGGTGGTGCTGACCGTCAACCAAACCCCGGTGACGCGCGATGAGTTCAGTTTTTTCATGCAGCCGGATCGGGACGGAATCACGCCGCGCGAGCAGCTCCTTTCAAAAACCGTCGCCCGCGTCACCCGCGAAAAAGTCCGGCAGCAACTGTTCCAGGAACTGGGGCTGATGAAGGCCACAACCTTCGCGGAATTTCTGGCGCAGGTGGAATCAGTGAACCGTGAGCGCGAACAAGCCGTGAACGCCGGCCGAATTATTTATGGACCCGTGCGGTTTACGCCGTTGCAATTTTATGGCGACTGGATGGCCAAGCTCGAGTTGCAGGCCCAGAAGCAGCTCGCCACCGGCCGTTTGGCGATGACAGAAAATGAATTGCGGATATTTTATAAAATGAATCAGTCAATCTACCGGACCACGGAATCCTCCGACTGGGAAATCGTCACGATCCAAAATGCAAATGGTTTGGCATTCACTAATGCGCTGGTCCAAATGGCGGACCGCATTTTTTGGCGAATGAAACGCGAGGCGAATACGGATCAGATTTGTCGCGAGTCGGGCCGACAAGCTGGAGTCAGCGTGAAAATTGAGCGCAGCGAAAATCTGTCCAGCGAACATCTAGACGTGCTGTCTGCCGATGAAAATAATTTGGCCGCCTTGAGCCAACTCCGGCCGGGATATTGTTTGCGGCTGGAATCCAAACCGGGAGTGATTCAACTGGTGCGCTGTGTTTCCCGCCATGCTTCCACCGTCCGACCTTTTGAAGCCGTGGCTGACTTGGTGCAAAAGAAACGGCTTGATCAGAAATATCAGGCTTTGCTCGATGAACTGGCCCGCGCCGCCAAGGTGAAAACCAACCCGGAGGTTTGGGATATAATCCGGCGCGAATAACCGTCAGGGCGAACGGATCATGTAAAACTCCAACGGCTCGTTGGTCGGCGCTTGAGCGTCAATAAATTGATATTGTCCGGCCAGGATTTCAGTCACCGGGCCGAGCACCTGCCAACTGGTTCGGGGCAGGGCCGGGTTGGTTGTCCCCAACATTTCAAAACTGGCTCCCGGCGTATTGGTGAACGTGCATTGAAAATTTCCGTTGGAGTTTATCAGCGAGGAATTAATCATCGGCGTTGTGATCGACGTCGTGCTGACCGTAAAATCACTGGTATTGGTGCCACCCACACTATTGGTCACCAGCGCCTGAAAATGATAGGTCGTAGCTGGCAGCAAACCGCTGATCAGATTGGTCACCGCAACCGAATTGGTCCCAGCCTGAATCACATTGGTGCCGGAAAAGTTGCCGTAGCCAGTGGATGTGCCGAAAGCATAATAACACTGGGCAATGGCCCCGCCGGGATTCACGGTCCCCACCAGCGCAATGCTATTCGGAAGGCGGGTGCTGGAACCAGATTGCAGGGCATAGGTCGGTGGCGAATTGCTGCTAACCGGAGTGACCCATTCAGCCGCGCCGCGGTCTGGCTGACCGACGTTGGGCACCAGATTGCCGAAGAAATCCAAGCCGCCAGCATTGGTATTGCCAGTCATGGCCGTGGTAACCAACAAACCAGAATCAATGCATGGCGACCCGGCCTGGAGCAGGTAGCCGCCCAAGGTGCTCATGTTGGTGGTGCCGCCCACGCCGCCGCCGGTGCCGGGGGCAACCAGCAGCGGATTGCTGGTTAACTTATTGGCGTCGGATGGTTCACCAGAAACATGCTGACCATAAAACAAGTTGTAATTAAATGTTCGCGTATTGCCGCTGGTAAAGTTCCAACTGGCAGTGCTGCTCAAATTATAGAACACATTATTATAAACATAATAACTATGACCTGTGGCCCGGTCGTCAAAAAAGACCGGCGAAAGATTGGACGGTGTATAAATGGTGTTGTTGTAAATGTAATCACTGGCGGTGGTGCCCCCGTCTCCGCTCAGTCCGAAGATGTCGCCTTGGTCATTCTGGCTAATGTTGTAACGGACGACAATGTGCGTATCGTTACCAACCGCATTGCCGGCGGTGTCCGCCGAGGCGTATTGGACAAATAATCCCCAACTGTTGTCGTGGCTGTAACTGAATTGCCAGACAGTCTGGGGACTCCGTAAATCTGCATCATAGAGGCTTCCATCATGCAGGCCGTCACCGTTGTTGTGATAACCCTCGTTATACTGGAAGACTGCACCGCGCGAACTATAGCTGCAGATTTGATTGCCGTCTGTAGTGTTAGCAGTGTCATGCATCAAATTGTGCTCGACTACGCATGATGCGTCCGCGTAGCGGATACTCATGGCGTTTTTGCAAATGTCGCTGATGACATTATTGCGGATATGCAAATTGGAACAGTAATGAGTATTCCAGGCGGACGTGCCGGGGTAATCGCTCGTGGAACTCCGGTTGGCACAGGCGACAATACCTTGATTCGTCACTGATAGGATTGTGCAGTTCTGAATGGTAATATCGTTGAAACGAGTTGCGGTGCCGGACTCGCTGGTGACCTCGACCACAATGCCGCCGGTGCGCTTGGCTACCAAGTCGCCATTGGAGGTGTCCACGCGGCCGCAAATATTATGAACAAAGCAATTGCTGACATAAAGGTGGTTTACCACGCCAAAGTTGGCCGCCGCCAGATGAATGCCGCGACGCTCGGTGGAGGTGCCGGAACCGGGATTAATCACTTCCAGATTGCTGATTTCCCAATACTGCTGATTATTAAGTAGCACTGCATCAGTCGCGCCATTGCCGTTGATGAGTGGCCGGGAGGAATTCGTTCCGTAGGAACTCAATTTGATGGGATTGCCACTCGTGCCCGATCCCAACGGGCTTAACGTGCCTGTCCAACTGCTGCCATTCTTCAGCAAGAGAAAATCTCCCGGGGCGAAGGTCGTCCCGTTAATCTTGGCCAGACTAGACCATGCCGCGTTGGATGACGTGCCGCTGTTGGCGTCATTGCCGGCCACGGAATCGACATAATAAGTCGACGCCATTGCCGGCAGCACGGTCATGGCGATGATCAACCGCGCAAACCAAGCAAACATATTGTTCACCATAGCATTGTTTCAAAGTGACCGGCGGATTTTTTTACAAAATATCCGGGTGGCCAAGGACATGACCACCCGGATAATTCACCCAACCCAAAACTAGTTCAGAACGGAAAACTCACGCTCGGGGCAGTGCCGGTTTCTTTGATCTGATAGAACTCGGTCTGACCGGTTTGGCCAGTGATTGCGGCGGAGTAATTGCCACCGCCAAGATCCGTGATGGTCACACCCGAAGCGACTTGCGAGTAGGTTCCGTTAACCAAGGCGGAACTCCAAACTTGCTGATTGGCCGACTGCCCGGCTCCGGCTGTGTCGGTATAGCTGATGGTGACCGTGTTTCCAGACTTGATGATACCAGTAATGGTTGGGAACGGTTTGTTGACAACTTTCACCGCTGCGCTCTGAATGAGAATGTTGCCCATGCCAGCATTCTGTCGCAAGACCAGATAATTGACATTTGCAAGATTGGTCACAGCCACGTCTTGAAGTGTAACTCTCGTGCCAGTGGAGCTACTTTGGTTAATCCAAAGTGTGCTGACGCCAGAATCAACATCATAGCTTACAACGATATTGTCAGGCGTTGAGTTGGGGATCACTCCGCTCGTATTGTAGTTGGGTATCGTCTCCGAGTATGAGGTGTTGATGCTAGGACTATTCGTGCCGTTATACAAGGCCAGATAGAATAGTCCGTCGTTGGTGGTCGTGTTGGCAGCGTTGGTGATTGTGCATACTTGAGCCATCGCCACGCCGGTTGAGGAACCATCCGCTGCAAACTCCACAAATCCACCGGTGGAATTGCCAGGATATGCGGCGTTCGCTCCATACAGTGATACGTCAGCCCACGTGGCAAGGACACTGGCATAAAGCACTTTATGACTACCAGCGGTATAGGGCGCGCCGGCGAGTCGCATCTGATTTTGGTTGCCGCTCGCCGTGCCGCGGATCAATGGAACACCGACCGGAACGACTCCGCCACTGGAAGGTGTCAGCGTTGTGATCAAATTCACCGATCCGCTCACAGTGCGTGAAGCCCAAATTCCGCCGGAAACGTTCACCAAGTCAGAATGCCCGCTGCTCGAGGAATATGAAGTAGAAGGTTGGTAATGCATCATATCGCATAGCGCATAACTACTGTCAGGCAAAACCATCACGGCCAGTTTCAATGTGTTTGTGAGAGCGTTGGCAGGATCGATTACATTCAAGGTGACGATGCCAACTCCGCTACCTATCGCGTTAATGGTGATGGTGCAATTATTCGTGTTGGGCGCGATGCCGGTGGTTGAAGTGAAGGAAAGACTGCTTAAATTTGTGGTCAGTGGATTGCCATTTCCATCCAAGGCCACCACCGCGCCGGTGACCACCAAGCTTGATGCCGCAACATTTGTGTCAACGATTTGGAATGGAATCGTGATGGCACCAGCCCCGATCCGGTTAGTAGGCGGAATATAGTTGACATTGGTTCCGCTGAGAACATACGGCAATGAGATGAATGGTGGGACTGTCAGTTGGAACGATGATGACGCACTATTTCCCGAGCTATCAGTGACGCTCACTGTGACGGTGACCGAAGCCGTGGTTCCTGGCGCAAGATTATTAAGCGGTGTAAATGAAAGTGTGCGAGTGCCACCCGAGCCGGCAACAATGTTGGAGGTAGTCAGGGTGACATTGGTATTTCCCAACGAGATTGTGATATTGGTCAATGTGGCGGCCGGATCCAGTGGATCGCCCACCGTGAACGGAATTAATCCGGAACTCACGGTCGATTTCACGGTCAGGTTGCCAAACGCTGTAATTGTCGGCGGCAACGTTCCTGGTGTCAACGGTTGAAAGGTCGCGGCAGGCGGTGTGACGGTGCTGGCCATAGCAAATCGGGCTCCGTTGGCCGTGGTTCCCGTTGAAACGTCATTGGTGGCGGTCAAAACCAATACCACTTGATTATTGATGAGATATTGTCCCCACGGTGGAGGCACTGTGACTCCCGAGCTACCGGTGCCGCCGTTGTCAATGAAGTCGGTCACCAAACTAGCCGTGTTGGGGCCCGTGGTTAGCAGATCGTTGGCCGTAGAAACCGTGTTGTTGGCTTGCGCGGAGGACCAGATCAGGCTTGGATTATTGGTCGTGAAACTAGGATAGGCCTGGTTCAAGGCCCAAACCAGCACATGGGTGTAGCCATTGTTGGCGTTTGCCGATGGCAGGCTGATCTTCAAGCCGTAATTGGTGTTGGGATTCTGGCCGGTGAAATCAAACTTGAAATAACTTTTGCACGGTGTGGTTGCGCTGTATTTGACTTTGTCATAACCCGATACATAATTGGTAAATCCGGTGCCAGCGGTGGCTGAATATTGGATGGTCGAGTCCGTGATTGCATTGGTGACGACGGTGGCATTTTGAGCAGATGCTGCCACGGTGCCGGCAGCCAAGGCTAGACCTGTGAATGAAACGACCCGGCGGAATAGTGTGATTTTCATTTTGATTGGATGTTTTGAATTCAGTTCTGGCGATTAGAATTGTTTGTTGGTCGGGACACTTTTCGCCCCCGCGTGACCATCGAAATAGATGTGGTTTCGCAAGGTTCCATGGATGGGTTTGGGCGGCGTATTGGCCGACCAGGATGGTGTCTTGGTCGGATTGGAAGTGAACCCCTGTTGATCCAGATCCACCATAGCCCAGATTTCTGTCAGCGGCCCGACCGCACTGATGGCGTTCAATTTCAATGACGGTGCCGTGGAGGATGAGCCAATGTAAGAACCGAATGGATTTTTCATCAATTGAGTGGCATTGGTCTCGGCAAACTCCCAATTATACATGCCATAATACTGGCGGTGCCAGATTTCGGTGGTCACCCCGGCAACCGCGGGTGGAGTGTAGCCGGAAACCGCGCCCGGACAGGTCATCACATTGATGATGTTGGTTTGGAGCGAAGGGGCAGGAAGTTGCAGGTAACTGTAGATATAATTCGGCAAGACACCACCAAGGTCGGTCAAAAATGTGCCATACCCGCCATACTGACCGAACAGCAATCCCCAATTCGGATTGCCCGGCGGCAACCGGTCGCTGTTATCGTTGTTATACATTTGCAGAGCCAGTCCGTTTTGTTTGAAATTGCTCAGGCAGGAAATCTGTTGCGCTTTTTGTTTTGCCTTGGCCAGTGCCGGCAGCAGCATGGCGGCCAGAATGGCGATGATGGCGATCACCACCAGAAGTTCAATCAGGGTGAAGGCGTTGCGCGGGCGCGAGCAAAGGGGATTGTCACTGGTTGAAATGAGAGATCGTGAATTCATGTTTAAAATCTCGCATAAACTTGGGTGTCTATCTACAGAACATTTGTTCTGTATGCCTCTTGACGGTGGCAGGCCTATTTCCGGCCGAGGAATTTGATGATCGCCTCGGAACGGGACTGAACATGCAACTTTTCATAAACCAGATGCACATGGCCACGCACGGTGTGCAGGCTGATGTGTAATTGATCGGCGATTTCCTTGTAAAGAAATCCCTTGGCAAGCAGCGAAAGAATTTCGAGTTCGCGCGGCGTCAACAGCTCGAATTCCGCCTCCGGTTTTTTGATTTCCTGAAAATGGCTGACGACTTTCCGGGCAATCTGCATGGACATCGGCGAGCCGCCGGCTTGAACCTGTTCCACCGCCTGAATGATCTCGTCCGGATCGGTGTTCTTCATCAGGTAGCCGCTCGCGCCAGCCCGCAGGGATTCAAAAATGAGATCGCTGTTCTCGTAGGCCGTGAGCATGAGAATCTGGGTCTTGGGCAGGAGCGGCTTTAATTGCGCCGCACATTGCACGCCGCTGATGCCCGGCAGATTGATGTCCATCAGCACCACGTCCGGGGCGGTGGCGGGCAGGTCGCGCACCGCCTCTTCGCCGTTGGCAAAGGCGCCCACGCATTTTAAGCCCGGGCTGCGCTTTACCAGCTCCACGAGGTTTTCCCGCGTCCCGCGGACATCTTCAACTATGGCAATGGTAATGGCTGTTTTTTTCATGGAGCAATGGGAACTGGACGAGTCTTAGCAGAATGGCTGCATCAGGGCAATTTAAGTTCCACGCGAACGGTGGTTCCGGTTCCCGGCAAGCTCTCGATGGTGCACCGACCGCCGAGATCGGCCACGCGCTGCTGCATGTTCCGTAATCCATCCGCATGGCTGTTGGGTGTGGTGGACGAAAACCCCCGGCCATTATCAATCAATGCCAGGCGCAATAGATTTTCGTCCAGCCGGGCGACCATGGATATTTCCGTCGCGCCGGAATGTTTCACCGCGTTAGTCAATGCTTCCTTGATCACCATAAACAATCCGTGCCGGATATCGGCGGGCAATTCGCGGGCGGAAATTTTCTCCGGATAATCAATCCGGCAGCGGATGCCGGCCGGATTCAAAAAGTCCACGGCATATTGTCCGGCGTAATCCAGCAACTGGCTCAAGGTGTCATTGCGCGGGGTTACTGCCCAGACGATTTCATCCACGGACTTCACGCCCTCGCGGGCCAAACTGGTCATTTTTTCCACGTGCGCGATCGCTTTGGCCGGCTCGGCCAAGTCATGCTGGGTTAATTTTCCGAGCAGCGAAATCTGCGTGAGGCTGGCGCCCAACTCATCGTGCAGATCCTTGGCGATGCGTGCCCGTTCCTTCTGCATGAACGTTTCCTGCTCCAGTTTTTTCAGGCGTGCCCGGAATCGGCGGTAGGCGATGTATCGCACGGTGATGGTCACCAAGGTGAGGAGCAGCAACAATCCGGACAACCGGAACCAAACCGTCTGCCAAATAAACGGATTGACCGTGAAAGCTAGCGTTGCCCCGGTTTCATTCCACATGCCCGCACTGTTGCAGGCGATCACTTGGAAAACATAATCTCCGGCCGGCAGCCGCGTGAAGTTGGCGCTGCGCTGCGCTCGCGGCACGTTGACCCAGTTGTCGTCCCACCCTATCAACCGATATCGGAAGGCAATGTTTTCCGGCGCGATGAAACTCAACGCGGTGAATTCGATCTCAATTTTCCGGTGACCGGGCGGCAGGATCGCCCCGGCGCCATGCCGTAACCCGATCGGTTGGCTATCCACCAATATCCGTTCGATGGTCACCGGTGGCACGAGATGGTTGGGGGTGAATTGGTTGGGATTGATCACCACGAGCCCCGACCGGGTGGGAAACCAGATGCGGCCGTCGGTGCTACGCGTGTTGCCCGGCGCAAAGCCATAGTTGCCTTGCAGGTTGGGCAGGGATTCATCGCGACCGTAAAGCACGGAACGCACGTTTTCTAATTTACCATCAAGCGCGTCTGCCAACTCTTGTTGGCGAACCTGAAAAATGCCGTGGTCGGAACTGAACCAAAAACCGCCACCGTCGTCGGTGGTCATGGCGCAAATGTAGGCGTCGTGCAGGCCGCGACTGGTGCTCAGGCTGGAAAATTTCCCATTGTGAATCCGGCCGACGCCCGCGCCGGCATAGCCAATCCATAAATCCCCTTTCGGATCGGTGTAAAGACAGCGGATAGGTTTGGCGCGGAACAAGGTTCCTGGCGTCGCGTCAACCAATTGTCCGTGGTCCACCCGGAGCAAAAAACCATCCACCGTTCCCAGCCAGATGGTTCCGGCTTTGTCCTGGGCGATGGCGCGCACCGTGCGCGTGCCGGTGGGCGGAGTTAGCGTTTGAAAATGACCGTCGTGATAGCATTGAACCAGGCTGGGCGATTCCATGGCGATCCATAAATTCCCCTCCCGATCGTTCAGCAAGCCGCGGATATTGCCGCTGCCCAACCCGTCACCGCTGCCCAGCACGGTGACTTGGCCGTCCCGCCAATGCCGCAAACCGCCACGCGCGGTGCCCACCCAGATGCCATCCGCGCCATCGCTGGTCACGCACGTCGCCCGCGTCCCCGCCCAACCGCTTTCGCCGGAAACATTCCGCCAACTGCCGTTATCGCGCCGCGCCAGTTCACCGTTTTGCGCCGCTGCCCACAAGGTGCCGCTGGCGTCCTCGCACATCGATCGCACACTGGAAAACGGCAAGCCGCTTTCGGTGCTCTGCAATTCCATGATGCGCCGGCTTAACCGATTTAGACCGCCCCCGCCGGTGCCCGCCCAGAGATTGCCTTCCCGATCCTCCGTAATGTTTAGCGTATCCGGATAAGATGTCGGCACGCTGGAAACATTGGTGCCAACGATGCGAAATAATCCGCCCACCAAGGTGCCCAGCCAAACGGTTCCCGAGTGATCCTCATAAATCGCCGACGGGGCAATGCCTGACAGAGTGGAGTTGATCGTCGCCACCGTTTCGGGAGCTTTGCCTTCCTCCACTTTCAGCAGTTGGGTGCCGACGTTGACCCAGATGCCTCCGGACCGCGCCGGAGCCAGCCGCACCGTGCCGTTCGGCAGATCGGCGACATAACTAAAATCATAATTCCGAAACAGACTCAACTGCCCCGCCTTCGCCAGCCAAATCTGGCCTTGGTTATCACTGGTCAGCACGCACGGGCCAATTCCAGAAAGACCGGACCGCGCCGTGAACTTGGTGACTTTCCCGGAATCAATCCGGCAGGCGGATCCATCCGCATAACCGATCCAAACTGCGCCGTCACGCGCTTGGGCCAGGGCGAGCGGGCGGAAATTGGGCAACCCATTGGCGGTGGTGAAAACATTCGTGCGGCTCGCGGTCAGTGACATAACCGTGCCGCCCTCCAGCGCCAACCACAGTTCGTCGTTGCGGCCTAGCATCATCAAGCGGATGAGCGGCCGCGTGCGTTGCGACGGGGTTGGTAACTCAATTTCCCGAAACCGGACGCCATCAAACAGGGCTAACCCACCCTGCGTCGCCACCCAGAGATAGCCTTCGGCATTCTGGGCGATACTGGTTACGTCATTGTCCGGCAGGCCGTCGTCGGTTTGCCAGGAACGCACAAACCAGGGCGACGAATCGGCCGCCGGAATCATGCCGGGAAGGAACAGTGCAAGAACCAGATTCCAACGCACGACCAGAAGCCAGAGGGCGGTGTGGCGGGAAATCATGGCGTGAAATTATACCGTCAAATAAATGATTCAAGTTTTGTTTTGCCACTCTGCACGGAACATTTGTTGGGGTAAGAAATAATGATCTGAGCGTGGTTTTGCTTAAAAATTGTCGGTCGACAGGGGAGCGCGGCCAGGTTGTGAAGGCGCTTACGAAATTGGTTGGCATAACAGTTGCTAGACGTCGAAAGGGCCATAAATTTGTCCGGGCTGGGTCAGATTCGCTCATCAAACCTCGTGTTAACAGATGAATGTCAGGCAGGCGGCGACACTGTAAAAACAGGATTATTTGACTGCAGTCGTCCACTCAGCTTGAAATTTTAGCCGTCATGAATTATTAGTTTTAGAATTTTTAAATATGAGATTTTCAGTAGCAAAACGGGACAGCGACTCCGGTGGTTGCCAGTTTTCGCAAATCTGCTGGCTGCTGACGTGGTTTTGCTTCGGCGTGCTAGTCAATCAGCCGATTCAGGCTGCGCCCTTGATGGAAGAAGGGTTTAATTATCCCCTTGGCAGTGGTCTGGCGACGAATGCCCCGTGGTCCGGCAGCAACGGTTTATCGGTGGGCGTGGTGAGCGGCAATCTGACCGTCACCAATTTGCGTGGCACGGTGCCGACCGGAAATATGTTGCAGATCAGCGGGGGCACCAACCGCACAGTCTATCGGAATTTCAGCAACACAGCGGTAACTGGCGGCGCGGTCTATTGCTCGGCGCTGATCCGCTGTCTGCAGCCACCCACCAATTCCCAATTCATCGCGAGTTTGTTGCCGGCGGGAGGAAAATCTCACAGTTCTGGCTCCGACCCGATTGCGTTGAGTGTCAATCCTGCCGGGAATGGCTTCACCTATAGCCTGACCAGCGTAGGCGGCGATTCAACGAGCGGTGGTGGGACGATGGCGACAAACACCACGCATCTTATCGTCCTGAAATATGCCTTTGTTTCCCGAGGTGTGGCCACCCTGTATGTGGATCCGACACCCGGTGGAGCGGAGCCGGCCTCTCCAGCAATTACTGCTGACACTGGCGATAATGTCGCTGCCAACCTGCAAGTTCTGTTACTTCAATCCGCCGCCAGCACCGCTCAAGGGACTTTTAACCTGGACTCTATTCGCGTGGGCACCAACTGGGCTGACGTGACTCCGATGACTATTCCCTTGTCCGTGACCGGACCGCAGAATCAGGCAGTGTGTTTTGGCAGCAGCGCCAGCTTCAGTGTTCAGGCTGCCGGCACGCCACCGTTCAGCTATCTCTGGCGCACTAACGGCATTGGCGTGGTCAAAGCCACCAACAGCGTCTTCACACTGAATAATCCCAGCGGCCTAGCAGCCCGTTAAAGAATGTCGGTTTTTCCAAAAACTGCGGATGGAATGAATACCACGAACTGCCATAACCGTTACCAGGAAAAGCATCCCTGGAGCCAACAACCAGTGGAGTTGCCAATCCGTTTTACGGCGAGTCATGACGGCTATCAGCGTCCATACCGCCCAAAGTGTCAAAAACAAGCCCGCCGTCCCCGTTTTCGCGCTCCGCGGCTTGCACATTCCCCAAACTTTCCGCAGCAGCAGCCCCAAGTTATAGGCTGCGCACTTCAGCGTATGGGCTTTACTCACGTTGGTCTGACCACGCAACCAACTCCGCCGACCGCCGCCAGTCTCGCAGACATGGGCAAACGTTCGTTCGCAACGTTCGCTACGCCAGCGATTCAACTGTCGGCCCTTGTTCCCACGCACGCGCCGACGATTGGCCCGGAAGGCCGCTTCATATTCAGCGGGCTTGTTGGTCCAACGCCGGGTCTTTTGCCGCCGTTCAGGAATATAGGTTCGCACATCACGTTCCGCCAATTCCGCCAGCCAGCCATTGTCGTGATAACCCTTGTCCATCACCACTTCGGCAATTTCCGTTTCGCTGCCCGCCAGCACCATATTTGCTTCCGCCAGACTCAACGTGGCCGGCGCGCTCTGGGGATCGGATTTATCCGCGAAGGTGACCGTCGTCGCCACAATCGCTTCGCTCACCACGTCCACGGCATGTTCGGCCTTATACGCCAAATGCGTGCGCCCGTCCTTCAGCTTGGCAATCCGGCTGTCGGGATCGCTGGGGCTTTCCCATTGTTCATTCGAAACTTTCTTGTCCTTGCGGCCGCGATCCAACCGCCGCAGGTCGACCTCGGTCGGACTTTCAATGCCTGCCGCTTTGGCCAAGCCCTGCAAGTATTGTTTCCAGTCTTCCCCGCTGTCTTTGCGCACGATGCTTTTCATCGCCGCATTGGCCTCCAGCGTGGTTGCGTCAATCGCCACCGCCTTGCCGCGCAACAGTCCTTTCTGTTCCAGCATGCTCAATACAAAGACAAATACTTTATCGTAGACCGACTCGGGCAGACGCTGGCGGATCATGGTCATCGAAACATGCACGGGCGTTGCCTCCGTAATTGCAAAACCCAAAAAAGTCCGCAGGGCCAGACTGTCGGCGCAGCGCCAGGCGATGCCACGCTGGCTTTCCAAGCCTTCGAAGTAACCGATCAACAACATACGAAAGTAAACTCCCGGAGGAATACCTGGGCGGCCGCCTTCCTTGTAATAAGGGGTACAAAGATCTTCGACAAACCCGTCAAAACCAGCGGTCGCCAGAACCTCATTGAGCTTGGCATAGAATGGATGGCCCGGACCAGTGGCCAACTCAGCCCGGGGGATGAACAGTTCGTCCTGTTTGGGTTTGCGCTTTCCAAGTGCCATGCGCTTTCAGACCATTTTCCGAGTCAGTCGGTAACAGTTTTTCTGACTTTTTTAACGGGCTGCTAGATGCGTTAAAAAATTATGATGTGGTCGTCAACGACGCCTTCGGTTCCGTCACCAGCAGCGTTGCGAATCTCACTTTCAGCACGAATGCCGCCGCCATTGTCAACCAGCCATCAAGTCAGTTGGTTCCTCCCGGCGCTTCCAGCGTGACGTTCAATGTGACAACCGCCGGAGACGCGCCGTTGAGTTTTCAGTGGCGCACGAATGGGGTCGCCATTCCCGGTGCCACGAACACCAGTTATACCGTCGCCAACCCCGGTCCCGCCGATGCGGCGAATGCGATTGATTTTGTGGTGGCCAATCCGTGCGCCACCGTCACCAGCATGCCGCCGGTAAATGTGATTTTCCTGAATCAGTTCCTCGCCGGTTATGATGCCGGGCCGGGTTTTTTCAGCGGTGAAGACTTGATGCTGACCAATACCAGTGGTGCCAACCTCTATGTCTGGTCCTCGCCAGACCTGACTGTTCCGGTGCTCAACTGGACTTTCGAGGGACAGATGTCCGAGCAGGTGTTCAACAACACCAGTGGCACCAGCCTTTATAGCATAAATGTCAATCCGGCCACTTCGCCGGTCTATTACTTCTTTGCCAAAACCAATGCCGGGCCTTACATGCCGAACGAGCCGATTGCCTCTGTTGCCACGGCGGACTATGTCAATTTTACTGTGGCGGATTCAATTGTTTCCATGAGTCCGTCTGGCCTGCTGGATCAGATTAACTTCCTGCCCGCTTATGACGCCGGCCCCGGATTTTTCAGCGGTGAAGATTTGACGCTGACCAATGCCAGCGGGGTCAGTTTGTTTGTCTGGTCGTCACCGGATCCATCTATGTCGGTGACCAACTGGACTCTGGAAGGCCAAATGTCCGAACAAGTCTTTAATAACAACAGCGGCACCAGCCTTTATTCCATCAACGTGAATCCAGCCACCTCGCCAATCTATTATATTTTCGCCCAAACCAACAATGGGATATTCACAAGCAAGGAATCGGTGGTATGGCTGACGACCGTTGACTACCTCAACTTCACGGTGACGGGGACCAGTGCTCCCATCACCACCAATGGAATATTCATATTCGCCAACCCGCCCAGCATCACCCAGTCCCCTCAAAGTCAGACGTTGCTGGCCGGACAAAACGCCAGCCTTAATTTGACCGCCACTGGTGCTGGACTGGGTTACCAATGGTTTTTCAATAACAATGGTTTGGTCGGGGCCGCCGCACCGGTGCTCGGCTTGATCAATTTATCCGCCACCAACTCGGGAGCCTATTTTGTAATAGTCTCAAATTCCAGCGGGTCGGTCACGAGTAGTATCGCGACAATTACCGTCGCTTCGCCGCCAGTCCTAAGGGCAAGCTATAACCGATCCAATGGTGTTCAGTTGACTGCAAACACTATCACCAATCTGATTTATGCCGTGCAGTCCGCCACAAATCTGGCTCAACCGGTGTGGTTAACTCTACTGACAAACAACACCGGATTGAGTGGTCTGATTAACTTCCAAACCAACTCGACGGGCAATCCGCGGCAATTTTACCGGCTGTTTTTCCCCTCGGCCTTTCCGTTGCCGCCCCAGATCATTCTGCCACCCCAGAGCCAGACGGTTTTGGCCGGCCAAAGTCGTAGCCTCAGCGTGTCTGCCAACGACACTGGGGCCAGTTACCAATGGTTTTTTAACAACAACGCCATCGCTGGTGCCACCAACCGGATATTGAGTATGGCCGGTATTTCGGCCGCCAATGTCGGAACGTATGCCGTAATCGTCACCAATGCTTTGGGTTCAATCACCAGCAGTATTGCGACACTTAACGTGGCTTCGCCGCCGATTATTAAGTTAGTTGCCGGCCCGCTGGGAACCATTCAATTGAAAGCTAATTCCATCACCGGGCTGACGTATGTGGTGCAGATGTCAACAAACCTGTTTAATTCTCGCTGGTTATCCATTCTGACCAACTCCACGGATGCTACCGGACTGGTGAATTTCCAAACCAATGCGGCGGCGCTAAAATCGGGCTTTTACCGGCTGTCATTTCCGTAGCTGAATTACTGGAACGCTTTGGGGTAAAATGGGTGCTTGTTCCTTGAACCATTTCCATTCCCTCCTATTGGACAATGTCAATTATTCATAATGTAAGCGGGCACAATGAGATCAGAATGCGTAGAGGAAGTAGTGGGGCGTGGGTTTGAAGATTACAAATTATTAATCTACCACCGTCGGTGCTACTAGGGACGGCAGATATCACATCGTTGTGGATAGCATTGAAATAAATGAGGTTTCGTCGTTTGCCCCGCTAGTCGCAGGCAGAACGTTTGTCGGGGTTGTTGGTTTCGAATAGTGATCTACTATGGCCAAAACATCCAAACACTATGCCTTCAAATCATCACGTTACTTGGCCCTCCATTATGACCCGGCTCAACTTGAGTATGGGGTTAAAAGTTTTGTTAGTTTCCCTCGGCGGACTGGCCGGACATGTAATGGGCTAGTCTTATGTTGCCGGTGGCCCGCCCAATGATGCGATTGCGGCGACTTATTTTCCATATCATTGGACGCTCACCACCACCAAGACGTATAGCACAGCCAGTTCGGCCTGCGTTGGCGACATCTATGTGCCTGATTATACCGGCAAGCCGGTTCCAGCCAATAGCACCAGTCGGCCGGCGGTGGTGGTGGTGCATGGCGGCGGCGGCACCAGCGGCAGCCGGGCCTCCACCCGTGAACAGCAGATCAGCGAGTTTTGCGCCTCACATGGCTATGTGGCTTTCAACATAGATTATCCGTTGGGTGCGGTTTATCCTAAGAATATCCAGTCCTGGCGCACGGCGGTGCGCTATTTGCGGGCGAATGCAGCGACTTATGGCATTGATGTCAATCACATCGGCATCACGGGTGGATCCTTCGGCGGCTATTGCAGCGGTTTCATGAGCGGCATCACCAACGGTCAGCACACCCTGGAAGCAGATAGCAATGCCCAATACAATAATGCTTCCCTGGATTTGGACAGTGCAAATGAACTCTCGACCTACTCCGGAAATATTCAGTGCGCCATTGATCTTTACGGTCCCATGAATCAGGTGACTTCCGGCAATGCGGCCGGCCAATATAGCAGTCCGACCACGGCGACTCTTTACAATTCTTCACCGGTTAATTATGTCCATGTTGGGTCAGCTCCGATTTTGATTGCTCACGGCACGGCGGACACGACAGTTTCTATTTCCAACAGTTATGACATGACTAATGCCTGCGCCAGGATTGGAGTGCCCTATCAATTTTGTGTGATTCAGGGCGCGCAGCATACGTTTTATTATTACCAGACCAGCGGTGGTTCATGGCCGCCGGGCAACTCCGCGCTCGACATGCGCCAGACTGCTTTCGACTGGTTCGATAAATGGCTACTCACGGCCAACAATCCACCGAGCATCACCGCACAACCTGCCGATGCCACCGGCTGTCCGGGCACGCCGATGACGTTCAGCGTGGCTGCCACGGGAACCACGCCTTTCTACTACCAATGGTATGGACCCAGTGGCCTGATTTTGGGCGCGACCAGCAGCAGTTACACGATTGCCAGCCTGACGACCGGGAATGCGGGCGGTTATTCCGTGACGGTCTCCAACGCGGTCGGTGTCGCCACTAGCCGGACGGCAGCTTTGTCTGTTCCCAACTTGACGGCACCTGTTGTCACCATCCAGCCGACCAACCAGACCGCGGGATTGGGTAGCCCGGTCAGCCTTGTGTCGGTCGCGACCGGTTCCGCGCTCCAATATCAGTGGATGGAAAATAACAATGTCCTGCCCAACGCCACGAATGCCACTTACAGCATCGCCAGTGCCGGCAGCAGCGATGGGGGTGTCTATCAAGTCGCTGTTTACAATGGCTGCGGCACGGCGCTCAGTTCGAACGCCACGTTGACGGTGAATGCCCCGCCTTACATCACGGCCCAGCCTAATACCAATGACACGGTATGTAGCGGTGAAACCGCTACTTTTTTCGCGTCAGCATCAGGCGTCGGCCCGCTGGCGTATAAGTGGTTTGGCCCGTCTGCGCAGATTGTCGGTGCCCCGACGACCAATTTGCTGACCCTGACCAATCTGACGGCGGCGGATTCGGGCAGCTATTATCTGGTGGTCACCAATAGTTATGGCGCGGTCACCAGCAGCATCATTGCGTTGACGGTGAGTGTGAATACGGATGTCACGTTCTTAAACCAGCCGACCAATACGGAAGTCGCGGCGGGTGGCACGGCAACTTTCAGTTTTACCTTGACGCCTGGCACGGGCACTGGTCTCACCTATCAGTGGTTTAAGGGCGACTACGACCCGATCCCCTTTGCGGTTTCCACCACCAATGCCACGCTGGTGCTGACTAATGTGCTCGCGGCCTACGACCAGACGTTTTATCACTGCCTGGTGCAGAACAGTTGCAGCGCCGTGCAAAGTGCGGACGTCACCTTGACGGTGGATTCGGCGCCGGTCATTACCCAGCAGCCGCAGGCTCAAGCCACCGTCTCCGGCGGCAGCGCCAGTTTTGCCGTGCAAGTCAGTGGCACGGCGCCGTTGAGCTACCAATGGTCCGGGCCCAGCGGCTTGATTTCTGGGGCGACCAATCAAACCTTCACGCTTTCCAATGTCAGCACGAACAACGCGGGCAACTATTCGGTGACCATTACGAATCAGTTTGGAACGGTGACCAGTTCCAACGCCGCCTTGACGGTTACGGCCGGTAGTTTTTATCTGGCGGAATCTTTTAATTATGCCTCCGGGCAGCAGTTGGCCAACAATTCGCCTTGGACTTCTCACAATGTGCCAAATACCACCGGCATGGCAATTGTGAGCGGCGGTCTGACCTATCCCGGACTGGCGGATTTTTCGCCAGCCGGAAACGATTTGCAGATTACCCCCATTTCCGGCCAGACGAACAGCTACCGGCCGTTTGATAACAAGGCCACCAACGGAACGGTCTATGTTTCCATGCTGGCGGATTGTTCCGCGCCGGTCGGCAGCTCGGGATACTATACTTTTGGTTTGCTGCCGAGCAGCACGACAACTCCCGGTGGCCGCACCACGGATCCGGTGCTGTTACAGGTTAAGACCAATACCACGGGCGGATATTTGATGGCCGTCGGAACAGCCAATGCGGCGGCGGCCGTCTATGCCACCAATATTTTGTCGCTCAATAC
The DNA here is from genome assembly GCA_903884535.1 of uncultured Verrucomicrobia subdivision 3 bacterium. GTDB lineage: Bacteria > Verrucomicrobiota > Verrucomicrobiia > Limisphaerales > UBA11358 > UBA11358. The sequence continues at coordinate 44,668 of CAISEZ010000045.1, forward strand.
CACCAATTTGATCGTTCTGAAATATGATATGGGCAGCAAGATTGCGAGCCTGTATTTGAATCCAGTGGTTGGCTCGCCAGAACCGGGCACCCCGTCCGCAACGGCCACTGGCACCATTGCCTTCAGTGATCTCAACTATGTGTATTTCCGCGGAGTGGCTGGCAGCGGCACCTGGACTTATGACACGATTCGCATTGCTTCGACCTGGAATAGTGTTTTGCCGCAAGGCACGCCGGCGACGACTGGGCCGTCTGTCACTCAGCAGCCCCAGCCGAAAGCCGTGACGGCCACGACCACCGCTAATTTTAGTGTCGGGGCCGCCGGCACGTCTCCGCTCTTTTATCAATGGCGTCGCGGTGGTGTGCCCATCAGTGGGGCCACCGGCAGCACCTATAGTCTCGCTGGCACTGCGGCGGGTGATTCCGGCAGCACATTTGATGTCGTTATCACCAATTATTACGGTTCCATCACCAGCCAGGTTGCGACGCTGACGGTTAATACTGTCACCACGCCCACGGAATTGTTGTCCATCGAAGCCGTCAAATCCGTTTACTATGTGCAAACTAGTGCGGCCGGTCCGGTTTCGCCGGCCACGGGCGGATTCTCCTGGGCGGCGGAAGTGCAGGGGATTTTGCCGGCGCTCATCACCAGTGCCACCGTGGGTTTTAGCGGCACGAACCAGCCGAATCCCTTTGTGGAGCCGGCCATTGACAACACGGATTTGGCGCAGAATGAGTTGTTCTTTGATTCGAAATCCGCGCTGGATGCTGCGTTCACCAATGGCAATTATCACTACGTGATTCAATTCACCAATGGCAACACCTATACCACGGATGTGCCGCTGCCCGTCACGGATAATTATCCCAATGCGCCCACCATCATCGCCCCGGCGGCCGACTGGTCGGCTTCCGGCCGGCTGGCCTTGCATCCGGTGAGCGGCGGCTACCGGTTGACTTGGAATTCCCTCTCGGCGCCGCAGGACCAGCAAACCCTTGGCATCACCGATCCGTTTGGCAATCTTACCGAATACACGTTGCCGGGCAGTGCCACCAATTTCCTCGTGCCCAATAGTCTGGTCCAGCCGGAGATGGATTATGATGTGGAACTCACCTTCACCCACATGAGTTATTTGAGCACCAATGGTGCGGGAACCATTCTCTACGGCTTGTTTGAATCGGACACTGATTTTTCTGTGCGGACTGATCCCGTGCAAACGAATGTGTTGGCGGCCTCCAGTTGGGCCACCGTGCGCGATGGCGCGAACTTCAATGTGGATGTGGATGAGATCGCGAGCGGTTATGTGCTGGCCAAATACAGCACCAACGGCGCTTCCGGCAAGGGTTATTTCCAGTTTGACCTGACCGGACAGATTCCCGACACCAATTCGCCCGCGACCTTCAAGTTCGTGACGGCGGCCACTTCGGGCCAGCAAAACCTCACGCTTTGGGCGTTGAACCAAGGCTATCCCAATATGAATAATCATCTCATTTGGGCCACGGCTCAGGCCAATGACACTAACTCCGAGAATATGCTGACCAGCGGTGCGTTGACTGCCACTGCCATCACCAACGTGTTTCTGTCGGGCGGGCCGGGGACAAATCAATTCACGCTGCCGGCGGCGTGGGGTCAGTTCATCCAAAACAACGCCCTGATTTTGGTGTTCACCACGACGGCGCCGGGTGCCCAGACCAACAGCAGCGCCGGTTACCGCATTGCGGTGAACAGTGCCGCCACTGTCCCCACGCTCACTTATTCAACGATCCAGCCGCCGGTTGCCACGACGTTGGCGGCGACGGGAGTTACCGCCGGTTCGGCCACTTTGAATGGCACCGTCAATCCCAGCGGAGCCGCCACGGCCTGGTATTTTCAATATGGCACCACCACAAACTACGGCAGCGTGACCGCCACCAACAATCTGACGGCGGGCACGACCGCCGTGGGTGTCAACAGCGGGTTGAGCGGTTTGAGCGCCGGCACGGTGTATCATTACCAATTGGTGGCCGCCAACAGTGGGGGCTCCGGTAGCGGTGGCGATGCCACCTTCAGCACGCGCACCGTGACCGCACCGCAGTTGGTTTCGCCGCAGGTTTCGGCCAGCAATGGCGCGCAATTCTCCTTCGCGGGGACACCCGGCGCGACGTTCACCATTTTGGGCAGCACGAATATCGCCCTGCCGCTTTCCAGTTGGACGGTCTTGGGCGTGGCCACAGAAAACCCCGCCGGCCAGTATAACTTTGCCGACCCGCAGGCGACGAATAATCTGCAGCGATTCTACCGGGTGCGGTCGCCGTAATGGTGGATCAAAGAATCTGAAGGTATCTAAAATTGTCCGCAAAGTGGTGGTTGTTATTCCATGCCCAGAACAGCGCGCCACAGCCCAGTGAGGATATTTGATTTTCACAGTTCACCGATTCAACCCCTTTCCTAATTCACAGTTGGAAAACGACAAGCAAAACCAAATGGAAATATGCAGGGTAAAGTGAAAATGATATCGCGTTTTTTTTTATTTGTGGCCATCCGCGGCTTTCCGTTTTTCTGAAAATTGCTTCCGCCAGTTTTCGAGCCGTTCCCGGATCTTTTTTTCCACGCCCTGATCGGTTGGCTCGTAATATTTTTTTGCCGCACCGAGATAATCCTGCGCGACAAAATGCTCCGGTCCGTCGTGCGCGTATTCGTAGCCGACGCCGTGACCGAGTTTTTTGGCGCCGGCATAATGGCCGTCGCGCAAATGTTCCGGCACGGCAATGGTGCGGCCGGAGCGGACATCGGCCAGCGCGGCGTCAATCGCCATGATCGAGCTGTTGCTTTTGTTGGCCGTGGCGATGTAAATGGTCGCCTCGGCCAGCGGAATCCGCGCTTCCGGCCAGCCGACAAATTCCGAGGCCGCGAGGCACGCATTCGCCAAAACCAAAGCCATCGGGTCGGCGAGGCCGACATCTTCCGCCGCGCAAATAATAATCCGCCGCGCGATGAAGCGCGGGTCTTCGCCGGCGTGAATCATTTTCGCCAGCCAGTAGAGCGCCGCGTCGGGATCACTGCCGCGCATGGATTTGATGAACGCGGAAATCGTGTCGTAATGCGCATCGCCGTCGCCGTCATAAACCACGGCTTTCTTCTGAATGCTCTGCTCGGCGACTTCGAGCGTGATGCGAATGATTCCGTCTTGACCGGGCGACGTGGTGAGCGCGGCAATTTCCAGCGAATTCAAGGCTTTGCGCGCGTCGCCGTCGGAAAGCGTGGCGAGATGGCGCAGCGCATTTTCGTCAGCAGAAATTTTCAAAAAGCCGAGGCCGCGTTCCGCGTCGGCCAAGGCGCGTTGCAGCAGTGAAAATAAATCGTCCTCGGTCAGCGGCCGCAGTTCAAAAATTTGCGAGCGCGAAACGAGCGGCGAGTTGACGAAGAAAAACGGATTGTGCGTGGTTGCGCCGATGAGCCGGATGACACCGCTCTCCACATCCGGCAGCAACACGTCCTGCTGCGATTTGTTGAAGCGATGAATTTCGTCAATAAACAGAATCGTGGATTGCCCTTTGTTTTCAAGGCGATTTTCCGCGGCGGATAAAACGCGGCGCATATCGGCGACATTGGATTCCACGCCGCTCAATCTTTCAAATTTGGATTTGGTCTGGCGGGCGATGATTTGCGCGAGCGAGGTTTTACCGGTGCCGGGCGGGCCGTAAAAAATCAGCGACTGGATGCGGTCGGCTTCGATGGCGCGGCGAAGCAACTGGCCCGCGCCGAGGATGTGCGTCTGGCCGGCGTATTCGTCCAGGTTGCGCGGACGCATCCGCGCGGCGAGTGGCTGGCTTTTGAAGGTGTCGGGTGCGGGCACGGATTTTTCGTCCGGCTGGTTTTCAACCGGAGCGGAAAACAAATCGTTGCGCGCCATGTCGGAAGTTTAGCAGCGGCAGCCGGTCCGCAAAATAAAAAAGCCCGCAACGGGTGGCGGGCTTTGATTTCAGGTTTGATAAATCAAACCTGAAATCTTGAAAGAACCCCCGCCATTGCCGTGTCGATGTTATCCTTTGAACATGTATTGCTACATGTGGAACTTGCCGGTCGGTTTTCGACTTCCAGTGAAGGCGTGTCGGCCACCGTCCCGCTTGCTCCGTGATCGTTTAACTTACGGTTCAAGGATTTGATGCGAATCACGAACAGGGCAGGGAAATTAAATTATTAAAAGAGCAACCGAACTGCTTAATACATCGTCCCGAATGTGTTTCTTCTCAAGAAAAAATTGCAAAAATATTTTCCAGTTTTGCCGGCAAAAGCTTGCCTTTGTTAACGGGCGGGAGTTTAATCAAATTCTTGTCTCATACTCCGGCCGTTTTTGACTGGTTTTTGCGGCGGATTCCACCAGTCGTTTGGGCAGTCAAACTTTGGGCAGGCCGACCATCTGCTGCGCGTCAACATCCCAGACTTTCAAGCGCAGGCAGCGAAAAATATCCGCCGGATGCAGCGAGGTGGTTTTGGGTTGGTCCAGCTCGGGGATATTGTCGAGCACTTCCGGCAGCCGATAAAACGGGATGCGGGCGTTCAGATGATGAATATGGTGATAGCCGATGTTTGCGGTGAACCACGCCATAATCGGGCCGGTCTTCATGTAGCTCGAAGATTCCAGCGCGGCTTTTTCGTAGGCCCAGCCGTGCCGGTCAAAAAATGATACGCCGGGGAAATTGTGCTGCGCGTAAAACAGATAAGATCCAATGGCGCTGCCAATGAGGTGCGGCAGCAGCAGCGTCAGGAACAGCGTCAACCAGCCGCCGCAGAAAAAAAACAGTATCACCGCTAGCGTGAGGTGAACCACCGTCGCAATGGCGCAGTCGTAATGTTCCTTCGGGTTGTTGAAAAACGGATAGACGCACATGCCCCAGAAAAACACGAACACGTAACCAAACAGGATGGTGGCCGGATGCCGCATGAACAGATATTCAAAGCGCGTCCGTTTGGAGGACCGCAAATATTCGGCGCGGGTCATGATCGGATACGATCCGATGTGCGCGCTGCGCAGTTTGGAATTATGCTTGTGGTGATAATTGTGCGACGCGCGCCAGATGCTGCTGGGGCTGAGCGCCATCACGCCAAAAAAACGCATGAAGTATTCCGCCAGTTTGGATTTCGACAAAATGGCGTGGTGCTGCTGGTCGTGGTAAATCACAAACAATCGCAGCAGCAGCAGGCCGGTCAGCACGCTGCAGGCGATGCGCGCGGCCAGCGGGACATGGATTCCGGCGACGTGCGGCAGGGTGCCGGCGACGCAACCCACCAAAAGCAAGGTTGTGGAAATGACAACCCACCAGCTTTTCACGGCGAAATCCGCCGCGTAGGGACGGGTGGCCAATATAAGTTCTTTTCCAGATAGCATGAGTAGTTAGGCTGCCTCTATATTCGGATGAATCGCAGCATTTGTCCATGCTGACTTCAAAACTTTTGGCGGACGCTTAAATTTCCGGTTCGCCGGTTTCCAGACTTTGGCGGCGTGGAAAATGTGGGTCGGACGCTGCCGGGTTTTGGTCCAGACATCTCCGGACCGTTTCCGCGAGCAGTTGCGCCGGAAACGGCTTGGGCAGAAAATTGACGCCCGCTTCCAGCGGAAAATCTTTGCCGGCGATGTCGGCACTGTAACCGCTGGCGTAAATCACATTTAATTTCGGATTTTCCAGCTGCAGCTTTTCGGCCAGCGTTTTTCCAGTGAGGCCGCCGGGCATGACCAGATCGGTCAGCAGCAAATGGATTTCATCGCGGTGCTGTTCCCAGACTTGCAATGCTTCGGCGCCGCTGGCCGCGGCCAGCACCCGGTAGCCGAGTTGCGCGAGCGCCCGTTGCACCGCCGAGCGCAACGCGCCATCGTCTTCCACCAGCAAAATTGTTTCGTTCCCGCCGTGGGCGGCGGCTAGGGCCGTCGGCTCGACTGTTGGATCTGTGGAATTTTTGATCTGGCGCGGCAGGTAAATATGGAAGGTGGTGCCTTGGCCCAGTTCGCTGTAAACACTGATCCAGCCCTGATGCTGCTGGACGATGCTGAACACGGTGGCCAGCCCAAGGCCGGTGCCTTTGCCCACTTCTTTGGTGGTGAAAAATGGCTCGAAAATGCGCGGCAAAATTTCCGGCGCGATGCCGCTGCCGGTGTCGCTGACGCTCAACCGGACGAAGGCGCCCGGCCGGACTTGGCTGGATTGCTGCGCCGCGAGTTCGTCAAATTCCACGGCGGCGGTTTCGATGATCAACTCGCCGCCGTGGGGCATGGCGTCCCGCGAATTCACCGTGAGATTCATCAGCAACTGATCCATCATGCCCGCGTCGGCGTGGATGAACAACGGTTGCGGCGCGTAGCGGAACTGCATCTGGATGTCTTCACCGAGAATCCGCCGCAGCATTTTGGTCATGCCGGTGATGGAATCGCTCAAATCCAGTTCGCGCGGCTGCAGTTTGTTCCGCCGGCTGAACAGCAGCAACTGGCGCGTAAGGTTGGCGGCGCGGTTGGCGGCGGTCTGGATTTCGTCCAAGCACTCCGCCTGTTCGGGTGAAAAATTGCCTTCTATTTTCGTCAGCTCAATCTGCATTTGGATGACGGCGAGAATATTGTTGAAGTCATGCGCCACCCCACCGGCGAGCTGGCCGATCGCCTCCATTTTCTGGGACTGGCGCAATTGTTCCTCCAGCAGGTGCTGCCGGGTGATGTCGCGGGCAATTTTCGAGGCGCCGACAATTTGTCCGTGGCTGTCCCGAATGGGCGAGATGGTGGTCGAAATGCGGATGCGTTTGCCATCTTTGCGGACGCGCTCCGTCTCGAAATGCTCCACGCTTTCGCCGCGGGCAATCCGGGCCAGAATCTCCGGCTCTTCATTTTTTCGTTCGGCGGGGATCAGCATCAGCATGGATTGGCCGACGGCTTCGTTGGCCGGATAGCCGAAAATATTTTCCGCGCCCCGGTTCCAACTGGTGATGATGCCATCGAGGGTTTTGCTGATGATGGCGTCGTCGGAAGATTCCACGATGACGGCGAACTGCTTCAATTGTTGTTCGCTGGCTTTGCGTTCGGTGATGTCTGCCACCGTGGTCAATTCCTCGATGGTGCCGTCGGGATATTTTTCGCGCTGTTGGGAAAAGTTCACCCACACCACCTTGCCGTCCGCATGGACATAGCGTTTCTCGAAGAAATATTGTTTCAGCAGCCCGGCTTTCACCTGCTCCAGAAACATTAGCTGAATCGCCTGGTCATCCGGGTGGGTGATCCGGGCGTAAATGTCCGGCTCGTTGTGTTGGTCGCGCTGGATACCGCAGATGCGCAGGTGGGCGTCGTTGATGATGCGCGAAAACTGGCCGTCCGGAAAAACGGTGTGGAAGGCGATGCCGATGGGCACCGTGTCGAAAATCAATTTGAACCGCGCCTGTTCACGGGCAAATTGTTCGCGCGCCAGTTTTTGTTCGGTGATGTCGCTGGCCAGGCCCAGCATGCACCGTTCACCGGCCAGTTCAATTAGCTCCGCCGAAATGATCAGGTCTCCGACGCTGTTATCCTTTTTTCTAAATTTGATTTCCAGATTTTTGCAGCGGCCAGCGGTGGTCAGCATCTGGATCATCTGATCTCGTTGTGCGGGATCGTCCCACAAGCCTAAATCGGAAGATTTGCGGCCGATGAGTTCGGCCACGGTGCAACCGTGGATGCTGGCAAACGCGGCGTTGACTTCCAAAATCTCGCCATCGCTGAACCGGGTGATGACGATGCCGGATGGGCTGAAATTGAAAATGGTGGAAAGCCGGGCCTCGCTTTCGCGCAGGGTCTGGTCGGCGGCTTCTTGCGCGGTGATGTCGCGGCCGATGCCAATCAGTCCGGCGACTTTTCCCTGTTGGTCGCGCCAGGCGATCATGTTGGTCACCACCACGCGCGGTTCGCCGACCGGAAAGGTGATGGGGCCTTTGACGGTGCAGAATGAATTTGCCGCCAGCGCCTGCAGTTCCGTCGCCCGGCAGCGCGTCGCCTCTTCCGGTGGCAGAAAATCGGCGTCCGTGAGGCCCAACATGGCGGCCGGCGTCTGGCCGTAACATTTGGCGAGGGCCGCGTTGACCACCAAAAACCGGCTTTCCAAGTCCTTGATAAAAATGAAATCCGGCGCCAGATCCATCAGGGTGCGGAGCAGGGCATGTTCCTCCTGGAAACGGTCCTGAATATTTTTGAGTTCCGTGACATCAAACATGACGCCCTGGGAGCCGGTGATTTTCCCCTGGGCATCAAAGACCGGGCTTTTGACCACATGCAGATGGCGCGGGTTGCCGTTCGGGCCGGGGTATTCCTCGTCCACTTCAATCGTGCGGCCGGTGCGCATTATTGTCCGGTGATGAGCTTCGCCTCCGATTGAATAGTCCGGCTGGTTCCTTTCCAGTTCGAAATGGCGATGTTCGCCCGGCATTTTACCCAGCAGGGATTCCGGTTGAATCCCCTTGAGCTGGCCGAGCCAGGAATTGGCGAACACATACCGGCCGGCAGCATCCTTGCGAAAAACGCCGGCCGGCATCTGGTCCACCAGCGAATGGTAAAGCGCCTCGGATTCGAGCAGGGCCAGCTCGGCCAGCCGGTGCGCGGTGACGTCCAACATGATTCCCTGGGAGCCAACAATTTTCCCGTCGGCGGCAAAGACCGGGGATTTTACGACATGGAAATAGAGGGTTTGACCGTCGGCGCGGAGATATTTTTCGTCCGCTTCAATGCGTTCGCCCGTGCGCAGGATCTGTTCGTGATGGCTGACACCATCGGCGGCCAGGGCTTTGTCCTCCAGCCCCAGTTCCAAAGCGGTTTTCCCCATAAACTGCTCCGCCGACATGGCCTTGAGATTGCAGAAGTTTGAATTGACGAACACATACCGGCCGGCGGCATCCTTGCGAAAAATGCCCGCCGGCATCTGGGCCACCAGGGAATGGTAAAGCGCCTGGGTTTCCCGGATGGCGGCTTGGGCCTTGATCCGGTCCGTGATGTCCTGTATCGCGCCGCAGACCCGCACCACCTTGCCATTTTCCACCACCGGCTGGCCAATGGTGCGGACCCATTTGTGAATGCCTTTGGCGGAAATAAATTCCAGTTCCAGATCGTAAGGCGTGCCGTGTTGGACTGCCGCCGTGACGGCGGCCTCGATTTTCGTGCGCGACTCGCCGGGATAAAAACTCAAGCCCATTTCTTTATTCGGCTTGGTGTGAGAATCCAAATCGTGGATGAGCGCCACTTCTTCGCCCCATTGGCCCGCGCCGGTAGCCGGATCAAATTCCCAGCCGCCCACCTTGGCGATGTGGCCGGTCTGCTGCAAAATACGCCGGTTGCGGAGCAGCACGTCTTCCGCTTTTTTCTTCGCCGTGTTGTCGCGAAACACCAGCACCACGCCGATGATGCGGCCATCCGCCTGCCGGATCGGCGCGCCGCTGTCGTCAATGATGAATTCCCGTCCGCCCCGCGAAATCAGAACCGTGTGGTTCGCCAGGCCGACGACGGAGTTACTGCGGAAAACTTTTTTGACCGGATCCTCCACCGTCTCCCGCGTTTCCTCGTTGACGATGCGAAACACCGTGGGCAGCGGCTGGCCGGCGGCGTCGGTGTTCGTCCAGCCCGTCAGCCGTTCCGCTTCCTGATTCAGGAAAGTGACATTGCCCTGAACATCCGTCGTGATCACCGCATCGCCGATGCTCGTCAGCGTCACCGTCAGCAATCTTTGGTTGGCATCCGCCCGCCGGCGGGCGCGATGCAATGCTTCGTTCAGGGCGCAGGCCAAAATCCCGCCGATCACAAAGATCAGCCATTGCGCGAAATCCATCGGACCGTGAAATGAAAAACTGTGGTAGGGCGGAATGAGATAATATTCCGCGCCGACAGCGGCGAGGACTGTGGCAACCAAGCCCGGGCCAAGTCCGCCCAAGTAGGCGCTGACAAGGATGGGAATGAAGAAAAGAACGAGCACCGGACGATTGTCGCCAATCCACGGGGACAGGCTCAAGCGAGCCAGCAGCGCCAGCCATGTCACCACGGCCGCAAACCCGTAAGCAAACCAGCGCGACCGCCAAAAGGCGGAAGATTTCGGTTGGCCGGTGCCGGTTAAGTTAGGCTGCTGATCCATCGGGGTGCTTGTAGCGGGCGTAAAGCTGGTCGGACAAATTAAGCGGCTTTCGCAATCTTGCAACTGATATTCCTGCGGTCAAATTCCAACTCGCTTTTGGTCGCGCATTCCTGCTAATTTGCCCGTCTGATTTTACCATGATGACATCGACCCAAATCCGCCAGTCCTTTATGGATTTCTTCCGCTCCAAGCAGCACACCGTCGTGCCGTCTTCGAGCCTCATGCCCGACTCGCCGAACCTCCTGTTCACGAACGCCGGCATGAACCAGTTCGTGCCCATTTTTCTCGGCCAGACGAAATGTCCTTACACGCCCGGCCGCGCGGCGGACACCCAGAAATGCATCCGCGCCGGCGGCAAGCACAACGACCTCGACGATGTCGGCCTGGACACGTATCACCACACTTTTTTCGAAATGCTCGGCAATTGGAGCTTCGGCGATTATTTCAAGAAGGAAGCCATCGAGTGGGCGTGGGAACTCGTCGTCGGCATTTGGAAATTTCCGCCGCAGCGGCTTTACGCCACGGTTTACTCACCGGACAAATCCAAGAACGATCCGAGCGAGTTCGATCAGGAAGCCTGGGGTTTTTGGGCGGAAAAATTTCGCAGTGTCGGCCTTGATCCCGCCGTCCACATCGTCAACGGCAACAAGAAGGACAATTTCTGGATGATGGGTGAGACTGGTCCCTGCGGCCCGTGTTCCGAACTGCACGTGGATTTGACGCCGAACGGCGACACGCGCGGCAGCCTTGTGAACAAAGGCGATGCGCGCTGCATTGAAATCTGGAATCTCGTCTTCATCCAGTTCAATGCCAATCCCGACGGAACATTTTCGCCGCTGCCCGCGCAGCATGTGGATACCGGCATGGGTTTCGAGCGCGCCACCAGCATCATCCAAGGCACGAAGAATTTTTCCGATTTCGCCAACGCCAAGATTTCCAATTACGAGACCGACATTTTTCGCCCCATTTTCGACGTGCTGGAAAAGATGAGCGGCAAGAAATACGGCAGCACATTGCCCGGCGACGCGGTTGCGAAAGTTACAAACGCCGAGCCGCTGAAAACTTCCGGCGAAGCACGTGGAAATATCACTGAAGTTGCCGCCAGCGAGGCCGGTGCGCATCCCGGCTCAACGGGGGATGATGAAGATATTTCCATTGCCGCACCTGGCGCGGAACAAATTCAACTCGATATTGCCTTCCGCGTCATTGCCGACCACATCCGCACGCTCTCGTTTGCGATTGCCGACGGCATCCAGCCCGGCAACAACGACCGCAACTACGTTTTGCGCCGCATCCTGCGCCGCGCCGTCCGCTACGGTCGCACGCTCGGTTTCAAGGAGCCGTTCTTCTACAAGCTCGTGGACGTGCTCGCCGACACCATGGGCGACGTTTTCCCCGAAATCCGCGCCCGGAAGAAGCAAGTGCAGGAAACCATCCAGCGCGAGGAAGAGGCGTTTAATAAGACGCTTGATCGAGGGATTGAATTGTTTGACAAGATGATTGACGTTTTATTTTACGAACAAGAGAGCAAAGAAGATTTCAAACTCTGGATTACCCATTCACTTCCAAAAGAGGGCAAGCCGTCAGTGGAATTAGAACGAGGAAATAAGAAGACCTCAACAACTGTTCGCCGCCCCAGAGATCCGCGCCCAACTCAGTTTAATGCCGATTGGGCTTTCCTACTTTACGACACCTACGGCTTTCCGCTCGACCTCACCGAATTGATGGCACGTGAGCGTGGTTTGACCGTGGACAAAGCTGGGTTTGAAGGTTTGATGGAAATGCAGCGCGCTCGCGCCCGCGCCGCGCAGAAGAAGCAAGTCATTTCGCTGTCGCAAATCGAAACCACCACGCCCACGAAATTCGTCGGCTACGAGGCACTAGCCGTGCCGGCCAAAGTGCTTGAAGTTGTCTCCTTGAAGGACAAGACCGCTGTCATTCTCGACACCAGCGCGTGCTACGCCGAAATGGGCGGTCAGGTCGGCGACACTGCTGAGCTGACCGGCAGCGGCCAGCTCTGGCGCGTCACCAACACGCAGAAATCCGGCAACACATTTTTGCATTTCGTCGAAGGCGGCGATGCTCCGTCCGTTGGCGCAGCTGTCACGCTCGCCGTTGAAAAGTCTCGCCGCGATGCGATTCAACGGCATCACACGGTGACGCATTTGTTGCATTGGGCTTTGCACGAAGTCGCGAGTAAAGAGGCTTCGCAAAAAGGTTCGTTCGTCGGGCCGGACAAGTTGACGTTCGACTTCAACAGCGCGCCGCTCACACCCGTGCAGGTCGCCGACATTGAAAAATTGGTCAACGAACGCATCCTCGAAAACGCCGGCGTTTCCTGGACGGAAGTTGCCCACGCCGACGTGAAGCATCGCAAGGACGTGATGCAATTCTTTGGCGACAAATACGGGGACACCGTCCGCGTCGTCCAAATCGGCGGCGAGGCGAATAAATTAAACGGCTATTCGATGGAACTCTGCGGCGGCACGCACACGCGCGCCACCGGCGAGATCGGGTTGTTCCGCATTGTTAGCGAAGCCGCGGTGGCTGCGGGCGTGCGGCGCATCGAAGCGGTTGCTGGGCTCACGGCTTACGAACTGGCCAACGAACAATTGCAGCTCATCAAAAATATTGCCGGCAAAATCAATTCGCCCGTCGGCGAATTGGAAAAGAAGATCGAGGCGTTGCTCGCGCAGCAAAAGGAAAGCGACAAGCTGCTCAAAGCGGCCCAGCAGCGCGAGGCCGCCAACGTCGCCAGCAATTTGCTGGGACATGCGCACGCCGTGAACGGCGTGCCGGCGATCATTCACAATGTCGGCGGCGTGGACGGCGATTTTCTCCAGTCCGTGGCGGATTCGTTGAAAGGCCGGTTTCAAGGCGTGATCGTGCTCGGCGGAGCGAGCAACGGCGCGGTTTCATTGATCGCCGCCGTGACGCCTGATTTTACGGCCAAGATTCAGGCCGGAAAAATTATTCAAACCATCGCGCCCATCGTCGGCGGCAAGGGCGGCGGCAAGCCGGACAATGCGCGCGGCGGCGGCAAGGATGCCAGCAAGCTGGACGAGGCACTGGCCAAGGCGAAGAGTTTGCTCGGATGAGCCACGAGCGTCCTCTTTACGAACGGCTCGGTCAGCACGAAGGCATTCTCAAGCTGATCAAACCGTTTTATGCCGATGTCCGTCAGCATGCGGTCCTCGGACCGATTTTTAATGCGCACGTCCAGGATTGGCCAGCGCATCTGAACAAGATTGCCGGCTTCTGGATGGTGCAGGCGGGCGGACAATCGGAGTATCGCGGCGGGTTCGCGGGCGCGCACATGGCGCTCGGGTTGCAGGCGGAACATTTTCAGCACTGGCTCGGCTTGTGGGAATTGAACAATGCGCGATCGCTCGCGCCGCGCGAAGCGGAGGAGATGAATGCGCTGGCCCACCGGCTGGCGTCACGGCTGTTCGCCGTCACGCGTCCTCGCTGATCTTTGATGTCGGTTGAAATGAGTGTTAGTGGCGGCGCTGATTTTTCTTTTGATAAGTGAGGTTGGAAACCAGTAGTGTGAGGCAGGCTGATTTTCAGAATTATGCAATGTTGGTTGGAAAACGAAACCGGCGAGCAAATCCCACTTCTGGGAACGTGCAGCATTGGCCGTGCGGTCGAGAATGCGCTGGCCATCAACGATACGAAAGTTTCCCGGCGTCATGCCATCATCCACGCACAGGGCGGCGGCTTTTATCTAGTGGATCTTGGCAGCCGCAACGGCACGCTGCTGAACGGCCAGCGGTTGCGTATTCCGGCGCAGCTCAAGGACGGCGACCAAATTCAAATCTCCAATAAAATTCTCAAGTTCCGCGCGGTGGAACCGGTGGTGTTAAAGGACGAGGCGGAAGAAGTGGACGAGTGGGACACGCAAACCCGCACCGCCGCGCAATCCGGCCGGACGAGCGCCTGCTGGCTCCTGGTGGCGGACATCCGCTCCTTCACCAAGATGAGCCAGGCCTTTCCCCAGGACGAACTGGCCCAGATGGTGGGCAAATGGGTGTTCGCAAACAAACAGACTATCGAGGAAACTCGGGGCGTCATCAACAAATATCTCGGCGACGGCTATCTGGCGTTTTGGCCGCATGCCTCCACCCAGCCGGAGGACATTGCCCGGACCATTCAAGCGCTCCGACAGCTCCAGGCAACCGCCACCATGCAATTTCGCATCGTGCTGCACCACGGATTGATCCACATGGACAGCTCGTTGTCGCATGGCGAGGACAACATCATCGGCCCGGAAGTGAATTTTATTTTCCGCATGGAAAAAGTCTGTGGCGCGTTGAATCAGTTCTGTCTCCTGAGTGATGCCGCGGCCCAACTGCTGAAGCCCTTCGTTCAACTTTCCCCGCAAGGCGCGCATTCCCTGTCGGGATTCGAAGGCCAGCACGCGATGTATTCCTGCTGATGGCCCGCGCTGACGGCAGCGGGTGAAATTATTTTTTCACACCCTGAAACTGGCGCAAGGCGCAAACCACGTCCAGTCGCGCCAATAAAAAATGCGCCCAGCGCTGCTGGCACCGCTGCCAGAATGACTGCGACGCCCGCCAGTGCGGCAGGTCGATCTTCCGGCAATGTTTCAACGTGTCGTCAAAAATTTCCCGCGCGGCGGTGACGGTGGTTTTGTCTTCCCACCGCAGCATCAATTCGTAGTTCAACTTGAGGCTGCGCACATCAAAATTAGCGGAGCCGACAAAAACGGCTTGATCCGCGATGGTCAGCTTGGCATGCAGAATCTGCGGCTGGTATTCATAAATCTCCACGCCGGCCGCGAGCAGGCGGCGATACAAACTGCGCCCGGCCAGTTGCGCCAACAGCACGTCGGACTTGCCCGCCAAAATCAATTGCACGCGGCCGCCGCGACGGACTACGCGCAGCAAATCGCGCCGCAATTTTCGCGTCGGCAGAAAATACGCGGTCATGATCCGCACGTCGCGCGCCTGGACGAAGTCGTGGTGCAGGGCGGAATGAAGTGGGCTGGCCGCCGGACCAGGCCGGCTCCACAGCGACGCGCCGGCGGACAGGACGCGGGATTTGCGCCGGCGTTTGAAGGCGCGCAGCCGGAGCAGCGGCCGGCGCCGGAAACTGGCGAGCGTAAATAATTCATCAAACGAGGCGGCCAATTCCCGTATCAACTCGCCGGCTTCAATGCGCACGCCGAGGTCGCACCAGCCGCTGTTCACGCCGTCGCCGTCGTATTCATCGGCCAGGTTGAAGCCGCCGATGAAGGCGGTGGCGCCGTCGCACACGAGCAATTTGCGATGGTCACGCACGCCAAAACGCCAGAGGTGAAGCGGATTGAAACGGCGGACATGGCCGCCGGCGGCGAGGAGGGGTGCAAAAAACGTGTCGGGCAACGGCCAGCAGCCGAGCGCGTCCACGAGCAGGGAAACATGGACGCCGCGCCGGGCCGCATCCATCAAGGCGTCGCGAAATTGCCGGCCAATTTTTCCGTCAGTGCAGATGTAAGTTTCCAGCCGGATGGATTCCCGCGCGGCGCGGATGGCGGCGAGCATGGCCGGGAAGACTTCCCGGCCGGTGCGCAGCCATTGCACCGACAGCGCGGGGGCGGCCATTTTATCGGCCGGGAGGCATGCCCATGCCACCGCCCATGGCGCCGCCCACGCCCATTTTCTTAATCATCTCGGTTTGCATCATGGTCTGCATGCTCTGGTATTTGGTGTAGTCGTCGGGGGCTTCAAAACTGCTGGCGTCGGGCTTGTCCAGGGAAACATTTTTGAACAGCATCGTGGTGCTGTTGCCCTGCGCGATGGTCATGATTTTCACCGGGAATTTTTTCAAGTCGGTCGCGTTCCAGATGGTGGATTCCTGCGCCTTGCCCTCCTTGTCGGTGACAACGACTTTGTTTTTAATGCAGGGGTGGCCGTCCACCGTTTCCTTGCCCAGTTCGGTGACGACGACCTTGTAATCGTCCTTGCCGGCCTCGGTCGGCGGGGTTTTCGGCGTCGCCTCCACATAGCTGCGCAGGCCGGGATAAACCGTGTAGGTGAGCTTTTTGTCCGGCCGCGAAATGGAATACATTGTATCCATGCCCATGGCTTTCATGTTGGCGGCGGCGTTGGGCGGCATTTTGCTGCCTTTCATTTCCGACATGTTCATCTCGAAACGCGATTTGCCGGCATCGAAGGCGATTTTTCCCGGCATGGTGACGGTTCCGCCGGACGATTCGGTGGTTTGAAATTCCAGGTTGGCGGTGAAGGTGGAATGTTCGCCCAATAATTTCCCCGTCGCGCCGTCGAAACTCGGCCCGCTGGGTGTCCGGCCCATTTGAGCGAACGCCGGGGTCAGGTTCAGGCCAATCAGGGCCGTGGTGAGGAGTAGGAGATATTTTTTCATAAGCTTAATTTTGTCTTGTCCTAAATGGCGCATGGCCGCCGCCAAGTCCAGTCAAAATATAATTGAAAATTGGTTACCAAAGCGCGGCACACTGCGTCTGCAACGGGAGAAATCAAACCCTGAACCGATTGTTTGCCAATTTTTCTATGCGATTTGCCCGCCTGGCCGGAGCTGTTTTGTGCTGTTTCCTTACGCCGCTGCTCCACGCGGCCCCGGCGGTCACAGTTTCCCAAAATGACGATTCCTTCACGCTGGCCAACGGCATCGTCACGGCGCAGGTCGCGAAGCAGTCCGGCAATCTGACATCGCTTAAATTTCACGGCCTCGAAATGCTTGATGCCGGCAACCGCCAGCCGGCTTACTGGTCGCACAACGCCGCGCGCGGCCAGCAGGAGGCCGCCATCACGATTGATCCGCAGACGAACGGCGGCGAGCGCGGCGAAGTTTCGATCAAAGGCATTTCCGGCGGCAACCAGATGGGCAGCGGCCCCGGCGGCAGCGTGATTGCCGACATCGAAATCCGTTTCGCACTCGGGCGCGGCGATTCCGGCGTTTACACCTATTCCATTTTTTCGCATCCGACGAATTATCCCGCCACCTCCATCGGCGAGGCGCGGTTTTGCATGAAGCTGAACGACGATTTATTCGACTGGATGACCGTGGATTCCAACCGGAACATGAAAATGATTTCCACCTACGACTGGAACCACGGCACGCAGATGAACGGCAAGGAAATGCGCCGCATGAACAGCGGCTCCTACCAAGGCCAGGTCGAACACAAATACGATTATTCGGCGAACCAGTTTGACGTGCGCGCCTGGGGTTGGTCGAGCAGCGACAAGCATGTCGGCATCTGGCTGGTCAATCCGAGCGTGGAATATTTGAGCGGCGGGCCGACGAAATTCGAACTTTCCTCGCACCGCGACGCCACCTTCAACACCAATGCGCTCAATGCACCCGCGCCACCGACACTGTTGAATTACTGGCGCGGCAGCCATTACGGCGGCAGCATTTGCAACATCGCCGCCACCGACGCGTGGACCAAGGTCATCGGACCATTTCTGATTTATTGCAATGCCACTGGCGATCACGACTCCATGTGGCACGACGCGCTGGCGCAGGCGGACAAGCAATCGAAAGCCTGGCCATTTGACTGGGTCAACGGCGTGGATTATCCGCACAAAAACGAACGCGCCACCGTCACCGGTAAAATTGTGCTGAATGATCCGCAGGCACCGAACATGAGCATGAGCAATCTGCTGGTCGGCCTCACTGCGCCGGATTATGCGCCGGCGGTGATTCCGCGTGGCCGCGGCGCGTTCGGCGGCGGCTTCGGCCCGGCGGGCGGCGGCGAGGATGAAACGAATTACTTGCGCAACTTCGGAAATTTCGGCGGCGGCACCAATGGCGATTTCAATGCCACAAATGTCCGGCCGCGCTTCAGCGGCAATTTTACAAACCAATTTGGCACCAATCGTTTTGCGCGTTTCGGCACGAATGGTTTTCGCGGACGCTTCGGTCGCGGCGGCGGCTTCAACGCCGGCCCGCGCATCGTGGACTGGCAGAACGACGCGAAGAATTACGAGTTCTGGGTGCGCGCCGATGCCGGCGGAAATTTTTCCATTCCCAATGTTCGGCCCGGCAATTATTCATTGCACGCCATTGCCGACGGCGTGCTGGGTGACTTGACCGTGACCAACATTTCGGTCGCGTCCGGCAAAACCTTGGCGCTGGGAAAAATTGACTGGCCGCCGGTGCGTTTTGGTCGGCAGCTTTGGGACATTGGCATTCCCAATCGCAACGGCTCGGAGTTTTCTAAGGGCGACGATTATTTTCACTGGGGTTGGTATCTCGAATATCCGAAGCTGTTTCCGTATGACGTGAAATACGTCATCGGTAAAAGCGATTTTCACAAGGACTGGTTCTTCGAGCAGGTGCCTTACAATGATGACACCAACAACCTCACCGGCCGCGGTAATGGCAGCGCGACGACGTGGACAGTTGCGTTTAATCTGCCGCAAGCGCCAAAGGGCAAGGCGACTTTGCGATTGGCGATCTGCGGCGTCGGCACCCGCACGCTCACGGCGGAAATGAATGATGAGTCCCTCGGCAGCGTGAGCAATCTTGTTTACAACGCCACCATCAACCGCGACGGCATCGGCGGCTATTGGGTCGAACACAATCTCGCCTTCGACGCCGCGCTGATGAAATCCGGCAAGAATGTGTTGAGCCTGACCGTTCCCGCCGGCGGTTTGATGAACGGAATTATTTACGATTATCTGCGATTGGAGTTGGATGAAAATGCAGTCGCACCTAAATAACGACCGCAATTCACCGCAAAAATTTTAATGACACTTCGGGTCATGACGTAAACAATAAGCGCGTTCGCTTTTGAGTCGCAACGCATGACGATCACGCTTTTCATTCCCTGTTTTGTGGACGCGCTGTTTCCGCGCGCCGGCATCAGCATGGTGCAGCTTCTCGAAGGACTTGGCCATAAGGTCGTTTGTCCGGAGGAAATTTCCTGCTGCGGCCAGCCGCCGTTCAACTCCGGCTACTGGGGCGAGGCTCGGCCCGTCGCCGCAAAAGTGCTGGAGCAATTGAAAGATGCCGAAGCTGTCGTCATCGGCTCCGGTTCATGTGGCGCGATGGTGAAGAAATTTTATCCGGAACTGTTCGCCGGTAAACCGCAGGAAGAACTCGCCAAAAAAATCGCCGCGCGCACCTGGGAGTTTTCCGACTTCATCGTCAGCAAACTCGGCGTGACAGATTTCGGCGCGAAGTTCCCGCACAAGGTTACGTTTCATGACGGCTGCCACGGCTTGCGTGAGCTCGACATCAAAAAATCACCGCGCGCCTTGCTGGCCAAGGTTCAAGGTTTGCAACTCGTCGAAATGGCCGAGGCGGAGACTTGCTGCGGTTTTGGCGGCACCTTCGCCGCGAAATTTCCCATGATCTCGACGGCCATGGGCGATGTGAAGTGCGCCAGCGCCGCCGAGACTGGCGCGGAATACATCGTCTCAAACGACTCAAGTTGTTTGATGCACTTGCAGGGTTTGTTGACGCGTCAAGGCAAGCCGCTGAAGACGATTCACCTCGCGGAAGTGCTCAACCAAAGATGAAGTTTATTTTCAAGCCACAGATGCACACAGATTTTCACAGATGGAGAAAGGCCGGGACAGCGACATTTGAAGCTGATTTTTTTATCTGTGTTAATCTGTGTCCATCTGTGGCCAAAGTTTTTTCCGCATGAGCACGTTCGCCTCCCAATTTCTCAAGCAGGCGCGTGTGATGACGGCGGATTTGCGCCATCGTAAAATCATCCGCACGGCGTTGACCAATTACGAGATCGTCCGCGACAAACGTAAGGGCGCATTTCAAAGCTGGGAATCGGCGCGGCAGGCCGCGGCGGAAACCAAGTGGGAAGCTGTTAATCATCTCGATAAATATCTCGTCGAGCTGGTTTCGAAATTGGAAGCGCGCGGCACGAAGGTGCATTGGGCAAGCACCGGGGCGCAGGCGAGCGAAATCATTTTGCAAATCGTTCGCGACAAGCAGGCACGCTCGGTCATCAAGTCCAAGTCCATGACGAGCGAGGAGGTGCATCTGAACGCCGCGCTCGAAAAAGCCGGGCTGGAAGTCGTCGAGAGCGACCTCGGCGAATTCATCATGCAACTGCGCGATGAGCCGCCGTATCACATCGTCTTTCCCTCGATGCACCTGACGCGCGGCGAGATCAAAGATTTGTTTCAGCGCGAGCTCGGCGACGCGCCATCCGACAGTCCGGAGGAGCTAACGATGGTCGCGCGGCGCGCGCTGCGGAAAAAATATCTGACGGCGGACATCGGCTTCACCGGCGCGAATTTTGCCATCGCTGAGACCGGCATGATTTCCATCACGGAAAACGAAGGCAACGCGCGGCTGACTTCGGCGCTACCCAAGACGATGGTTTCGCTGCTGGGCATCGAAAAAGTGTTGCCGCGACTGGAAGACCTCGCGCTGTTTCTGCCGATGCTCGCGACGGCGGGAACCGGTCAAGCGTTGACCTGTTACAACACGATGTATGGCGGTCCGCGTCAGCCGGGCGAAAGCGATGGGCCGGAAGAATTTCACGTCATCCTGCTCGACAATCATCGCACTGAGCTTCTTGCGGATGCCGAACAACGTGACGCGTTGCATTGCATTCGCTGCGGCGCGTGCCTGAACGCGTGTCCCATTTTTCGCAACGTCGGCGGTCACACTTACGCCACGACTTACAGCGGCCCGATTGGTTCCGTCATCACGCCGCATCTGCGCGGCTTGCAGGATTGGAAACATCTTTCGAACGCCTCGTCGCTCTGCGGCGGTTGCACCGAGGCGTGTCCGGTGAAAATTGATCTGCATCATCATTTGCTGCAAAACCGCCGCAACGCAGCGACGGAGGAGCCGGCTTTCTTCGAGCGGTCGCTGTATCAAATTTTTGGTTTTGTCGCGAATCGCCCAGCGTTATGGGCGGTTGCCAAAAAGCTCGGACGCTTTGGCCAGCCGTTACAAAATCTGGTGAAAGGCACCGCGCTTGATCCGGCGAAAGCCTGGACGCAAACGCGGGATCTGCCGCCGATGCCAAAGGAATCGTTCAAAGACTGGTGGCAGAAAAGAAAAGGATGAAGGCAGAATGAAGAATGAAGAAACAGTTTTGAGCGAGCGTGAAAAAATTCTCGCCCGCGTGCGCGAGGCGTTGAAAATTCCGGCGCACGTTCCGGGCGCGCACGGCACGGCGCCGCTGCCGGCGTCCGCGCATTCGCCGGCCGCCGATGCGCGCAGCTGGTTGCCAAAAGTCGGCGACAGTTTTGCGGAACAACTTGCCTTGTTTCAATCCACGGCCGCCGAGTTGAAAGCGGAAGTTCAAATGGTTGCGAGCCGGGACGCGGTGAAAGCCGCGCTCGCCAAAATGGCGTCGGACGGAAATTGGAAGCGCATCGCGACGCACAAGGGCGAGTTGACGGATTTTGCCACCGCTGACCTGGGCTTGCCAATTTGTCGCACCGAAGGAGGTTACGACGTGCAAGAAATGGAAGCGTGTGATGCTGGCATCACCGAGTGCGACGCGCTGGTCGCACAGACCGGCAGCGTGCTGGTGACGAGTCTGAGCGCGGGCGGACGCGGTTTATCCGTGCTGCCGCCGCATCACGTGGTTATTGCGCGACGTGAGCAACTGGTCGCGGATTTGCCAGCGGCGTTTGCATTGGTGCAAAAGAAATATGCGCCCCATTTTCCGAGCATGATTTCCTTCATCACCGGCCCGAGCCGCACCGGTGACATTGAACGCATTTTGGTGCTCGGCGCACACGGTCCGAAGAAACTAACGATTCTTTGTTTTTAAGAATGGAACTAGCAGTCGCCGAAATAATGCCGGAACAACAGCCCCGTTCAGCGCGACTGCCGCAGGTGCAACTCCGGTGATTTTTTTTGGCGAAAAAACAGTTTGCTTCTAAATGACGGCGGCAATGTTTCAGGCTCTCAATCCATGACCTTGACATTGATTGGCGTTGTTGGCGCGGATACCGGCGGATATTCCTGCATCGTGACCAATGCTTACGGAAGCGTGACAAGTTCAGTTGCCAATTTAACGGTTGTTGATCCTTTGATTTTAATCCGACCAACGAACCAGACAGTTAATCTCGGAAATGACGCGGCGTTTTCAATAACTTGCATTGGAACATTGCCGCTGTCCCTCAATTTTGGACGACAACATTTGATTGCCCGTCTGACGGCGTAAATTATTTTGGATTGGGGAACGGGCAAAATATCGGAAATATGTGGAAGTTGCCGAATATCGCTTTGCTAACCACGGCGAGTATTCGCATAAGAGGGTTCGAGACTGGTGGTCAAACAACGGGTCATGGTGGTATTTTGAAACGAATACTCCAGCGATTTCTCAAAGCCCGCCAGCAATTTTTAGCAATAGCGCGATTTATCAATCTGCTTCAAATCTGTTCGGTTTCACATATTCTGGCAGTGTCGGACAAATGCTTGTGATTAGGCTCGACCCATTTGATCAATTGGACACCGTTGGCAACCAATCCGGCTGATGGCCGCCAATTTTATTTCAGTGACCCGATTTCAACAAACCTTTCGGCCCGTTTTTACCGGGCACGTTTGTATTGACGAATCGGCACCTCTGCGTTGAAAAACAATTCGCGTTAATTCGTGAAATTCGTGTCAAACCTGAATTCACTTCGTCGTCTGCGGCGTTTGCTGAATGATTTTTTTCTTCTCCAGCTTTTCCAGTTTCGGCGCGATGACCACCTGGCAATAGCTCTGGCTGGAATTATTGTCGTAATATTCCTGGTGATAATCCTCGGCGATATAAAATTTCTTGAGCGGCACAATTTCCGTCACGATGGGATGGTGGAAATCCTTTTGCGCTTCCAGCTTGGATTTTTCCGCGAGCAGCTTCTGCTTCTCGTCGCGATACAAAATGATCGAGCGATACGACGTGCCTTCGTCCGCGCCCTGACGATTCAGCGTGGTCGGGTCGTGCGCCTGCCAAAATATTTCGAGCAGTTTGGCGTAAGAGATTTTCGCCGGATCAAACTCAATCTCCGTCACCTCGGCGTGGCCGGTCGTCTCGGTGCAGACTTCGCGGTAAGTCGGATTTTCCGTGGTGCCGCCGGCGAAGCCGATCTTCACCGAAACCACGCCGGGCAGCCGTTCAAACACGGCTTCCATGCACCAGAAACAGCCGCCGCCCAGATCGGCAAATTCGGTTTTATTTGTCGCCGGCATTTTCGGTTCGGGATTATTCATGGCTGAATTGGTGGGTTGAGTCGGTTGATCCGCGCGTGAGCAAGAGACGGTGAGTGCGCTGATGGCCAGCAGGGCAAAAAAAATTTGTTTCATAGCAATGTCTCCGGTTTGGTCGCGCGGACGATTGAAACCTTATATCAACTTTCATCATTCTACTTCCGGCTTGTCGAGGTAATCGCCGGGCGGCAGGTCGGCGAATTTTTCAAAATGCTCCGGCTTGAGCGGTTCGGAAATGGCGTGCTCGGCGTTGAACCACTTGCCGAGATCCACCAGCTTGCAACGCTCCGAGCAAAACGGCCCGAACTTGCCCGCGAACCAGTCGCCCGGCTTTTTACAAGTTGGACATTTGACCGGCCGCATGACTCACTGGGTTTCAGCGGCCATCGCCTTGAAGTCGGCGGTGACACTGGCGATATTCTCCGGTGCCACGCTGGCGTCGGTCAAAATTTTTCCCGCGTCATCCGCCATCATCTTTTGCTGCGCCGCCGTCAAATGCGCGCCGTTGAAAACCGCGTGGACATCGCGCGCCAATTTTTGCCGCTGCGCCGGCGTTAGTTTTTTCCCGCTGACGGCGGTTATCAAATCCTCGGCAAATTTTTTGACGTTCGTCACCGCCGGTTTGGTGCCTTGCGCCGCCGCGGATAAGTGATTCAGCAAAGAAACATTCTGTGTCGCATCTGGAACCGCATGGGTGGATTCACTGAACGCCGCCAGATCGGCGCGTAAATCGGCGATGTTTTGCATCGTCGCCGCCAGCGCAGGATTCACTGGTGCGGCGCTGGGCGCTGGGGCGGCGGCGGCAGCCGCAGCGGGCGGCGCGGTTTGCTGGGCGATGCGCTGCTGTTCCGCGGCATTCTGGTCGCTCGTGCGCCGGGCCTGCTGCTTGGCCATCACATACGGATCGGCCAACGCGGTTCCCACGGCAAACAGCGTGCAGAAAAGTGTGGTGCTAATTTTCATGGCTCAATGATTCGCAATCACCGGACGGTTCAACAGTGAAATATAATCTTCCAGAATGCGTTCGGTTTCTTCGAGCGTCGGGTCAATGCCCGGCGGCGATTTCTTTTTCAAGGCGGCTTCCAGCAACTTGGGCGAAACCGTGCTGCCCATCGGCTTGCTGACGAGCCGTTCAAGCGTGTTGGCACCCGGGGACGGTGAATTGGTTTTAGCGCTCAAATCCGGATTGAAATTCAGCGCAAGCGAATTGGTATGCGCCGCTGAATTGGTGGCAAAAAAGTTGTCCAATTCCTTCGTTTCATAACGAACAGAGGCGTCCGTCAGATTGTTTGTTTCTGACGGATCCAGATGTTCTTTCAAACCGGGCGCATCGGCGTTTTCGACCGTGACATCGTAAATCTTCACCGCCGATGGCGGGCGCGTGGCGCGTTCCTTTTCGCGTTCGAGATTCAGCGTGGTGTGACGCTCGCGTTCCTTGATGGCCTCGCGTTCGTTGATGGTGGCGGTTTTTTCGGCCTGCATTTTCACCCAGTCGTCAATGTCCTGCCGGATGTAGGCGAATTCCCGGTTGGTCGCCAGCCGCGCATCGGAACGCTCGTGCAGGGTTGTAAGGTATGGTTCCACCAGATTGAACTTGTCGTATTTCGCCGGCTTGATCGTGTCCCACGGCAGTGGATTTTCCAGCGCGGTTTCGCCGACGAAGCTGGAATAATTCAGCACGTCGGGAAAAATGATGTCCGGCACGACGCCTTTCAATTGGGTCGAAGCGCCGCTCACGCGGTAAAATTTGCGGATGGTGATCTTGATGGTGCCGGGATCGTTGGTGGCCGTAGCCGTGGCGGGCCAGACAAACGGGCGCAGGGGATTCAGATTTTGCACCGTGCCTTTGCCGTGCGTCGAAACATCGCCGACCACCAAAGCGCGGCCGTAATCCTGCAACGCGGCAGCGGCGATTTCAGAAGCGGACGCGCTGAACCGGTTGATCATCACGACGAGCGGGCCGTCGTAAAGGGCGCTGGTGTTGTTGTCGGAATCCACGGTGACGTTGCCGTCGGGATTGCGGGCGAGCACCACCGGTCCGCCTTTGATGAATAGGCCGGTGAGTTTGATGCATTCTTCCAGCGAGCCGCCGGGATTGCTCCGCATATCCAAAATAATGCCGGCGACTTTTTCCGCCTTCAGCTTTTTAACCAGCTTGGCGACGTCGTCGGAAATATATTTGGGTGTGGAATGTTCGTTGCCCGGGCCGGGAATCGTGGCGTAAAACGAGGGCATTTCAATGACGCCAATCCGGTTGGTGCCGCCGTGACCGTCCGGCGTTTCAATCAACTGCGCCTTGGCCTCGGAATCTTCCAATTTGATTTCATCGCGGACGAGCGTGACGATGCGCCGCACGGCGCGATCTTCCGCCGGGCTGATGGTCAGGCGGACCTCGGTATTTTTTGGCCCGCGAATTTTCTGCACGACTTTTTCCAGTTCCATGTCCACGACATCCACCGCCGGTTTGCTGCCCTGCGCGACGGCGACGATGCGGTCGTTTTCCTTGAGCTGTTTACTCTTGGTCGCCGGCCCGCCGGGCACCAGCGCACGGATGGTGCAATAGCCGTCATCCTCGGAAAGCTGGGCGCCGATGCCAAACAGCGAGAGGCTCATGTTGATGGAAAAATCCTGCGCGTGCGGCGCGCTGAAATAATCAGAGTGCGGATCGTAGGCGTGGGCCAGCGCGTTGAGGTATGCCTGCAGCACAAAATCGCTGTCGGCATTGGTCATGGCGCGCATGTTCCAGCGGTTATGGCGGGCGAGGGTGGCGACGATGTTGGTGTTGGCATCGGCCGGCAGCTTGACGGTGAAAGTGCCGTTGGTCTCGGAAATTTCGCGTGACAATTTGTCCTGCAAATATTCATAGCGCAGCCGCAGCCGCCAGAGGTTCTGCGCCTCCGTCAGGTCTTTCGGAAACGGATCGTGCCGGCGATCCAGCTCGATTTTTTCCTCGGCGCTGAATTTGAATTTATCCTGCGCGAGCAGTTCGTTGACATACGCGGCGTGCTGTTGGAAGCGGTCGGCGTAACGCTGATAAATGATAAATGCCGGTGTCAAATCGGCCGTGCCGTGGCCGCCGGTGGTCAGCACATCGAGATTGGTGCGAAAATGGTCGAACTCCGCGAGGTCGGACTGGAGAAAATTTTCATGGCGCGGGTCGAGCGAATCAATGTAGCCGTTAAAAAACTTCGCCGACAAATCCTTGTCGAGCGGGCGTTGCAGGTAATGAAATTCCTCGAGCAAACGGGCCGCGACGTAGGCGATGCGCGGATCGTTCGGGCCGGGCTTGAGGTGCGTGTCCAGGCTGGACAACGGCGGCAGCGCGGAATGTTGGGCCGATTCGCAGCCCGCCCAGAGGGCGAAACCAGCGAAGACGGCGAGCAGGAAAAGGCGGTTGAAACGCATGGCAATGTGCACAGTTGGACGGAATATAGCCCAAAGTGTTCAGCGAGGAAAACAAAATGAGCAAACGTTGCAAAAAGTTTGAACGAAAAGCGGATTGCCTTTGTCTGTGCAATCCAGAATTATATCGCCTCAATTCAACCGCATGAAAACTATTGTTTTAGCAACCGCACTCGGACTTGGCCTGGCCCCCGTGGTCATGGCTGGCACCACCAACCAGTTGACCGACGAAAAATCCCGCGTCAGCTACGCCATCGGCATGATGAACGGTCATCAGTGGCAACAACAGGGACTGGATATTGATCCCGATATTTACGTCCGCGGCATCAAGGACGTGCAATCTGGCGGCGCCACCTTGCTCACGCAAGACGAAGCCCAGCAATTGCTGACCGCTTTTGGCAAGGAATTCAAAATCAAACAGCAGAAGATGCAGGCCGAGAAGGCCGCCAAAAATAAAATAGATGGCGAGGCTTTTCTCGCGGCCAACAAAAGCAAGCCCGGTGTCGTCACCTTGCCGGATGGGTTGCAATACACCGTGCTCACCACCGGCACCGGCGCGATGCCGGCGGCGACCGACACCGTTTCCGTGAATTATCGCGGCACGCTGATTGACGGCACTGAATTCGACAGTTCCTACAAACGCGGTCAAGCGGCTTCGTTCCCGGTTGGCGGCGTCATTCACGGCTGGACCGAGGCGCTCGAAAAAATGAACGTCGGTTCCAAGTGGAAATTATTTATTCCCGCCGAACTCGCTTACGGCGAACAGGGCCGGCCCGGCATTCCGCCGAGTTCCGTCCTGATTTTTGAAGTGGAACTGCTCTCCGTGCAGGCCGCCCCGCCGCCGCCGCCGCCCGCCCAGCCGCTCACCAGCGACATCATCAAAGTGCCTTCCAAAGCGGAAATGGACAAAGGCGCGAAGATTGAAGTCATCAAGCCGGAAGATGCGCAAAAAATGCAGTCTGGCCAGAGCAAATAAGCCGGCTTTGCTGGTCGCAAATTTTGAGTTGGAACGCCGATCACAGGATCGGCGTTCCTTTTTTTATGGTTCAACCGCCACCGGATTTTTGAACGTCCACGCGGCGTTTGTGTCAATTTTCCAGTATGAAATTGACCAGAAGTATTGTGGGAATCTCGGCGACAGCGTTCGCGGTGACGTCGGCGATGGTGGCCGTGCTTTTTGTGGCGCGGGCAGTTGAGAACGGTCCGGCGGTTCATGTGGACAGCACGCCGATCAACCGCGATGCCGGGTTGGGCAACAGTTATTCGCCCATCGTCAAGAAGGCCGCGCCGAGCGTCGTCAACATTTACTCCACGCGCTTCGTTCACCAGCGACTTTATCGCAACCCGCTTTTGGCGGATCCATTCTTCCGCCAGTTTTTTGGCAATCTACCCGATGACGGCCGCGAGGTCACCAGCCGCGATAATTGGCTTGGATCCGGCATCATCGTCACTGCCGATGGCTACATTTTGACCGCCTGCCATGTGGTGGACGGGGCGGACGAAATCAAGGTTGGTATTCAAAATGACAAAACGGAATACGTTGCCAAAGTGATCGGCATGGATCAGCCCACCGACGTGGCCGTGCTGAAAATTGAGGCGAAGAATTTACCTGCCGTCACGCTTGGCGACAGCGACCAGCTGGAAGTCGGCGATGTGGTGCTCGCCATCGGCGATCCGTTCGGCATTGGCCAGACCGTGACGAAAGGCATCATCAGCGCGCTGGGTCGCAGTCTCTCGGCTTCCGGCGACCTCGATCAATACGAACACACGCGGTATCAGGATTTCATCCAGACTGACGCGTCCATCAACAAAGGCAATTCCGGCGGCGCGCTCGTGGACGCCGAAGGCCGGCTGATCGGCATCAACGATGCCATCGTCAGCCCCAGCGGCACCAGCGCCGGCATCGGTTTTGCCGTGCCGATCAACATGGCGCGAAATGTCATGGAAGGATTTCTCAACGGTGGCAAGGTGGCCCGCGGTTATTTTGGCGTGGACTTGCAGGACCTTGACGCCGGACTGGCCAAAGATTTCAATCTCCCGACGCAAGGCGGCGCGCTGGTTGCCAATGTCGGTCCGGAGACTCCGGCAGGCAAGGCGGGCCTGATTTCTGGCGATGCGATCGTCGCCGTCAACGGCAAGACGATTACCAGCAAGGACAATTTGCGGCTGGTGATTTCCATGCTGCGGCCCGGTTCGTCGGCCAGCTTAAAGATAATTCGCAACGGCATTCAAAAAACGCTGGTCGTCATCGTCGGCGAACAGCCCAGTAGTGTCGCCAACAACAATGAAAGCCCTCAACCCAAACCCAAAAACACGCATGCCGACATGCTCGGCGTGGTCACAGTGGCGGACATCGAGCCGGAAGTCCGCCAGCAACTGCAATTGCCTGATAGTTTGACCGGCGCGTTGGTTTCAAACGTGGAAGGCGGATCCAATTTCGCCGAGGCCGGTCTGCAAATGAACGACATCATTCTGGAAATCAATCATCAGCCCGTGGCCAGCGCGAAGGACGCGGTGAATCTTTGCAAAGCGGACAAGGATGAACGAATTCTCGTCAAAGTTTGGCGGCGGCGCGGCGAACTCGCCGTCATCCGCTACTTGAGCGTGAATAATCCCGCGCATACGAAATAAAATCTTCCGGGAACCTTGGCCAGGGCCTGAATTATCCGGGCGAAGCCGAGCCAGACTCTTTATCCGGCTTTGACAAATCGCCGGCGAAGGGCAAATTCATTTCCGATGGCTGCCCAATACAAAGATTATTACAAGACCCTCGGTGTCCCGCGCACCGCGTCCGCCGACGAGATGAAAAAATCCTTCCGCAAACTTGCGCGCGAACATCATCCCGATGTGGCGAAGGACAAAAAGAAATCCGAGGAAAAATTCAAGGAGATCAACGAGGCTTACGAAGTCCTGTCCGACCCGGCCAAGCGAAAAAAATACGACGAGCTCGGCGCTGATTGGAAATCCGGCGCGGATTTCCGGCCGCCGCCCGGCCACGGCGGTTTCAGTGGCGGCCAGGGATTTCGCGGTGGCCGCACGATGAGCGAGGAGGATATCCAGGCGCATTTCGGCGGCACCGGCTTCAGCGATTTTTTCGAGCAGATGTTTGGCGCGCGCCGGCGCGGCGGCATGGACAGTTTTGCGCGCGGTGCGAATCCCGCCGAGCGCGGCCGCGATGTCGAAGGCGACATTCTGGTTACGCTGCACGAAGCGGCGACCGGCTCCATCCGTCCCGTCACCGTCCAGCACGGTGATCGCAATGAAACGCATCAGGTCCGCATTCCGCCGGGCGTCAGCGAGGGACAAAAACTGCGCATCGCCGGCCGCGGTGAAATCGGCAGCGGCGGCGGCGAGGCGGGCGATTTGTTTTTGAACGTGCGGTTTGCCAAGCATCCGGACTTTGATTTGGACGGCCACGATTTAATTCACGAGCTGGACTTGGCGCCGTGGGAAGCCGCGCTGGGCGCGGAGATTTCTGTCCCGACGCTCGAAGGCAAAGTGAAATTAAAAATCGCAGCCGGCACGCAAAGTGGCCAGAAATTGCGCGTGCGCCATCGCGGTCTGCCGTTGCGCGACGGCACGCGCGGCGATCTGATTGTCGTCACGCAGATCGCGATGCCCGGCAAACTTTCCGATGCGGAAAAAAAACTCTGGGAACAGCTCGCGCACGAATCCAAGTTCCATCCGCGCACTTAACAAATCGTGGCGGCGGGTCGGCAGACCGCCGCATTTTTCGACAATTAATAGTCCGGCTTTCTGCCGAAAGTCGCTACGATTGCAAGGCCGCGCTTTATGAAAACGATTCTCATCACCGGCGTCTCGCGCGGACTTGGCCGCGCGATGACGGTGGAATTCATCCGGCTCGGCCACACCGTCCTCGGCTGCGGCCGTTCGGCCAGGGAAATTGCCGCGCTGCAAAGACAATTTTCTGCGCCAAACGATTTTGCCGTCGTGGATGTTTCTTCCGATGACCAAGTGGCGGCGTGGGCAAAACGCGTTTTGCCAATGCACGCTGCGCCGGATTTGCTGCTCAACAACGCCGCGCTCATCAATCGCAACGCGCCGCTCTGGAAAATTTCCGCCGAGGAATTCTCCGCCGTGGTGGACGTGAATCTCAAAGGCGTGGCGAACGTCATCCGCCATTTTGTGCCGGCGATGATCGCGCGGCGCAGCGGCGTGATCGTGAATTTCAGTTCCGGCTGGGGCCGCTCGACCGACGCGGAAGTCGCGCCGTATTGCGCCACGAAATGGGCGATTGAAGGACTGACGCAAGCGCTCGCGCAGGAATTGTCGCCGGGGCTGGCCGCCGTGCCGCTGAATCCCGGCATCATCAGCACTGATATGCTGCAAAGCTGTTTCGCCGGCGGCGCGAATAATTATCTGACCGCCGAGGAATGGGCCAAGACCGCCGTGCCGTTTCTGTTGAAACTCAATGCGGGGAACAACGGTGAACAAATGACGGTGCCTATCTGAATATCGCGTTAATGGAAAATGTCCGACATTTTGCACTTCAAACGCTGCATAATTTGCTGGAGGCGACCCAGCGTAATGCTCTGCTGGCATTGCTCCAAACGGTGAAGCGTGGAAGTGGGAAGACCGAGTTTTTTGGAAAACTGGGCAAACGTCATGGTTCCGCGTTTCTGTTTTAGAAACGAAGCCAGTTGTTTTTCCAAAGTGTCACGCACCCAGCAATGCTGGCCAATTATTTATTCCGTTTGCGGAATAAATTGTTTGACAGCCCCATAAAAAATCGCTTTGCTCGGTCGATGAAACCGGATTTGGGCAAAGTTTTATGTCTTGGGTTGGGGATGATCTTCTCGGTTGCGAGCAATGCTCAGCCTGTCATCACAATTCAGCCGGCGAATCAAACTGCGGTTTTCGGTGGCAGTGCCGTATTCAGCGTAATGGTGACCGGCGTCGGACCGTTCACTTACCAATGGCGATTGAGTGGCACCAACCTGCCGAATCGAAACAACATTATTACCAGAGCCGCAGGCGGAGGCGTTGGATCGGCTTTTTCCGGCGACGGTGGAGTGGCCACGAGCGCAAGCTTATGGAATCCGACCGGAGTCGCGCTTGATTCCGCCGGCGATCTTTTTATCGCGGACTCCGCGAACGAGCGCATTCGAATGGTGGACACCAATTTTGTAAGCACGACCAATGGACTGATTGGCAACATCCGGACCATGGCTGGGAGTGGGACGTCAGCTTATTCCGGGGATGGTGGATTAGCCACCAATGCCGGATTAACATGTGCCGCCGTGGCAGTGGACGGGTTTGGAAATTTTTATATTGCTGACCAATCTGCCGGCCGCATCCGTAAAGTGGATACGAATGGCATAATTTCCACAGTGGCGGGAACCAATAGCTCTGGTTTTACCGGCGATGGCGGCCCAGCAACAGTGGCCAAACTGAACGTGCCATTGGGTGTGATTGTGGATGCTTTGGGCAATCTGTTCATTGCGGACTGGCTTAACAACCGAATCCGAAAGGTTGACACAAATGGCATTATCACAACCGTGGCGGGAACCAATAGTGCCGGTTTTGCTGGTGATGGGGGCTTGGCGGTCAACGCCAAATTGAATCGGCCCGCTGCCGTGGCTGTGGATGGATTTGGCAATTTGTTCATTGCTGACATGAGCAACAATCGCATCCGTAAAGTGGACGCGAGCGGCTTCATTACAACATTGGCTGGAACCAACACTGCGGCATTTTCTGGCGACGGGGGAACCGCTACGAACGCCAGTCTGAACCAGCCGAATGGCGTAGCCGTGGATACGTTTGGTGACGTGTTTATTTCTGACTATGCAAACAACCGCATTCGCATGGTGAATACTGCGGGTAATATTACGACCGTGGCCGGCAATGGTGGCACTGGAAATGCCGGTGACGGTGGTCTTGCCAGTAATGCAACTATTTACCAGCCGCACGGTGTGAGTGTGGATTTCTACGGCAATTTCTATGTTGTGGGCTATTTGTCTTCAACCATTCGCAAAGTGGATTTGGGCCGAGCGCCGATGTTGCAATTGTTAAATGTCGCGGCCACCAATGCGGGCAATTACGACGTGGTCATAACAAGTCCCTCCGGCAGTGTAACCAGCAGCATCGTATCGTTGACTTTACTTTTGCCTCCCAGCATCACAACCCAACCAGTCAGTATTACGGCGGCCAGCGGAAGTTCAGCTAATTTCAATGTGACTGTCACCAATAACCCTCCATTTAGCTATCAATGGTTTACCAGCTCAGGACGAACTGCTACCGCAGTTCCCTATGTTTCAGGCGGACATGTTCAGTTTGTATTTATGAGAGATGTCGGAGCAGGATATGTCTCACCACCACAAGTGCATTTTATTGGTGGAAGCGGTAGTGGAGCCGCTGGGACGGCATGGGTCTCCGCTGGTTCGGTGTCACAAATCATCATGTTCAACCAAGGTTCCGGCTACCACCCCACCGACAATCCAGATTGATCCACCGACTGCGCTCGTCAATACCACTTTGATTGACCAGACAAATTCCCCTCTGACATTGCCGTCGGTCACGAGCGGCAATTCAACGAATTATTTTGTCGTGGTAACAAATAATTATGGCAGCGTCACCAGCTCGGCGGCGACGCTATTTGTGTTTCTTTCGCCTCAAAACTTGACCGTTCAAAATGTCGCCGTGGGATTGCAAATGCAATTTGCAGGCACGCCATATTACCGCTACAGCCTGCAATCAGCCACCAACCTGACGCCGCCAACAAGTTGGATATCCATTTTCACCAACACGGCTGACGTGAATGGCAACTGGCAATTTACGGATACCAATTTGAATGCAGGCCAAAAGTTTTATCGCGCTGAGGGACAGTAAGGCTGAATTGCAACAGGTGAATTGATGCCGAGCGGGACCAACATTTATTTGCCTTTGACCCTTCCGCTGGCGGGCTTTACGTTTGCTCATGGCCAACGCCAAAAAAACTCAACGCAAAGCCGCCATCCTCGGCATCGGGCTGGATTCCGACGGCAGCAAGCGCATCACCACCGGGCCGAATTTTGCGCTCGTCGGCGGCTCGCAGGAGACGCACGAGCAAATGACCGAGAAGGCCATCAAGATCAACGAAAAGCTAAAGGCGCGCGGCAAACAGCTCGACGACGTCAGCCACGAGGAGTTTGATGACATCGCCCACGAGGTCGGCCTCAAAAAATTTCCCGGACCCAAACCCAATGCAAATTGATTCACTGCCGCGCTTTTCACTCGCGCACTTGCCCACGCCGGTGGAAGAACTCAAAACGCTTTCGCGCCGGCTCGCCGGGCCGGAATTATTGATCAAGCGCGATGATCAAACGGGGCTGGCACTGGGTGGCAACAAGACGCGCAAACTGGAATTTCTCCTCGGCGAAGCTATCGCCAAAGGTGCGGACACGCTGGTCACGCTCGGCGCAGCGCAGTCGAACCATTGTCGCCAGACCGCTGCCGCTGCGGCCAAGGCTGGGTTGAATTGTGAATTAATTCTCAACGGCAAGAAACCCGAGGTGGCCAATGGCAATTTGTTGCTGGATGAAATTCTCGGCGCAAACTTGCACTGGATCGAGCGTTCGCAGCGCGCGGCGAAGTTGGCGGAGTTGGACGCGCAACTGCGCGGGCAGGGTCGCAAGCCTTATTTGATTCCCGTCGGTGGTTCGAACGGTGTGGGCGCGACCGGCTATGTGGTGGCGATGCTCGAACTGATGGAGCAACTGCGCATGAGCGGGCGGCGAGTGGATCACATTTTGTTCGGCACTAGCAGTGGCGGGACGCAGGCGGGCATCGTGCTTGGCGCGCGCGTCGCCGGTTTCACCGGAAAGCTTCACGGTCTTTCGATTGATAAAAACGATCCCGAACATTTTGAATACGAAGCCGAAGTCGCGCAAATCGCCAATGATTGCGCGGCTTATATCGGTTCGCCGGTGCGCGTGACGCGCGACGAGGTGAAGGTCGTCTATGGCTACAAAGGCGAAGGCTACGGCGTGGTCGGCGATTTGGAGCGCGACGCGATTCGCCTGCTCGCGCGAAGCGAAGGTATCGTGCTGGACCCGGTTTATGCCGGTCGCGCGTTTGGCGGGTTGGTGGATTTGATCCGCAGAGGTGTTTTCAAACCGAGCGAAACGGTTTTGTTCTGGCACACCGGCGGCGCGCCCGCGCTGTTTGCCTACGCAAAAGAACTGGCTTAAATCACTCCGGCGGCGGTCAGCGCCTGTCGGGTTTTCTCCGGCGTCTCGTGCAGAATTGTCCGCCAGCCGCGCGCCGCGCCGGCGGCCACATTTTCCGGCCGGTCATCAATGAAAATCAAATCCGTGCCGCGCTGGCCGGTCATTGCTTCCGCCGCCAGATAAATTTTTTCATCCGGCTTCATCGCGCCGACTTCGTAGGAAAAAACGTAACCGTCAAAATCCTTGAAGAACGGAAAATCGCGGCGGACCAGTTCAATCGCCAGATCATTCGTGTTCGATAAAATGAAAGTCCGGTGTCCACGCTGCCGGAGTTCTGCGTGGAGCGCAATCATCGGCGCAATCTCGGTGAAGATGGCCGCGAAATAGCCGTTGAATTCGGCGTCAGTGCCTTGAAAACCAATGGCGGTGCGGATGGCCTCGAAAAATTCCTGGCGCGTGAGTTGGCCGCATTCGTATTGCCACAGCACCGGCGACGTGGCGAGGTGATGGTGGAATTGTTCCGGCGGCGTGGTGCTGCGCGTGGCAATTTTTTTGGCGGCGATGGACCAGTCGAAATCCACCAGCACTTTGCCGAGATCGAAAATAATGGTTGGTTTCAAAGCATTTCCCTCCGGCCTTCCAGCGCGCGGTTGAGTGTGAGTTCGTCGGCGTATTCCAGGCCGCTGCCGGCCGGCAGGCCGTAGGCGATGCGCGAGATTTTCAGGCCGCTGCGGGCGAGCCGTTTTGCGAGATAATTACTGGTCGCATCGCCTTCCACATCCGTGCCGAGCGCGATGATGATTTCCTTGATCGGCTCGGCGGTCAGACGTTGTTCCAAATCGGCGATGCGCAAATCTTCCGGCCCGACGCCGTCGAGCGGCGAAATTTTACCGCCGAGCACATGAAATTTGCCGCGGTAGGTGCCGGATTTTTCCACGCTCAAAATATCCACGGCGCGTTCCACCACGCAAACCAGCGCCGCATCGCGCCGCGAATCGGTGCAGGTGGAGCAGGGCGATTGCTCGGTCAGCGCACCGCAGATTTCGCAAAAGCGGATGTGTTCGCGTGCGTGCAGGATGGTTTCCGCGAGCAGCTTCACCGAGGTCGTATCGGCTTGCACCAGATGCAACGCGATGCGTTCCGCCGAGCGCGGGCCGACGCCGGGCAGCTTGCTCAACGTGGTAATCAACGCGGTGATGGAAGCGGGAAGCATAAAAAAGAAGGAAGAATTATGAATGAAGAATGAAGAAACAAAACCAGCGTGGTGTTCGCAAAAAAGTTTCCTTATTCTGCCTTCTTCATTCTTCATTTCCCGTCACATCCCCGGCAGGCTGAAGCCGGCGGTGGCTTTGCCCATTTCGGCTTCGGAAATTTTCTTGGCCTCGGCGAGCGCCTGATTGATGGCGGTGAGAATCATGTCTTCGACGATCTGCGCGTCGGCCGGATTCAATGCCTGCGGGTCAATCTTGATGGACGCAAGCGAGCCGTCGCATTTGGCGACGACCTTCACCGCGCCGCCGCCGCTGGTGGCCTCGACCGTGCGGGCGGCGAGGCTGGCCTGGATTTGTTCCATTTGCTGCTGCATTTTTGCAGCTTGTTTCATGAGTTTGCCGAGGCTGGACATGGTTTGAGAATTTTTAGTTTTGAATTGTTAATTATAAGTTGGGCATCAGGCGCGCACTTCGACGATGGTGCCTTTGAAAATTTCCAAGGCTTTTTTGATCAGCGGATCGTTTTTGAAATCGTCTTTGTTGAACGCCACCGGCGCGAGCTTCTTTTCAGGGGCGACGGCTGGCGCGCTTTTTTCAACCGGTTTTGCGGCCACCGGCGCAGGTGAAGCGTCGCGTGTTGGAGCCGTCGCCACGCTTTCGATGGATTTGGGATTCCAATTGGCCGGGGCCTCGGCCTTGACGAATTTGATCATCGCATTCGGATGACCGAGTTCCGCCAGCTTGGTGGCAAGCAACGTGTGATTGCGCGCGTTGTCCACCAGGCCGAGGTAGTCCGCGAATTCCTGATCAAAGCCGATCGTGAAAACACTTTTCACAAACGACACCGGATGCGCATTCAAAAGATAACTGCGCGTAAAAGTGCTCGCCCGGCCGACCGCCTCGACCAATTGATGCCAGAGTTCCGTCAAATCGCCGGAAGCAGGAACAGCGACCGGTGCGGAAACCATAGCCGCGACCGGCGCAATGGGAGCAGTTGCTTTGGGCGTTGGCGGCGCAGCGGCGGCGGGCGCGGTGGAAAACAAAACCGGACGTGACGCGGCTGGCGCGGGAGCGACGGCGACGGTTGGTGAGGCGCCGACACTGGATTGCCCGCGCAACTGATTGAGTTGTTTCAACACGGCGTCGAGCGACAAGGCGCTGCGGGCTTCGATGGCGCGAAGTAGCGTGACTTCGAGGAGAATTTTTTTGGACGCGGCATCGCGCAGGCGCAGCTCGGCGTCGGCCAACACTTCGAGCACGCGCGTGAAGGCGTCGGTGTTTGCCAGCGCGGATTGTTCTTTCAATGCGGCCACTTCGGATTCCGAAGCTTCAAGCAAATTCAAATCACCTTTGGAAACCTGGTAAATGAGCAGGTTGCGAAAATGGTTCAACAGGTCGCCGAGCAGGCGGCCCAGATCTTTGCCGCCACGCGCGAGTTCGTCCAATTGCGTTAGCGCGACGGATATTTCTCCGGCGAGAATGGCGTGACTTAATTTTAGAATCTGGTTTTGCGCGGCGAGACCAAACATGGAAAGCACATCCGGCTCCTCAATTTTGTCGCCGCAAAAGCTGATGAGCTGGTCGAGCGTGGATTCGGCATCGCGCATCCCGCCGTCCGCGCCGCGCGCGATGGCTTGCAGCGCCGCCGCGTCAATCGTCACTTTTTCCTTGCCGGCGATTTCCGCGAGGTGTTTGACGATGAGCGCTGACGGAATCCGGCGCAGATCAAACCGCTGGCAGCGCGACAAAATCGTCGGCAGCACTTTTTCCGGGTCGGTCGTCGCGAACATGAATTTCACATGTGCCGGTGGTTCTTCCAAGGTTTTCAGCAGCGCGTTGAACGCCGCCGTCGAGAGCATGTGAACTTCGTCGATGATGTAGATTTTATAAGCCGAATTGGCAGGCGAGTATTTGCAGGTCTCGCGCAGTTCGCGCACCTGTTCGACGCCGTTGTTGCTGGCGCCGTCAATTTCCATCACATCGAGTGCGCGGCCGTCGGTGATTTCCTGCACGCGTGTGTCGTTATCATCGAAGTCCACTTTCGGTCCCCCGGTGCAATTCAGGCATTTGGCGAAGATGCGCGCGACGGTGGTCTTGCCCGTGCCGCGCGGTCCGCAAAAAAGATACGCGTGGGCGATGCGCTTCTGCGCGATGGCGTTGGCCAGCGTTTGCGTGACGTGCTCCTGGCCGACGACGTCGGCGAAACGCTGCGGGCGATATTTTCTGGCGATGACTTGATAGGACACGGCAGAAGTGTGAATCAAAAATTAAAAATTAAAATTAAAAAGAAGTGTCAGGGTGACCACGGCAGACGCAGAGCAAACTGCCGTTGCTGCCTTCCGGCCCTGGCGGGGTTCGTAAGTCCACATTCCATGGGCCCTGACAAAATGAATTTTGCCGGATGAACTGGTGGTTGTCGAGCCAAAGCGCGGGCGCGGCGCATCACCAGATTATTTTGTAGCCAGAGGCGGGGGCTTTTCGTCATTGTTTCCCGACCAGCAAATTCTTTTAGCATGAAAAACCATTTTATCTTTGCCGCAACTCTTTCCGTCCTGCTGCTCGCCGGGGGTGCCAGCACGAACGCCGCTGAAACCACGGGCCCGAATTATTTTAACGTGCGCACGTTTGGCGCGCTAGGCGACGGGACGAATCTCGACAGCCCGGCGATTAACCGTGCCATTGACGCCGCCGCGGAAGCCGGCGGCGGAACGGTCTTGGTTCCGGCGGGAACTTACTTGAACGGTTCCATTCATCTTCAAAGCAACATTCATCTGCTTATTGATGCCGGTGCCACCATTTTGGGCGCGCCGCAGAAGCTGAACGCCTACGATTTCACCGAACCGTGGACGAACAATCCGTATCAGGACGGCGGGCATTGTTATTTTCACAACAGCCTCATTTGGGGCGAAAATCTCACAAATGTTTTCATCACTGGCAATGGCACAATCAACGGCGGCGGACTGGTGCGCGGCGACGGCTTGCTTAACAAAATGGTCAACTTCGGCAGCGAACTGAAAAACACCAGCAACTACGGCGCGGAAGTCAAAGACGGTGCGGTGCGTCTCGGTAATAAAGCCATCGCGCTCAAGCTCTGCAAAAATGTTCTCATCCGCGACGTCACAATTTTTCACGGCGGCCATTTTGCGATTCTCGTCACCGGCTGCGACAATCTGACGGTGGACAATGTGACGATGGACACCGACCGTGACGGCATTGACATTGATTGCTGTCGCAACACGATGGTCTCCAACTGCCGCATCAATTCGCCCAATGACGACGGCCTTTGCCCCAAGAGCAGCTATGCGCTCGGCGAAATCCGCCCGACGGAAAATCTCACCATCGTCAACTGTCAGGTTTCGGGATTCGAGGAAGGCACGCTGATTGACGGCACGATGAAGCCGAAGCCGGGCGGCTATGGCCGCATCAAATTCGGCACGGAAGCCAGCGGCGGCTTCCGCAACTGCACCGTGGCGAATTGCACCTTTCGCAGCTGCCACGGTTTTGCGCTCGAAGAAGTGGATGGTGCTATTCTCGAAAACATCACCGTCAACAATCTCACGATGATGGACGTGCATGACTACGCCATTTATTTGACCACCGGCAAACGCAACCGCACGCCTGGCGTGACGACCAACAGCCGCATGAAAAACATTTTGATCTCCAATGTCATTGCCGATGGAGTTGGCAAAATGAGCGGCATCCAGATCATGGGCCTGCCGGAGCAGCCGATTGAAGGTGTGCGGTTGGAAAACATCCGGCTCACCAGCAACGGCGGTGGCACGGCGGCGGACGCGGCCATCAAACCGAAGGAACTTGGCACCATCTATCCCGAGCCCGGCCGCATCGGCACGCTGCCGGCTTACGGCATTTACGCCCGCCACGTCAAAGATTTGGAGCTGGCGAACATCACCGTCAATTTTGTGACGAATGATCTGCGCTCCGCCGCGTCGTTTGCGGACATTGACGGATTGGAAATTGACAATTTCAAACCGCGGGTGGCCGATGGGGCGAAAGCCGCCGTGTTTGCAGGCGATGTTCGTCATCTAATTATCCGCAATTCCCCGGCGCTCCGAAAATAATTGTAGCAGCGGACCTGCATCCGTAATTCTGAAATCGGTGGCTACTTTTTCATCGGCCAGCCGGCGGCGACCATGCCTTTGTAGCCGCCGATGAGCGAATGGACTTTTTGATAGCCCATTTTTTGCGCGGCATCACAAGAGAGCGCTGAACGAAAACCGCCGCCGCAATACATGATGATTTCCGTGCCGGCGTCGGGATAAAGTTTTTCCAGATCTCGCTCCAGAATGCCTTTGCCAAGATGAACGGCTTCGGCGGCATGACCGGCGTTCCATTCATGGTCTTCGCGCACATCGAGAAGAATCGCTTTGGGATTGGCGGCAAGTTTGGCACGCGCCTCGGCCACGCTGATCTCGTTCACATGACATTTGGCGGCCGCGACAATTTTGAGAAAACCGGGTGAATGATCCATGCCGCAAATTAAGGTCTCCGGCGTTTCCGTCAAATCAATTTATCCCGCCGCAGCTAGGCAAAAGTCCTATTGAAAATAAGGGGAAACTCGCGCTTGAATTCGGACGTTTGCTGGCGTAGCTGTAATTATGAACGCGCTGCAACAGATGGCGGATGGCGAACGCTCGGCGGATTGCGTGGTTCACTTGATGCTGAAGGACGGGCCGGTGGAAATGAAGCCGGAGAAACCGGAGCGGATGCTCGATGAATTCGAGGAGCGAGCAACCAAGTTGGGTCCGGTTTTGGAGGGCATTCTACTCGAATCACACGGGAAACTGCATTGGGGAATTAACGAATAAGCGGTCTTAGGCGCGTTGACCCCTGACAAAGCCACGGAATAATTCGCGGCGGATGTGGTTTTCTGTTCCGTTCCAACGGCTTTGCACAATAAACCCGATTTCAACCTGACTTTTTGTGCAGACTCGGTTTCTGCACAAAAACTACGTTCTTAACATTGGTGCGTGCGCTAGGCTGTCCCAGTTTTACGTAATTAAGTCACTAGCGGATTGGGCATTAGTTTTGAGGCCAAGCTCAAGCCGTTGCAACCAATGTTATGAAAAAACGGCGCTGTCGAGCACGCACCTTTCTAGCTTTAGCGGAGTTATGGTTGCGTGTAAACGATGAACAGCCTAAGAACCGCCGGGCTTTGCTGTCCATTTTATCACGCGGTCAAGTTCGGTCTGGATGGTGGATAACTCTTCTAAAAACATGCTCAACTTGGGGTGCTGTTCTTGCCGTATTCTAATTTCAGTCTGCCGGTGAACTTTAGCTGTTTCAGCGTCCGTTAGCCTTGAGATCAGCCCTTTTGCTTCCGCTTCAACATCCATGTCTAATAAGGGCGTCGGGTTGGTCTGCACGATCAACGTATTGAGCATAAGCTGAATGTCTCTCAGCCTGCGCAAAACTACTTTAGCGTCGTCGTCTGACATAGTTGTTGATTGATTTTTTAAGGGTAGAGTAACCAGCGTCCCGGCCTGTTTGATACTCGTTTACATCGCCATTCTCAAAAGGCACATCTTTAGCGAATTCTAATAAAACGAGCGCCACCTGACGCTGCGATAAGGTCATTACCCTCTTGCTTGAACAGCAGCCGACTGTTTCCGTCCAGTATCGATACAACATTGCCGTCTTCAACCATCCATGTTCCATGTTGTGCTTGGGTGTCTACGGCGATGAAACCTTGTCCTTCAGATCGCGTATTTGGCGTATACACACACGTGCCGTCAGATCGGAAATCAAATGTTTTGGTATTTTCGCCTTGATTTCCCTGCCACTTGATTTGATACACGCCGACGACAGGTTTTCCGCACCCTGCGCATACCACGATTAGCAGCAGGGCCAAAGCCCGCTTGAAATCTCCAATGTGAATTTTTAGCATAACAATCAGTCTTTATTGGTTATCCGTGGGTTAGAGATTACGACAACTCTGCTCCGCAAAACCGGCACTTCTTGGCTTCGGATCGAATTAGTTCAGCACACTGAGGGCACTTTTTAGATTGGCCGTCTGCAAGTTCCCGTTCCTCGATAGTCTTCTTAATCGGCGGGCGCACAGCGACGATCAGCGCTGCAATTAAAGGACTAAGGAGCAGTGAGAAGAAAAACCCAGCGATAAAATTGCCGCCTTTTCTTACCGACCATATCCCGATGATAAAGGAAAACATTAGCCAAAAGAAACCGGCGCAAAGGATGAAAATTCCATTATCGTTGTTCATATTAGTTTTACTGGGTTATTAGCGGAGTGAAGATTGCGGCGAGAAAAAGGCGCGAACCTGACGCACCTGAATCGAGGCACCGCGAAGCGCCTTATACAGAGATACGCCAAGCCGCGCCCATTGGGGCGCAGCCTGACTTCGGCTCTGTATTGAAAATTCGCGGTTTTCGATTCGCCGAAACCAGCCTGTCGCTAGATTCTTATGTCGTTGATGATTTAACGCCCACCCGTGGGCTTTGTAAACATTAAATTGTAATCTGACAACCGGTTGGCAGGCTGCTCCGTGCCAAGTCCCGAAAACGCGGGCGTGATCCCAAGTTCGTAAATCGCGCTGATAAGGCAGCAAATGTTGTGGCACAGAACTTTGCAGAGCACTTCGTTTTTCATGGCAACATCGGTTTTGCTGCGAACATGATCCCGAAATTTGGCCTTGATCATGTTGATCGTGGACTCGATGTTTGACCGCTTGTGGTAATGGGCCATGAATTCGGAACGGCTGAACTGAAACAGATGATACATCTTTTTCCACAAGCCGCCGCCAGCGCCAGTGTGGATGCTTTTGAAGGCGATATACGGAGTGGCACCGTGGCTGGCAATGACATTCGTGTTGTTGATGCCAGAATAGCCCTTGTCAGCGGATACTTCTGAAAGATCGAAATTCTTGGCCGTAGTGTCCACCAGCGACGGCAGAATTTTGGTGTCACTGGCATCGCGTTCGTGAATTTCAACCGCCGTCACGATATTGGTTTTTACGCCGCACATCAAGTGGCACTTAATCCAGTCATGCTCCTGACGCACCACACCGTATTTGTGGTCGAACCAGCGCACAAAGCGGGATGTGGTGAAGCCGGTTGAATCCACGGCAAAATCAACTTCGACTGCTTTTAGAGGCAGGCTGCTTTGAACAATCAGATCAGTCAGAATCGGTGTGAGTGCTGGATTTTCAAGATAGTTGAAGATGCTGTTGAAATGCGGCACTTTCGAGACGTAGCCCTTGGTTTGCGCATCCGTCAGATCAGAAATGAACCGGCGACCTGAAAATGTTGAGTAAATCTTGAAAGTCACGGCAAAGACGGCGTCAGAAAGCGCCAGCGTCGGCCTTCCTTTGCCGGGAGACGGGTTCTTAATGTTCTGGCAAAGATCATGCAGCAGGATTTGAAACTGGCTCTTTTCGTTCGTTTGCGCGGCATTGTATGCGGGCCAGTTCTGTGGGTAGGTGGTGCGCTTTGTCACCGTCACTTTTTCGGTTACGGTGGTGCTGCCATCCGCGTTTTGCTTGCGCATGAGGGCGAATTCAACGGCGAAAATATGCTTGCACTTGCAAGCATTGGTTTCGTAGTCCGGGCAGGTGCAGCGGGTGTATGAATCGTCAAGGTGGACGGTGTATTTGCCTTTGCCGGATTGGGACGGGACAATCCAATCGCCGTCTTTCTTCGTGATTTTGGCCACTGCTGCGATCATCAGACCGCGCTGGTTGCGGGGTTCCATTGTCGTTTCAATTT
This sequence comes from uncultured Verrucomicrobia subdivision 3 bacterium, assembly GCA_903884535.1. GTDB lineage: Bacteria > Verrucomicrobiota > Verrucomicrobiia > Limisphaerales > UBA11358 > UBA11358. Next base: position 88,462 of record CAISEZ010000045.1, read on the forward strand.
GTTTCATATATTCTTAAAAGGAATATGCCATAAGGAATATACTAAGTCAAATAAAAACTTACTTTGTAAGAATACCGTTGACAGAACACCATTCTGAGAATACCGTGGTGGCATGTCAAAAATTCAGATTTGGGGATTCCACTGTGACCGGTGTGGGCACGCATGGACTCCTCGTGAAGCGGGACAGCCGCCGACGACCTGTCCAAAGTGTAAATCACCTTACTGGGATCGTCCCCGCAGAGGAGAAATACCTGCTGATGAGCGGATCAAGCCGAAGGCTTTACTGGCGCATGAGCTTAATGGAAAGACTGTTGAGTTTGACTTAAAACGAGGAAGTCAGCGCTTTGCGGGTAGCGGTGAATTCGCAGCTACAGAGGGCGTAGGCGGTTTTATGAAAGTTTCGATTTGGGCAGCGGTCAACGCTAGCAGCCGTTTTGAGATCAAACTTTCCCAA
>CAISEZ010000046.1 GCA_903884535.1 uncultured Verrucomicrobia subdivision 3 bacterium
TATCGCCATTGCCAAGCTGGTTGGCGATAAGGTTGTTTCCTGGAAGCAAATCCTGAATGATGTAACCAACGATGTTTGAGCTGTAAACTTGAGCATGAGCCGCCCCGCAAAAAACATCCAGGCTCATCAACCCCATGACCACTGGCAAGATTAACTTTCCCTGATTCATAAAAGCAAACATGCGGCTTCAGTTAATGCCGGTCAAACTTATTCCGGTCCATTCCGCCGGCAATAAAAATCATTCGCCGATGATTTTCACGAGCACGCGCTTGCGGCGGTTGCCGTCGAACTCGCCGTAGAAAATTTGTTCCCACGGACCGAAATCCAGTTTGTTTTTAGTGATGGCCACCACGACTTCGCGGCCCATGATCTGCCGTTTCAGGTGCGCGTCGGCGTTTTCCTCGCCGGTGCGGTTGTGCAGGTAGTGCGACGTGGGCGCGTGCGGCGCGAGTTGCTCGAGCCACACCTCGTAGTCGTGGAGCAGGCCGTCCTCGGCGTCGTTGATGAAGACGGAGGCAGTGATGTGCATGGCGTTGACGAGGCACAGCCCTTCCTGCACGCCGCTTTTGGTCACGAGCTTTTCAATTGTGCCGGTGATGTTCACGAAGCCGCGCCGGCCCGGCACTTCAAACCAGAGTTGTTCGGTGAGCGATTTCATGAATCCGGTATGCCGCAGCCGCGCGGGTTGAGCAAGTGCGATTCCCGGCATCACCCGCGACTACACGCAGCCTCACGCCCAGGCGCAAAGCTGGTTCACGAACTCGGCGGAGCCGTCGCGCAGCCAGCCGTCGAGCTGCGCCTGATCCTTGAGTTGTTGACCACGCAGGCGCGGCACGACCGCGAAGCGCGTCTTCACCTCTGGCAACGCGGTCATGTCCACCCACAACTTCTCGAACTGGCTCACGGGAAAAACATCTTCCTGACCGTGACCCCAGCGCTTCTTCACGTCCTTGACGGTGATGTAAGTGGGCATGCGCGCGGCCATCGTGCGCACGGCGGCGGCGACTTTTTCCGCGTCGTTCAAGTCCGCGCGGCTCAGGCCGAAGACGGCGAGCAATTTGTTGATGTTAATCCAACAGGTGTTGGAATTATAAAAGCGCAGCTGGAACTCGTCCTCCTCGCGCGGCATGGCCAGACCCTCGACGAGGCGCACCTGACCGTTCACACGGGCGAGTCCGCCGCCGCGATCTTCGAGCCGGCGCGTGATGACCTCGAACGTGAGACAATCGTCCTGCGCGAGATGCAGGCCGAACATCGCGGGGTCGGCGTCCGCGCCAAGCGTATCGATGTTGTGCAGCATCAGGTGCTGCAACTGCGGCCGCTCGGCGAGCAGCTGCGCGAGCACGCCGTTGCGCAGCAGATTCGGAATCTCAAACCAGTGGCCCACGGGCTGGAGACATTGCGACGGAAGATTGTCGGTGTAATCGCTGCCTTCGCCGGCGGTGCGCGCCCAGTTGAGCAACGCGGTGCGCAGACTCTCGCGCACCTTTTGCTGCTGCTCGTCGAGCCGTTGCTGCGGCATTTCTTCCCACAGGAAACGCAGGTCGCGCACCATCGGAATCATCCGCAGCCCGATGTAGCGGCCTGGGGACAACCGCAGCGGTCCGGCGTAATGATAATTCTTCTGCCGGTGCAAAAATTCCTCCGTCGCGGCGTGCGTGAGGTAGCTCGTGGTGAAAATGTGCGGCAAGGGCAGGCCGGCGAGCTGGCCGATGCGCCGGCTCTTGGCGAGATGCGTCTCGATGAACGTCCGGTGCGCGCCCGCGAATTTGCAGAAAGGGTGCAGCGCCTTGACCACGCCGGCGCCCTGCGTCCAGCGGCTGCCCACACCGGCGGCGAGTGTGACCACGGCGAGTTCGCCGCGCGCAATCGCCGCCAGACCGGCGGCGCGCAGCTCCGGCGACAGCGGCTGCGTGGCGTTCAATACGTCCGCGTCCTGCACGTCCTTGATGTCGGCGCTGGCTGGCAGGCGGTTTTGCGCGATGCCGATGCGACCGTTCTTCAGGTCATCGCGAATCTGCTCATGCTGCACGCGGTCGAAACCATTTTGTTCGAGCAGTTCGGAAAGACTGTGCTTGCGGCCGCCGGACGATCGCAGGCGGGGCAGCAGGCGGTCGAACAGCGTCTGCATCATGCCGGAAAATTCCGGACGCGCGTGGCAGGCGGCGCTGAACTTGTCGAGTTCGGCGCGCTGCGGCTTGGTCAGCGCCTGCGGATCGGCGCGCAGCCAGCGCGGGACGTGGATGGCGTAATAACCGCGCGGCAGCAGGGCATCATCGCCGTGCAGCAGGTCGGCCCAAGTGCCGCGCTCGTTGATGGCGAAGTCGTAAACCACCGGCTCCATGGCGAACGGCAGCGCGTGCTGCAGCTCGCGCTTGGTCGACGACATGATTTCCTGCAGGCGCTTTTGCGCCTCGGCTTTCCGCCTGGGATCAAAAATAAAACCCATGCCGCCGCCGGCCATGCCGCCGAGCATCCAGAAACCCCAGAAGTCCGCGCCAAATTCTTCACGCACGGATGCGATGAGCGATTCGGTAAACGCATTGCTCGCCCAAGGAATGATGGTCTGGAGCGGCTCGCGAAAATTGCGCGTGGTCAGCTCGCCCACCGCCCGCACGTCGCCGGCCCGCAGCGCGGACACGATTTCATCGAGCACGGCGATGGCCTGCTGGCGGCCGGTCCACTCGGCGGCGGAGCGGAGCAGATATTTTTCCGTGACCATTTCAAGAATCGGCCCGACGTTTTGCGCCATGCCGCCGTGGACGAGCACGAGGCTTTGCTGCAGGCGCTCGCGGGTTGCGGCGGAAACATCGCTCTGATCGAGAATGCGGTGCGTCGGCATGAGGCGGCCCCGGCTGATGCCGAACTCGGCGTCGCCGTCGGTCGCGGCCACGCCGCTAATCAATTTCATGCCGGGCCACACGCCGCCAGAGTCCTGCCAGCCACCGCCCGAGCCGCCGAGCCATTCGCCGAGCAGCGCGCGGGCGAGCACGAGGCGACGTTCGTCTTCCGCCAGCGCGCCGGTGAGCGATTTGGCCTGGCTGGTCGCGCGCATGCACACGGAAATGAGCGACGCCAGCAGGTTCGTCGAAACCGCGAGGCGCGAACCTTTCGGGATGTCGTTGACGTGGCTAACGAGTTCCAGCCCGCGACCGGCCCCGACCACACGTGCGAGCAAGTCCGCGAGGTTCAGGCCCGAGCCTTCGATGCCCGGCGGAATGATGCCGGCAGCGATCACGGCGGCTTTCAGCAAACCCAGATAGTCGCGGGCGAAATCGAAAACCTCGGCGAGCGTGCTGATGTCGGCCGTGGCACCAAGGTCCACGCTGGTCAGGCGCAGCACCGGTTCATCGATGACGCGCAGGCACGCCTCGACGGGCGGTTGCGGCAACTGGTCGCGCCCGTGAACGCCGAGGTCGATCGAGACGTTAAGCACACGCGCGCCTTCGGGAAAATCCATGCCGAGAAAGAAAATATCGCTCCAGCCGGAGTGGCTAAGATCCATGCGCACCGTCGTGTGTTCGCGCAGCACGGGATAAGTGCCGTCGCCGCCATGATGCAGCAGCTCCGGCCGGATGCGCAATGGATGATCCTGCGGATGGCCCATGCGAAACATCCATTGGTTGCCGCGCACGCTGCGCACGCTGCGCCGCACCTGGTCGGCCAAGGTCTGAAACGCGATGCGCTGGTAAACGGCGGCGAGCGCACTGGAAACCGCATCGCTCGGACCGGCGTTTTTTTGCACGGTCAGGAACTGATCGAGCGCCTCTTCGAACCGACGATGCAGGAGATGTTCAAAACCCTTGAACGGAATCATGCCGTCCGCACTCGCGTTTAATTTGCCCGGCAGATGAAAGCGGTGGATCGCGTAAAGGAAGAATAAAGCGCGGACGCGCTCATAAAGATTTTCACTGCGGCGGCGGAAGGTTTCCAGTTCCGCGCAGGCCGCGAGCAGTTCCGCGGCGGAGGCGCGGGCGCAGACGGCGTCGAGCGACTGATTGCGGATGTCCGGATCCGCCGAGGTGATGATTGCGATGAGCGGGCTGGCCATGCGCTTGGATCAATGCGGTTCTTGCGCGAGCAGTTCGACGAGTCCCGCGAGCACTTCGGCGCGGGCCGGGCTGCTCAAAGCCAGCGCCAGTTGCGCATTGAGCAAACCGTATTTCAGACCGATGTCAAACCGGCGGCCCTGCAGCTCGGCGGCGAGATAACGTTCGCGGTTCGCCAGCTTGGCGAGCGTTTGACTTAAATTGGCGGACTGACCGGCGGTCACTTCTGCGCCGAGCAAATCCATCACGGCAGGCGTCAGCACGTGCATGCCGAAAAAACAAAGATAATGGCCGGCGCGCAAGCCGGGCACGATGAGCCGCTGTTCCGCCACGGTCGGCGTCGGCTTTTCGAGCACCTCGGAAACGAGATAAAGGCCCTTGCGATTTTCCGCGAGCCGGCCACCGGCCACGCCGTAGTAAGGCAGTTTACTTTCGTGCGTCGCCTGCACGGCGGACACGGCGCAATTTTCGGCGGCGGCAACTTCGACCAACTGCCGCGCGCAACTGCGGTTTTCGCGGCTCAAATAAAGATGGTCGCCGACTAGCAGCAGGAATGGTTCGCTGCCGGTGAATTTATGCGCGCTCCAAACCGCGTGACCGTAACCGAGCGACTTTCCTTGCTCGACGAATTGCAATCGTTTGCCGTGCGGCCCGGCAGCGGCGCGGTAAGCGTCGGCATCGCCGGGAAAAACGACGATGCAAATTTCCTCGGCGCCAGAATTCAGCGCCTCTTCGACGATGATGGCCAGCGCGGTCTTGGTTTTGCCGTCACGATCCACGAGCGTTTGCAGCGGCAACGTGCGCTGACTGGGTCCGGCGGCGGTGATGACAGCTTTACGGATTTCCATAAGTTAGTTCCTGAATAAAAAACAGTCTGCCATTTGCGCCGCGGCTGGCGACTAAATTTTGTCCCGTTGCAGTGACCTGAAGTTTCATTTGAAACGGTTGCCGTAACCCGGTAACACTTTCGCGTGGCCTGCTTTTATGAAAAACTTGCCGCCGCCGCGAACCAACCGTTCGCGCTGGCGCTCATCGCCGGCACCAAAGGTTCCAGCCCGCAGCGCGCCGGGGCCAAGGCCATTTTTTTCGCCGACGGAAAAATCATTGGCACACTCGGCGGCGGCTGTCTCGAAGCCGAGGTTCAAGCGCGCGCGCTCACCGCCTTGAAAACCGGCCAGCCCGCCGAATTTGAAATGGTGCTCGACCACGATTTCGGCTGGGACGACGGCCTCATCTGCGGCGGCAGCGTGAGCGGCGTGATTTTGCCGCACGCGGCTGAAGCCAAAAATCTTTGGCAGGAACTTGCCGCCGTCACCGCGCCCGTGCGCTGGGGCGTGAAAAAATATTTTTCCATCGCGAAGATTGCCGATAATGACCGCAGCGATTGGCTTTATCAGGAAACCGTTTCGCCGCCGGTGAATTTGTGGATCGCCGGTTCCGGCCACGTCGCGCAGGCCGTCGCCCCGCTCGCGGCGCAGCTTGATTTCGCCGTCACCGTTTTCGACGACCGGCCGGAGCTGGCCAATCACGATTTTTTCCCCGCCGCCACCAAGCTGCAAGTCGGCGGCTGGCATGAATTATTAAAATTTCATCCGCCCGCCAATGCGTTCGGCCTCATCGTCACGCGCGGCCACCAGCACGACGCGCTGGCGCTGTCGGAGTGGATTCATTTTCCGTTCGCATTCCTCGGTTTGATCGGCAGCCGGCGCAAGGCGCGCATCATCCGCGAACAATTCATCAGACAAAAACTCGCGACGGCGGAAGAATTTGACCGGGTTGCGTGTCCGGTCGGGCTGGACATCGCCGCCGTTGGCACGCACGAAATCGCGGTGAGCATCCTCGCGCAACTCATTCAGAAACGGGCGGAGCGCAGAAAATTTTGAGTTTTTAATTTTTAATTTCTGATTCAGCCAAACCGCCATGCCGCAACTCAAAACTAAAAATTCAAAACTAAAAACTATGCCCTTCGGCGTCATCATCCTTGGCGCGGGCGCTTCGTTGCGCATGGGTCGGTCGAAGTTGCTGCTGTCGTGGCGCGGCACAACGGTCATCGGCCATTTAATTTCGCAATGGCAGGAACTCGGCGCCGCACAAATCGCTGTCGTGCTGCGCGCCGGTGACGCCGCGCTCGCGGCGGAACTGGACCGGTTGCAGTTTCCGCGCGCCGACCGCATCGAAAATCCGCAGCCGGAACGTGGCATGTTTAGTTCGGTTACGTGCGCGGCGGCCTGGCGCGGCTGGCGGCCGGAAATCTCCCGCTGGGCGCTGGCGCTAGGCGACCAACCGCATTTGCAGACGAAAACGCTTCAGCAATTGCTGGATTTTGCCGCGCAAAATCCCGCGGCGATTTGCCAGCCGGAGTTTGGCGGCCGCGCCGGGCACCCGGTAATTTTTCCACCATCCGCTTTCGGCGAGCTGAAAGATTCCAACGTGGCCACGTTGAAAGAGTTTTGGAAACTTTGTTCGCTGCCGCGCGTCCAATGTCCCGGAGCGGATGCCGGCGTGCCGCTTGACATGGACACGCCGGAAGACTACAAACGGTTGCTAGATTCAAGCGCATGAAAAATTCCGAGCCGGAAAATCTGGGCGCGCATTCGCGGCGCACGTTCTTCAAAAGCCTCGGCACCGTTGCGGCCACCGCCGCCACGGCGCAGGTGCAGTCCGTCGCCGCCGAGTTGGAAAAGATCAACACGGAAAAAATCGTCGGCCCGAACGCCGTGCCGGTCACGCTCAGGGTCAACGGCGAAAAATTGCAACTCCTGTTGGAACCGCGCGTGACGCTGCTCGACGCGCTGCGGAATTATTCCAGCCTCACCGGCGCGAAGGAAGGCTGCGACCGCGCGACCTGCGGCGCCTGCACGGTGTTGCTCGGCGACACGCCCATTTATTCCTGCCAGAAACTCGCCATCGAATCGCAGGGCATTGAGATCACGACCGTCGAAGGTTTGGCGAAAAATGAAAAGCTGTCGAAGGTGCAGCAGGCGTTTCTCGACAAAGACGCGCTGCAATGCGGCTATTGCACGCCGGGGTTTGTGATGAGCGTGACGGCACTGCTCAAAAAAAATCCGCGCCCGAATGCCGACGACGTGAAGCACGCCTGCGCCGGCAATACCTGCCGCTGCGGCACGCATCCGCGCATTTTGCAGGCGGCGCTCCGGGCGGCGGGCGTCGAGACGGCGAGCAAAACGGAGGTCGTGGATTATGTCTAACTGGCCCGCAGAAACCAAATACATCGGCCACTCGACGGCGCGGATTGACGCGCCCGCGAAGCTGACCGGCAAGGCGCGTTACGCATCGGACATCCAAGCCGAGGGCTGGCTTTACGGCATGATTCTCCGTTCCAAATGGCCGGCGGCAAAAATTTTGTCCGTCAACTTGGACAAGGCGCGGCAGATTCCCGGCGTCAAGGCGGCGGTGGTCGCGCGCGACGGTTCGTTCACCATCCGATTTTACGGCGAGGAAATTGCCGCCGTCGCCGGCACGAGCAAACAGGTTTGTCTCGACGCCTTGCGCGCCATCGAAGTGCAGGCCGAGGTGCGCCATGAATTTGTCGTGAACGAAAACGAGGCGCGGAAGGAAAATGCCGCGCAGGTCTGGGCCGGTTCGCCCAATGTGCCGGCGACGCCGCACGTCCGTGAAAACGGCAGCGTGGACACGGCGTTTCCCGAATGCGCGGCGGTGATCAAAGGTTTTTACACGACGGCGGTGCAGATTCATCATCCGATGGAAACGCACGGCAACACGGTTTCATGGACGGACGACGGCGTGACGGCGTGGGCTTCGACGCAGGGCGTTTCGAGCGTGCGCGACGGTCTGGCCGGCGCGCTGCAACTCGATCACAGCCAGGTGCGCGTCATCACCGAATACATGGGCGGCGGTTTCGGTTCCAAACTCGGCGCGGGTGTCGAAGGCGCGCTGGCCGCAAAACTTTCCAAGGCTGCCAAAGCGCCGGTGCGGCTGATGCTCACGCGCTTTGACCAGTCGCTGGCGGTCGGCAACCGGCCGTCGAGTTTTCAAAAAATCAAAATGGGCGCGACGGCGGACGGGATGCTGCACGCGTTTGAAATGGAAAATTACGGCACGGCGGGCATCGGTGCCGGCGGCGATTCCGGCGGCGGCAGCGGCAGCGCGGACATTCCCGCGCCCTACATTTACAAAGTGCCGAACACGCGCGTGAAGCAGTCGGCGGTGGCGGTCAACGCCGGAGCATCGCGCGCCTTTCGCGCGCCGGGCAATCCGCCGGCGTCGTTCGGCATGGAGTCCGCGATGGACGATCTCGCCGTGAAGCTCGGCATGGATCCGCTGGAACTGCGGCTGAAAAATGATCCCAGCCCGATTCGCCAACGCGAATATAAATTGGGCGCGGAAAAATTCGGCTGGAAAGAAAAATATCAAAAGCCCGGCAGTTCGTCCGGCGTGGTGAAAACCGGCATCGGCTGTGCAGGCGCGGCGTGGCCGGCGGGCGGCGCGAGCCGGAACACGCAGGGCGAGGCGCAGATCAATCCCGACGGCAGCATCGAATTCCGCCTCGGCGTGCAGGACATCGGCACCGGGACAAAAACGGTCATCGCCGTCGTCGCGGCGGAAATGCTCGGCCTCAAGCCGGAGCAGATCACGGTGCGCGTCGGCGACACGCGTTTTCCGCCCGGCCCCGGCAGCGGCGGCAGCACGACCTGCGGCTCGGTTTCGGCGACCGTTTTTGACGTTTGCACAAATGCGTTGCAACAGTTGCAGACGCAGTCCGGCCTTGCCGATGCGCGCGGTGAAAACTGGTTTGCCGCGTGCAAAAAGCTCGGCGTGAATCCGCTGGTCGTGCATGGCAAATGGCAGCCGGGGCTGACCGCCGACCACGCGTGCGGCGTGCAGTTTGCCGAAGTCGAAGTGGACACCGAAACCGGCTTGGTCACGGTCAAAAAAATTCTCGGCGTCCACGACTGCGGCTTGATCGTCAACCAGGTCACGCTCGAAAGCCAGATCAACGGCGGCATCATCATGGGCATGGGCTATGCGCTTTACGAAGAACGCGTGATGGACGATTTATCCGGCGTGGTGCTGAATCCGAATTTCGAGACTTACAAGCTGCCCGGCATCGCCGACGTGCCGGACATTGAAATCGTTTTGATCAACATGCCCGAACGCGGCGTCATCGGCATCGGCGAGCCGGCGACGGTGCCGACGGCGGGTGCGATTGCGAATGCCGTGGCCAATGCCATAGGTGTGCGCGTTTGCAGCCTGCCGATCACACCCGCAAAAATTCTCGCCGCCCTTGGCAAAGTTCCCCCAGCTACCGCATGAACGCTTTCACCTACGCCACCGCACATTCGCCCGCCAGCGCCCGCCAGCTCGTCGCCGACAAGGGCGCGTATCTCGCCGGCGGCAACGACCTGCTCGGCCTGCTCAAGGAATATCTCGTCAGCGCGGATATTCTGGTGAACATCAAATCGCTGCCCGGCCTGGACAAAATCGAGCGCGGCGAAAAATTCTGGACGATTGGCTCGCTCGTCACCGTCGCGCAAATTGAGGATCACGCGGAAATTAAAGAAACATTTCCCGGTTTGCATGAAGCGGCTTCCGAGGTGGCCTCGCAGCAGATTCGCAACGTCGCCACGGTCGGCGGCAATCTGGCGCAGCATTCGCGCTGCTGGTATTTTCGTCATCGCGACACGCAGTGTCTGAAAAAGGACGGCGACCTTTGCTACGCGCTCAATGGCGAAAACCGCTACCACAGTTTGTTCACCGGCAATACGTGCATCAGCCCGGTGGTTTCCAGTCTGGCTACAATTTTTGCTTCGCTTGACGCGACGGCGATTGTGCTGCGCGACGGCCAGGAGACGCGCCAGAACATGGCCGAGCTTTACCAGCGCGCCTGGGAAAATCCGCTCGCACATAATTCGTTGAAAAATGGCGATCTGATTTTGCGCGTGGAAATTCCGACGACGCGCAGCCGCAGCGCCTATTTGCAGGTGAGCGACAGACACGCGTTCGACTGGGCGCTGGTCAGTTGCGCGGCGGCGGCGGATGTGGTGGACGGCAAATTGAAATCGCCGCGCGTCGCGCTCGGCAGCATTTCGCCCGTGCCGCACCAGGTCGAAACCGCGAACCGTTTTCTCGACGGGAAAGTTTTGGATAATGCCACCGCGACGCAGGCGGCGGATATGATTCTGAAGGACGCGAAGCCGCTGGAACACAATGCCTACAAAGTGCCGCTGGCGCACGCGCTGATCCGCCGGACGCTGCTCAAACTGAAAGGCGACGCATGAACAATATTTTTTGCAAACATCTCCGCACCAAAAAAATGTTCACCGGCGCCACCGTCGCGGAGGCGTTTGCCGACAAGCACGGCGAGGACGTGACGCCCAGCCACTTCTGGTGCAACCGCACGCAGACCGTCGTGGGCGTGGACGACCAGCCGGTTCACAAGCACACCTGCACACCGGGGCGGTCTTGCTACGAAGAATAATTCCTCCGGTTTTACCGTCATTCTATTCTGCCCATTGGCGATGGCTTTTGAAGGTGGGCCGGACAAACTACTTTTTTCACTTTCGCCGGACAAAAAAATCGTGAACATTTCCGGCTCTTGTCTGTCATATTTTTGGCCGGACAAAAAGATGCTGGTAAAACTTAAAATTTTAATCGGGTTGATTGCCGTCGTGCTGCTCAATGGCACGGCGTTCGCAGCCTCGTTCACCGCGACGCTCGACCGCGACACGCTCATGCTGGGTGACAGCGCGACGCTATCGCTGGCCTTTGAAGGCGGCCAGCCCCAGACCACACCGACGCCGCGCGTTCCGGGCCTGCAGATCGTGAACTCCGGCAACTCACAAAATTTCAGCTACATCAACGGCGCGATGAGTTCGACCGTCACCGTCACATTTTCCGTGACGCCGCAGCGCGCGGGCGAATTCGTCATTCCCGCGCTGGCCGCCGATGTGAACGGCCAGCGGCTGGTCACCGAGCCGCTGAAGCTGACCGTGCAGACCGCCGCCGCCCCCTCCGCTGCTGCGGTAAACTCCGGTTCGGAAATCGCCTTCCTGAAACTGACGTTGCCGCAAAAGAAAATTTATTCCGGCGAAACCGTGGTCGGACAGATTGAACTTTGCCTGCGCGACGATGTGCAGAATTTCGGTAACTTTCAGTTTTCCGGCACGCCGGCGGACGGTTTTCAAATCGGCAAAATGGCGCAAGGCTCCAACCGCCGCACGCAGATCGGCAACCGCGTTTATACCATCGTCCCGATTTCCATCGCGCTCACGGCAGTGAAGTCCGGCGCGCTGACACTTGGCCCGTTCACCGCCAACGCAGTCGTGGTGCTGCCTTCGCAAAACCAGGGCGGCGATCCGTTCTTCGGGCGTTTTTTTAATCAAGGTGAACAACGACAGGTTTCGCTCACCTCCGAGGAAATCAGCGCCGAAGCGCTGCCGCTGCCGAATGAAAATGTGCCGGTGGATTTCAACGGCGCCATCGGCAATTTTTCACTGAACGTCAGCGCCGGGCCGACCAATCTCACCGTCGGCGATCCGGTGACCTTGCGCGTGCAGATTTCCGGGCGTGGCGCGTTCGATGCGGTTTCCTTGCCGACGCAAAATTCCTGGCACGATTTCAAAGCCTTTCCGCCCACCGCCAAAGTGGAAACGCACGACCAGTTCGGTCTGCAAGGCTCGAAAACCTTTGAACAAATTGTTTCGCCGCAAAACGCCGACGTGCATGAACTGCCGGCGTTCAGCTTTTCTTTCTTCAATCCTGACGACGGCAAATATCACACGCTGACGCAGCCCGCCACGCCGCTCCAAATTCACTCCGCTGGATCCACCGTGTTGCCAACGGTTGCGGGCAATAAAAATGCGAATTCAGAAACCCCCGCGACGCCAAAGGACATTTTGCCGATCAAAGAAAATTTGGGCACAGTCACCAAATCAAGTGCGCCATTGATCAGTTCGCCAGTTTTTTTCGCCGCGCAAAGCCTGCCGGTGCTCGCGTTTCTTGCGGCTTTTGTCTGTCGCAAACGCGCCGACAATTTGGCAAACAACCCGCGCCTGCGCCGTCAGCGCGCCGTCGCCCAGCTCGTGCGCGATGGCGTGAATGATCTGCGCAAATTTGCCACGGAAAATAAACCGGACGAATTTTTCGCCACGCTGTTCCGTTTGTTGCAAGAGCAGTTGGGCGAGCGCCTCGATTGTCCCGCGACCGCGATCACGGAAAACGTGATCGAGGAGCATCCGATTTTGCGGACGGCGCCGAAGGCCACGCTCGATGGTTTGCGCGAGCTGTTCCAGCTGTGCAACCAGGCGCGTTATGCGCCGGTGCGTGGCAGCAGCGAATTGAATTCCGTCGCTGCGCAATTCGAGAAAGTTGTTGGCGAACTCCAGAACTTGAAGGCATGAAAACATTTCCCGCCATTTTCATCGCGCTGGCTTTTGCCGGAAATATTTTCGCCGCCGACGTCGCGGCTGACTTTACGGCGGCAAACCAACTTTACGCCAAAGGGAAATTTTCCGACGCGGCCGCAAGCTACGAAAAAATCCTCCAGACGGGTGCGGTATCGCCCACGCTGTTTTTTAACTTTGGCAATGCGGAATTCAAGTCCGGCCACTTGGGCAAGGCGATTGCGGCGTATCGGCACGCGGAACAACTCGCGCCGCGCGATGCGGAACTGCGCGCGAACCTCGCGTTCGTCCGCAACCAGGTGCAAGGTGTGACGCAGCGCGAAAGTTTTTGGCAGAACTGGGTGGGCACGCTGACGCTCAATGAAGGCGCGGTCCTCACCGCAATATTATTCTGGCTCACGTTGGCGCTGTTCAGCGCGCGCCAAATCCGGCCCACACTGGTGCCGAAGCTAAAATCGGCGACTTGGATTTTCATCACGCTGACGCTTTTTTCGGGCACGGTGCTCGGCTTGCAGGCGGCCAATCATTTTTCGGCCGCGTGCGCCGTGGTGACCACCGACAACGCGACGGCGCGCAGCGGACCTTTTGATGACGCGCAAAGCGCGTTCACGGCGCGCGATGGCGCGGAGCTTTCCGTTTTGGATTGGCGCGACGGCTGGGTGCAGGTCATGGACGCCAACGGCAAGAGCGGCTGGCTGTCGGCGAAGCTGGTTGAAGTTTTGCCGGGCGCATAAATCAGAAGCGCGTTCGCCAAAATAAAAATTTGGTTGAACGCAAAATAATTTAGTCTGTCCATCGGTAACACATATTCACAAATGAGCACAGGAATCAACGCGATCAACGAAGCGGTCAAGGAAGCGAGCGCCTTCACGCACCCGCTGTTTAACGAACTCGGCAAGGTCATCGTCGGCCAGCAGTATCTCACTGAGCGACTCGTCATCGGGCTGCTGGCCAATGGCCACGTCCTCCTCGAAGGCGTGCCCGGCCTGGCCAAAACGCTCGCCGTGAAATCCATGGCCGCGTGCATCAGCGTGAAATTTTCGCGCCTGCAATTCACGCCGGACATGCTGCCCGCCGATGTCATCGGCACGCAGATTTATAATCCGCAATCCGGCGGCTTCACCACGCGCAAAGGCCCGGTGTTTGCGAACCTCGTTCTCGCCGACGAAATCAACCGGGCGCCCGCCAAGGTGCAGAGCGCGCTCCTCGAAGCCATGCAGGAAAAGCAGGTCACCATCGGCGACCAGACCTACAAGCTCGACGAACCGTTCCTCGTGCTCGCTACGCAGAATCCCATTGAGCAGGAAGGCACGTATCCATTGCCCGAGGCGCAGGTTGACCGCTTTATGCTCAAGCTCAAGATCGGTTATCCATCGCGCGCCGACGAGCGCCAGATTCTGGAGACGATGGCAAAAACTTCCGGCCAGCCGACGTGCAGCGCGGTCGTTACGCCGGCACAAATCCTCAAGGCGCGCGAAGTTATCAACGACATTTACGTGGACGACAAGGTGAAGGATTACATCGTGGACCTCGTCTGCGCCACGCGCGATCCGGACCATTACAAGATCGCGGTGAAGGATTTCATCCAGCTCGGCGCGTCGCCGCGCGCGACCATCGCGCTGACGCTGGCGGCCAAGGCCTACGCGTTCCTGAAAGGCCGCGGCTACGTCACGCCGCAGGACGTGAAGAGCATCGGCATGGACGTGTTGCGCCACCGCGTGGCCATCACCTACGAAGCCGAGGCCGAGGAAAAGACCAGCGAAACGATCATCCAGAAAATCTTTGATGAACTGCCTGTGCCGTGAGGCGTTTGCAAAAGAAGGAGTGAAATCCGCATGCCCTCCAACATCAAAACAACCGATGAACTGTTTTCTCGGTGGAAACAAGAACGGCCCAACTACAAGCCGTTTTCGAATGATGGCATTCTTGTTCAAGAGGCGTGGAACAAGGCATCGCCCCAAATTGCATTCATTCTGAAGGAGTCAAACGATGACTTTGTGGATATTCGAGGGCGAGCATGGGGTCCTCGCGGCAACAGTCCTCGCTTTTGGAGGAATCTGAATATCTGGAAATATGTGGTGACTTCGATTTTCCACAAAGCGTCGCCTTCATTGGAGCAAGCGCTGCTGGTAAAAGAAGAGCCACTAGGAGATGTTGCCTACGTAAATCTCAAGAAGAAAGCAGAGTGCAAAAGCACCAGCTACGATCCAGACATTTCCAAATATGTCGAAGATGATTGGTCGTTTTTAAGTCGCCAGATCGAGATTATCAGCCCAAAAGTTTTGTTCTTCTGTGGCACGTTCAGATTCGTGCAAGAAAAAATGGAGTTTACCAGTATCGGGCAGGGTGTGTTTCAAGTTGGTGATCGAATAGCAGTGGATTTCTTTCACCCTAGTTGTCGCAAAGGTTACGAAGAGACCTTTTCCTTGCTTAAAAATCGACTGGGGTGTTTGAAATTATCGTCATGATTCCCCGCGAGATTCCCAAAAAAATCCGGCAGATCGAGCTGCGCACGAACCGCATCGTGCAAAGCTCAGCGCCGGTGTTTCAGTTGTTCCGGTTCGCGGCTGGTGTGGAACACGGACAGAATTACGATGCGTTCCTTTTCGATGAGGAAGTGAATCACAAATGGAAAGCGACGGACAACTGCACGGCGAACTTCGCTTCTGACTGCCGGAAACCATTCGGGATTATCGGCGATGCGCTGAAAGTGTTGCTCGATGGTGGCGCGAAATTTCTGACCCAAGCCTTCACGCTCGCTCTCATACCAAGCAATGGAATCGTCAAACTCCTTTTCCGCAATGCGTCGGAGGACGAAGCCGCGTTTCATTTGCGATACTTCGCGTCGAGCTTCGCTTTGACTTCTGCCAACGAAACAACGTCGTCGGGATTTTCGAGATGGTCTTGGAGGCGGCGGTCAATCAGTTCGGCTTCGCCGGGTATGAGTTCGTGCGAACCCAAGATGCCATCCCAAAGGTTGCGGCACAGTTCAATTTGTTCCGCGAATGGAAGGGCGCGGGCTTCTTTGAAAATTGTTTCCGAACTCATGGCGTTAATTTACTCCGTTGAACGGAACGCGCAATTGAAAATTCGCCATTCGCCATTCGCCATTTTGCCATGATTCCACGCGAGATTCTCAAGAAAATCCGGCAGATCGAGCTGCGCACGAACCGCATCGTGACCGAGACGCTCGCGGGCCAGTATCATTCCGTCTTCAAGGGCCAGGGCATGAACTTCGACGAGGTGCGCGAATACCAGCCCGGCGACGACGTGCGCGCGATTGACTGGAACGTCACCGCGCGGATGAATCATCCGTTCATCAAGAAGTTCGTCGAGGAACGCGAA